>JALVKE010000097.1 GCA_027028005.1 Persephonella sp. | reverse complement strand
GCAATATCTTCATTCGCTATTAGGACCCCTAGCCTAATTCCTGCAAGACCAATCTTTGACATTGTTCTTAAAACAACTAGATTTTCCCTGTTTAATGCCTCTTCTACAAAATCTTCTTTATCAGAAAAATCTATGTATGCTTCATCCACAGCTGTAAAAACATTGTTGTCTGCAACATACTTTATAAGCTCTCTATCAAATGTATTTCCTGTAGGATTGTTAGGGGAAGCAAAGAAAGAAAGAATAGGTTTTTTCTCTAAAGCTTTGTCTATCTCTTCTTTTTTAAGCTGAAAATCTTCATCTAAAGGAAATTCAATCTTTTTTCTACCTACTATATCAGCTGATACCTGATACATAGGAAATGTTGGGATAGGATACATTACAGGCTGGTTTATTTCCCCTACTATTATTGTTAAAAGCTGTATAAGCTCATCAGAACCATTTCCTAAAACCAGATTTTCAGGCTTTACTCCATAAAAGTTAGCTATAACCTCTTTTAGTCTATGAGACGTTGGATCTGGATATCTTTGGAAAGGAATATTTTTTACTGCATCTGCAATCTTTTCTTTAAGCCATAGAGGAAGCTCAAAAGGATTTTCATTTGAAGATAGTTTTATTTTACATGGGGTTGTTTCTGTTTTATAACTTTTAAAACCTTTTATCCTATCTAAAAACATCTATTCCTCCAGTTTGCTTTTGACAAAATCTCTCAGCTTAATTACTGCTTCATACATATCTCCATAAAAATCTATATCAAAACAAACAGATGTTGAACAACTTGAAGAAATAAATATCTCATCCATATCTCTTAATTCATCAATAAAATCAGGGAAAGAAACAGTTGTTTTACTCTCTATTTCATCAATCAACTCACTAATAGAGGAAAAATCCTCTGTATCAAGGTTAAAACCTTTAGCTAAAGCTTTTAGATAGTTAATTACTGCATTTTGAAGATGGTAAAAAACAAGACCGTCATCACACATATCTATATCTATGTGTTCCTGTGCTTTTGATAGCTGATTATCAGCAGTTTTTAAATACTCTTTTTTATCCATATTTTTACCTATATTTTAATTACGGATATATTATACTTTTAACAGATTTAGAAGGAATTCTTTTCTTATGAATATATCTTATTATTACATAGTTTATTATCTTGTTAACAAATGTGTTCTTTTTATCTGTTTTAAACTTTTTCAAAAGCTTTAAAAATCTGCTTTCATCTATAATACCAAATAAGAAAGCTGCTGCTATTAAAAAAGGTATTCCTGGGAGAATAGGGAATATAACTCCCAGAATACCTAATATTAAAAGTAAAAAACCAAATATATATCTCATTTCTTTTTGGCTACCTTATGAGCCCACTCCCATATTTCTTCATCAGGTATGTCTAAATTGTGCTCAACTACATACTCTTTCAAGACTTCAAATATCTTCTCAGGTCTTGCTAAAGCTCTACCTTTATCTGGTGTTGGATCTTTAACAAGTCCATAAATCTGTCTTCCTTCGTGCCATTCAGGAAGATACTCTGTTATTGGTAAACCTTCCTCTGTTGTGAATAAAAGACAGTGGCAGTATTTTAACGCCTGCATTTCATCACAGGCACATATCCATCTTCTTCTTTTTACTTCTTCATATTTGTCAGGATAAAAATTACATGGACATAAAGGTTTTCCAAGCTCCTGAACGTGAGCTGCTAACCCTTGAATAACAGCTTCTGCTGCTTCTTTATTTGGATTTACAACTGTTCCAGACTTTTTAGAAAAGTTTTCAGCAAACTTCCTCATCTTTTCTAAAATCTCAGGTTTAACTTCTATCATCTTCTCCTCCTAATCTCCTTTTTCTTATTTTTAAAGAATAATATATGTTTATAACACTACTGTATAATGAGTTTTATCATTTTAACACACAGGTTATTTTTGAATATTTAGAATAGATTTCTTCTTTTAGGAGGGTAGCAAGATGAAAAAAATGATAGGAGTTTCTTTATCAGCACTTTTGATTTTTTCTATGGTGAATGCAAAAACAGTTAAGCTAAAAGAGCCTCCAGAGGAACTTGGAAAATACTATCCGCCAAACTCAGATAAGTTTGAATTTTTAACAAACATGTATCAACTTTCTACTTCTTTTACTGGTATTTTTGCAAATATTCAAGAAAAAAACTGGGATAAAGCATTAAACTGGGCTGAAAAGATGAAAAATCATTACTTTAAAATAGGAAAACTTGTTAAGAAATGGGATAAGGTTTTAAGAAAAGAAGCAATGAACAATCTTGTTGAAGCAGTAAAAGAAAAAAATGTATCTTCTGTTAAAAAGTATGCAAATGTTGTAGGCAAAACGTGTGTTCAGTGTCACAAAAACTACCAACTTTCAACAAAGATTAAATACCACTATCCATCTTTTGATACATCCTCTGTAGAAGACCCAGTAACAGGTGTTGAGTATGGAGTTCACGATTATATGAAAAAGATGACCAACGATATGAAGCTACTAAAAATTTATCTTATGCAGGGAGATAATACAAAAGCTGTAAAAGCAGGAAATAACTTTATTAAGAGATTTGAAGGTCTTCAGCAGATGTGCTCAGACTGTCATACAAATAAGGCATCAGAAGAGATTTATTTTAGTAAAGAGATAAAAGGAAAACTTTCAACACTAAAAGAAGCTTTGATGAAAGGAGAGAAAGATAAAATATTCTCTTCTTTAGGCCACATAGGAGTAAACAACTGCTCAAAATGTCATAATGTTCATCAGATACCTGCTATGTTAAAAGAGAAGTTTGAAAAGTAAGTTCTGAGGAATATCACTGACAGACATACTGTATAGTCTATAATACACAGTTAAAAGAACACTTTAGAGGTGATTTTTATGGTTAATACACAGGAAAGAAAACCTTCTATCCTTATATTTAAAGGGCATCCAGAAAAGTTTCACACTCAGGTTGCTCCAACTTTTGAGTTTGATAATATAGAAACGTATATGGAAATACCCTTTGAGGTTTATTTAGATCTGCCGGAAGAGGAAAAAGCTTTTGTAGAAGGATTTAACAAGTATATAGATGGAGATATGAAAGGGGCAAGGAGAGAACTTGCAAAAGCAGCCTCAAAGATAAACGAGGCTAGATATATGTTTATTTTAGTTAACTATATATTAGGAAAAAAGAGAGAAGCTCAAATACTATCTGCAGATCTTCAAAAAAAATGGGATAGATTTATCCAAACATGGAGAGTTCCTGTTCTTGTTGTTCCATTTAGCTCTGGAGATAAAGCATTGTATATTTCTATAGACGATAAGGGGCTTCAGGCTTTAGGATATTTATTAGAAGGAAAAACACCTGAAGAAGTTGCTTTTATAATGGGGTTATAGATGGAAATATTTGTTAGAGAAAATGCTCCATATGTCCTCACAGCATTAATGGCAGATGGGGGACAGTATGGAGAGATATTTTATGAAGATACAAAAAATCTCATCTTAAAACTTGAGGATAACAAGATCGAGGTTCCAATTGAAGGAAGAGATACAGGAGTAGGAATAAGACTCATTAAAGATTTTAAAACAAGGTATGGTTATACCTCTGAATTTACAAAAGAAAATCTACTTGAGATAGCAAAAACTCTTGCTTCTAGAGAAGGGGAAGGAAAGATAAAAGTAGGTCATAAATATGCTAGAGCTTTTACTCCAGTCATAAAAGATCCTGAAGATGTTTCTCTTTCATTAAAAAAGGATATTCTTGAAAGAGCTAACGATATAGTAAGGATCTATGATAAAAGGATAAAACAGGTAAAAGTATTTCTTAAAGAGCAGAAAAGAAAGATACTAGTGATAAATACTGAAGGAGAAATCGTAGAGGATACTCAAATAAGAATAAACTTTTATGTAGAAACCATTGCTTCAGATGGAAAGAATATGTATAGAGGATATGAAAGCACTGGTGGAAGTATAGGTTATGAACTTTTTGATGAAGACTTTGTAGATGTTGTTGATTTTGTTGCTACTAAATCAGCTGAAAGAGCAGTTTTAGGACTTTCAGCAAAACCTGCTCCTGCTGGAAAATTTACTGTTATTATTTCCTCTGAAGCAGGGGGAACAATGATACATGAGGCTGTTGGACATGGTCTTGAAGCAGATCTTGTTCAGCAGGGTTTATCTGTTTATACAAACAGGTTAGGAGGAAAAGTAGCTTCTGAGCTTGTAACTGTTATAGACAGCGGAACAGAAATAGGAAAAAATGGATTTTTAAACTTTGATGATGAAGGTGTACCAGCTAAAAAGAATATTTTAATTGAAGATGGCTTCCTTGTAGGATACATGTATGACAGATTAACAGCGATGAAAGAAAATAGAGAATCTACAGGGAATGGTAGAAGAGAAAACTTTAGACATATACCGATGGTTAGAATGACAAATACATACATAGCACCAGGAAAAGATAATCCTCACGATATGCTTTCTGATACAAAAAAAGGTATTTTTGTTGTGAAGATGGGAGGTGGACAGGTTAATACTGTAAATGGAGATTTTGTATTTGAAGTTATAGAAGGATACTTGATAGAAAATGGAAAAATAACATATCCTATAAAAGGAGCTTCTCTTATTGGAAATGGTCCAAAAGCTTTAATGGATATAGATGCAGTTGGTTATGATCTAGGTTGGTCTATAGGAACCTGTGGGAAAAGTGGACAGGGAGTACCAGTAGGGGATGCTCAACCTACAATAAGAATAAAAGAACTAACTCTTGGAGGGGTTATGTGAAAAATAAAGCTGTTTTTTTAGACAGAGATGGAGTTATAAATGAGGATTTTGGATATGTCCATAAATTAGAAAACTTTTATATATATCCTGAAGTTTTTCCCGCATTAAGAAAACTTCAGGATGCAGGTTACAAGCTCCTTATTGTAACAAATCAATCAGGTATTGCTGTTGGATATTATACAGAAGAGGATTTTCTAAACCTAACTAAGCATATGCTTGATGTTTTTAAGAAAGAAGGAATACATATAGATAAAGTTTACTACTGTCCCCATCATCCTGAAGGTGTCATTCCAAAACTGTCTATTAAGTGTGACTGTAGAAAACCTGAAAGTGGAATGATAAAACAGGGTATAGAAGAGTTTAATATAGACCCTTCTGCTTCTTTTCTTATAGGAGATAAAGAAAACGATATAAAGGCAGCTCATAAAGAAGGTTTAAAAGCAGCTTTAGTAAAAACAGGTCAGGGAATGAAATATATAGATAACACAGAAGCTGATTTTGTAGGGGAGAATATATTAGACGTTGTGGAAAACTTTATACTAAAAGAAGCAAAGATTTAAAAGTATCGAATTTAATAAAAGAAAGTTTACTCTTAATCCTTTTTAAGAACATTTTCAACAAAATCAATGGGCAGTTTTAAAACTTCGGCTATTTTTTCAGCATCCCATCCTGTTGCCTGATATAGACTTATTACATCTTCACGTTTTGCTTTTTCTAAACCTTCTTTTAAACCTTCTTCTTTACCTTCTTTTTTACCTTCCTGTCTTCCTCTCTTAAACCAAGGATGTTCTTTTATCAACTCTTCATCTATAGTAATTGGCATATTCCTTTCCTCCTTCTCAAAACTTAAAACTAATTTAGGTCTTATTGTTAACAGGTTCAACAATTTCTTAAGATAATCTTTCCTTTCTCTCCTAGGCAATCTGTATAACTCTTCTAAAACCTCTTTAAAATATTTCTCTGGATTTCTAACATCACACAATACTGCTAATATTTTATCTGTTAGACTATCGCTTTTTAATAACTCTTCACAGCTTATCTCTCTTATATCCATTAGCCTGTAGCTAAAGTTTAAATTTTCTGTTTCTATTCTGTTTTTCATATTTAAAGGTTTTTCACCAACATACAAAACTATCTGTTTTATTTTTCTGTTTGGATATTTGGCAGATATAAGAACGAAATATTCAAGCATTCTAAAAGGCATGTTTTTTATCGTTTTGAGTTTGAAGTTCCAGATGAAAAATAGAATCATCTTCTAACTCAACGAGAAAATCTGCTCTTCTCTCTTTCACTTCTGGTAGATAAGTATCTAAAAGCTTTTTAGCTTTTTTGCCTGTAAGTAACTGAATAAACTTCGAGATATTTCTTGAATTATATCTCTAAAAGTGATTTCAATTTTTCCCAAAATACTAGCCTTTTAAAGAGTTTTAAATCTCTTCGTTTCATTGTGTTTGGGGGGTTTTAAGGAGATTTGAATATGTTGATTTTAATATTAGATAAAAAAGTGAAACAGTCTTTTAAAATAAAACGCCCCTTGAAGGGGCATTTGTCTATTTAATGAAAATTAAATATTTATTCTTGGTCTGCATAGTTTGGTCCAAATAAAGGTGGATTATTATCCCAAGCTTTTGCCCTAGCAAAATCATACTCAGGCCATACTCTTTGCGTATCTGGCCAATGAGAATGCTCGTCAAATTTTTCTTTTCCTCTTCTTTTTATAAAATCATCAGCTATTTTTGCTAGCTGTTCTTTATTTAAGATAGCCCCTCTTCTTGTGTATGACGATAGATCATAAACGTCTGTATGAATAATGCATGCTGTTGGACATGCCTGTGTGCACAATCCGCAGAACATACATTTTCCTAAATCCATATCAAACTGAGCTAATACTTTTAATCCATGGTATGGGTGATCTTCAGGAACATCAAGCTTTTCTGCTTTGATAACAAATATTTCTGGAACAGGACATGCTGCCTGACAGAATTTACAAGCAATACATCTAGTTTCTCCTGGTTCAGGGGGCTTTATTTTTAACTTTTTAACCCAGGATTGAAAATCTTCTGGTTCTGTTCCATCAACATTCCTAAGACCGTGAACACCTCTAAACCTAGCAGCAGGAACAATAACTTCAAAGGGAAAATCTACAGTAATAACTTTTCTAAATAGGTGTTTTATTGTTGTCTTTAAACCTTTAGCAAAATCTAGAAAGAAAATTTTCTCAACTATATTCTGAGGAGCTATATTTCTATTTAATCCAACTTTTTTAATACCCATAATAATCCTCCAAAATTAATTACCTATCAGTTTCACCAACAACTGGGTCTATTGTTGAAAGTAACGTAATAGCATCTGCAATTGGTCTTCCTATTATTGCTTTTGTAAATATCTGTAAGTTATAAAATGCTCCTGAACGTAATCTAAATCTAAATGGTTTTATACCATCTTTTGGTTGGTAGATATAAACTCCAAGCTCACCTCTTGGGTTGTCAGCAGCAGCGTAAACCTCACCTTTAAATAGCTTAGTTCCTCTTCCATCTATTGTTATTTTCATTTTCTTATCTTCAGGTTCAAAAAAGTATGGATCGTTTTTAGACATCTTTCTTAATTTTTCAATACATTGATTTACTATTCTTACAGACTGTCTTATCTCTTCAATTCTTACTAAATATCTATCGTAAGAGTCTCCTTTTTCTCCAACAGGTATATCAAAGTCAACCTCTCCGTATGCATCATACTTATCTATTTTTCTTAAGTCGTATGGAACACCAGAAGCTCTTGCTACTGCTCCTGTTAAACCATAATCATAAACATCATCCTCTGAAATAATACAAACATCAACATTTCTCTTTAGCCATATTCTATTTCTAGTTAAGAGAGTTTCATAATCATTTAATCTTTGAGGAAAATCTTTTAAGAAATGCTCTATGGCATCTAGAGCACCATAAGGAAGATCTGCATAAACACCACCAACCCTAAAGTAATTTATAGTAAATCTTGCACCTGTTATACCTTCAAAAATATCCATTAACTTTTCTCTTTCTCTAAAGGTATACAGGAACATTGTTAATGCGCCAAGATCTAGAGCATACGTTCCAAGCCAGAGAAGGTGAGAGTTTATTCTTGAAAGCTCAGCCATCATAGTTCTTATATATTTTGCTTTCTCTGGAATTTTCTCATGTATTCCAAGAAGTTTTTCTGCAGCTATACAAACAGAGTGATTTTCGTTTATAGCTGCAATGTAATCCATTCTATCTGTATAAGGTATTATCTGCTGAACATTTAAGTTTTCTGCTAGCTTTTCAACACCTCTGTGAAGCTGACCGATGATAATATCACACTCTTTTACGTATTCCCCTTCCATATCAAACAAGAACCATATAGTTCCGTGAGTTCCTGGATGCAGGGGTCCCCAGTTTAGAACAACCTGTGCTTTTTTCTGAGGCATTCTTGCTTTTTGGGTGATCTCTAGATCTTCCAATGTTGGAAGGGCCGTGTGCATTCTTGAGTAGTTCATAGCCCCTTCAAGCTGATCCATTCTCTCTTTTTCATTTAAAGAGGGAAGCTCAACTTCTTCTATTCCTCTTAATGGGAAGTCCTTTCTTAAAGGATGATATTTATACGTTTCCCAGAGGAACATCCTAACGAGATTTTCATGTCCCTCATATCTTATTCCAAACATATCCCAAGCTTCTCTTTCAGCCCATTTAGCCCCTTTCCATAAACCTGTTAGAGAAGGTAGAGTTTCATCTGTAGCCCAGGATTTTACAATTATTCTCTCCTTGTATTCAGGAGAAAATAATATTAAAACCCCTTGAAATCTTGGATCTGCTTTTTTTCCATGGTCTATTACTGTCCAGTCAATGAACATTTTGAAAGAGTATTCAGGATCAGTTTTTAAGAACGTTAAAAACTCAATAAGATTTTCTTTAGGGACTTCCACTGAATGAAAACCTTTATCATTTTCTATAACAGTAACATAATCAAACTTTTCCCCTAACCTCTTAATCTTCTCTAAGCTTATCCAAGACATATCTCTACTCCAGATATAAATTTTAAAACAGTGTTATAAATTTTAGCTTTTTAGAGAATTTTTATCAACATTGTCAAGGCTATCTTTAGAAATTTTTATAAATTGTTTAGTTACTATTCCTCCTGAAAGTATAATTCTTGTTGCTTCCTCAACAGACATATCTGTATGAATAACATCATTCTTTTTTACAAATAAGGTATATCCTGATGTTGGGTTTGGTGCTGTTGGAACGTATATAACATAATAATCATCTTCTTCAATTTTAATTTCGTTTGCAACAAATCCTATAGAAAGGATACCTTTCCTTGGAAAATCAACAAGAACCGTTTTTCTAAATTTAGATTTACTATCAAAAAGGTTTTCCATCATCTGACGGGTTGCATGATATACAGATCTAACAAGGGGAATTCTATCTATTATGGCATCCCATATCTCAAATATCTTTTTACCAAAGTAATTTTGAGCAAAAAGTCCAATAATAAATATTAAAATTAAAACAAAAAGAAGACCCACCCCGGGAATATTTGGGATGGGAAAAAAACGATTTAAAAGAGGTATAACTAAATTATTAAATAATCCTAAAAGCCAGAAAACTAACCATATTGTTATAACAATAGGCAGAAATATAAATAATCCTGTTAAAAATATATCTCTTATTTTTGTCCAAATACTCTTTTGATATTTCATTTTTTAGGTATTCCTATTCCAGCACTATTTCCTGTTCCTGGTTTTTGATATGGAACAGGAATATACTGAACAGAAGGTGTACCTTGAGGTTGAGGATATAGATCCATTAAAGCGTATACTTCTTCTGGAACATCAGTAGAAACTTTTAAACCTAATTTCTTTAAGAAAGGAACAGTGAAAGGATAATCATGAGTCCATTTTCCAAGGGCTAATTCTTCAGCAATTTTTTTAGCCTGTTCTTCTGAATATCCTTTTTTCTTTAAAAGACCTATAACATAGTCATACATCTGTCTTAATGCTTTTTCACTAACATCTATCTTTACTAAGGTTGAGTCTTCTATATCTTTTGGCTGCTTAAGTTTTTTTATCTTTACCAACGAAGCAGCTGGCTCCTGACCTAACTGAGGATCAACAGGACCTAATACTGCATGCTCATCCATAATGATCTTATCTGCAGCTAAGGCTATAAGTGTCCCCCCTGACATTGCATAGTGAGGAACAATAACTCTAACTTCAGCCTGGTGATCAGCTAAAGCATTTGCAATCTGTGTAGCGGCAAGGGCAATTCCGCCAGGTGTGTGAATAATTAAATCAATAGGCATATCTTTTGGAGTCATTCTAATAGCTCTAAGTATCTGCTCCGAGTCTTCAATTGTTATAAATCTCATCATAAATAGACCAAGAATTGAACGGGTCTCCTGTCTGTGGATAAGAGTAATAACTCTTGACTTTCTTTTTTCCTCGATAGCTCTGATTAATCTTTCTCTGCTCCACTCTAGAGTTCTTGCCTGTATCATAGGCATAAGAAGCAGTAGCAAAAAGATAAGCCAAAATAGCTCACTAATAAACATTCCATATGGGTCCATCTTTCTAACCTCCTTTATTTATGTTAATTTTTTAAATGCTTCTCTAATCTTTTCCTCTAACTGATCCTTATTTTCTACTTCTTTTACAATCTGAAATAGATACTGATTATCTTCTATTCCATCAAAGAACTTTTTATATTCCCCTGTGTTATAACCTTTCTCCTGTCTTATATGATTTAGGATATTTTTCCCTATATATAGAAGATACAGTTCATCAAAGGATATGGTATTTTTCACCAATAAACCAAAGAAAAATATTCCTTCTAAGATATCTTGTTTTAAAAATCCTTCTGCTACTCTTTCAGCAAGGAATATTATTTTTCTGTAATAGTCTGTTTCTCCTAAGTAGTGATTTATATACTCTCCATCTATTTTAATATTAGAGAAATCTTCTTTTAATGCTTTTATAAAGTAGTTTACAGGATTACTCTCTATAGCTTTGCCTATATCTTTGTAGTCCAAAAGGATGTAGGACATTATAAAATGCCATATATCAACAACTTCTATCTTTACATTATCAAGATCTGCTTCCTGTTTTTTCCACCATTTCCACGGAAGACTATCAACAAGCTCAGCACACTCTATCCATGTCGCCCTAGCAAAATCTTCATATGTCCTAATATCTCTCCAATTTTCATCTATTTTTCTATTTAAATTTTCTTGAAGTTGAAACATCTCTAAAAGCTTATCCTTCATTTTTCCTCCTGAATATTTAGCTGAACTGTAGATTAGAATTGATTTTTGATATTTGATGTTTCTTATTCGTTCTCAAATATATGGTTATAATAACATTATAATCTTACTTTAACGATGTTTGCTAGGTATATTTATTATTGGAGTCATCTCTTCCCCATAAGGAATTAAAATCACTGTATTATTTTCACCAGTTGCATAGTCTTTTATATTTTCAATAAACTTCCACTGAAGGTACTCTCTCGTTAATGAACCTGCTATTATCTTATTTGCATCTGCTATACCTTTTGCCTCTACTCTCTTTCTCTCTGCCTCTAGTTTCTCCTTTTCAACAATAAACTTCATCTTTTGCATTTCTTCATAAGCTCTTCTCTTTTGCTCTATGGCTTCAACAACTCTCTTTGGCAGTTTTATATCTCTAATAAGAATTTCATCAAGAAGTATATATCTTTTTGCTAATTCTTTTGAAACTCTCTCCATAAGCTTTTTCTGGATAAGTTCCCTTTCCTGATAGACCTGTGAGCTGTCTAATGTTGCAATAACATCTCTTACAGCTGCCCTTATAACAGGTTTTATTATCTTCTTCTCATAGTCTAAACCATACTCAACAAATATCTCTGCTGCTTTGTCTGGCATTATTTTGTATAAAACTGTTAGTTCTGTGTTTATTGTTAATCCATCTTTTGATAGAGAGTTTATAGAGTTTACTCCTCTCAAGTCGTAAGACTGGGTTCTAACAGACATCTCAATAATATCCTGAATAGCTGGGATTATTATATGAAGTCCTGGTTTTAACTCTTCAAAATCTACTTTTCCAAGGTTTAACTTTACTCCAACATATCCACTAGGAATTACCTTAAAAGATGTAAAGAAAAGGACAATACTAAATAAGATAGATATTGTCACTAAAGGAACCAAAGCTTTAAACTTAATATTTAACTTTTCTTTTGGAAATTGAGGAAACTGCTTCTCCATATTTAATCCTACTTATTGTCTAAAAAAATTATTTCTCTAGTTGCCATATCTTTACTGAAGAAGAGATTTATCTTTTCTTTTTTTCCTTTTGAATTTTTATAGTAGATCTCAAAAAAACCGTTGTTTATATATATACTTAATATCTCTTTCACATCAAACTTTTTGCTAAGTATCTTTTTTGCTTCCTCTTTTGTAATTTGATGGCAGGAGGCACAGTCTCCAACACATCCTTGAACCTGAGGTTGAACTGGAACAAGTGGTGAAGGTTGACCATGAGAAGGAAAAGAGAAAGAAGAGGAAACCATTAAAAGGCTTCCTATTATATATTTCTTCATCTAAAACTCCTTGTTTTCTGAGTCGTATATCTCAACAATATTTCCCTTTTCATCAATTTTTCCAAAAGGTTTTTCATATGAAGAGTAGTAGTAAGGTGTGTATGCTCTAAATTCTGCTGCACAGGTATCAACAACCTTATATGAAACCTGCATTCTCCTTTCTCTTACCTTGTCTTCTGTGGTTTTAAGCAATCTTGCCAATTCTTTATCTGAGAAACCCCACTGCTTTGCCTTTTCTAACTCTTCATCAGTTATAGTTGCAAGGGTCTTTGTAGAAAGCTCCTGTTCAAAATCTATTATCTCTTTTATCTGATACAAAAACCATTTGTCTATATGGGAGAAATTATGAATATCGTCAACAGTGTATCCTCTTCTAAAGGCTTCTGCTATATACCATACTCTATCAGCATTAGGAGTTATTATCTTTTTTCTTATTGTCTCATCATCTTCTTTTTCAAGTCCCATATAAAATCCATATCTTCCAAGCTCAAGACTTCTTAAGGCTTTATGGAAAGACTCTTTAAATGTTCTCCCTATTGCCATTACTTCCCCAACAGATTTCATCATTGTTGTTAAAGTTGGGTCTGCTTCTGGAAATTTGGCAAAATCAAATCTTGGTATCTTTGTTACTATGTAATCTATTGTTGGTTCAAAGGATGCAGGGGTTTCTTTTGTTATATCATTTGGTAGTTCATCTAATGTGTATCCAACTGCAAGTTTTGCTGCTATCTTTGCTATTGGAAAACCTGTAGCTTTCGAGGCTAAAGCAGATGATCGGGAAACCCTTGGGTTCATCTCTATAACATAAAACTCTCCTGTCTCAGGGTTCTGGGAGAACTGAACATTGGAACCTCCTGTTTCAACACCTATCTCTCTTATCACTGCAATGGTGTAATCCCTTAATATCTGATACTCTTTGTCTGTTAGTGTCATTGCTGGAGCTATTGTAATACTGTCTCCTGTATGAACTCCCATAGGATCAAAGTTTTCTATAGAGCAGATGATAACACAGTTATCATTTTTATCTCTCATAACCTCCATCTCAAACTCTTTCCATCCTAAAACAGACTCTTCAAGGAGAACTTCATGAACAGGAGAAGCTTCCAATCCTGCTTTAACTTTTGGCAGAAACTCATCTTTGTTGTATGCCACAGAACCACCTGTTCCTCCAAGAGTAAAGGAAGGTCTTATAATAACTGGAAACCCTATCCAGTCTATCACCTCTTCAGCTTCTGCAAGAGACTTAACTACAGCACTTTTAGGCATTTTAAGACCTATTTTTTCCATTGCTTCTTTAAAAAGCTCTCTATCTTCAGCCTTTTTTATAGCTTCATAGTTTGCACCTATCATCTTTATATTGTATTTATCAAGAATTCCTTTCTCATAAAGCTCAACAGCCAAGTTTAAAGCTGTCTGTCCTCCTAATGTTGGAAGTAAAGCATCTGGTCTTTCTTTTTCTATTATTTTTTCCAATATAGGAGCTGTTAATGGCTCTATATATGTTTTATCTGCCACTTCTGGGTCAGTCATTATTGTTGCAGGGTTTGAGTTAACAAGGATAACCTCGTATCCTTCTTCTTTTAAAGCCTTAACTCCCTGAGTTCCTGAGTAATCAAACTCTGCTGCCTGTCCAATGACAATTGGACCTGAACCTATAAGGAGAATTCTATTTATATCTGTCCTTTTGGGCATCTGCTTACCTCACTGATAATTTTAGATATATATTTTATCAGCTTACTTCACACTTAAGTTAAAGATAGGAAGAAGGGTTGCAAACACAAAAAATCCTATAAGGGTGGAAAGGATTATAAGGGTTACCGGTTCAAGATAACTTAAAAATATAGAAATAAGTCTTTCTGTCTGTTTTTTGTATATTTCAGATATAAGGGAAAACATCTCCTCAAGCTGAGCTGTCTCTTCTCCTACAAGCACAAGCTGAATAGCATTTTCTGGTAAAAGTTTTTTTTCTCTTAAAAGGTTGGATAAAGATCTTCCTCTTTTTATATCTTCCACTATCTCTTCAAATCTTTTTCTTAAAATAATATTTGATAGAGTTTTGTTTGCTATTTCCAGTGCTCTATCGAGGGTTAATCCTCCTTTTATAAGAAGGGACATTGTATTAGACCATGTAGAATACTGGGAGTATAGATGAACTTTACTGAAAAACGGGATTTTTAGCTTTATTAAATCAATTTTCTCTTTTGTTAAAAATCTTTTTTTACCTACAAATGCTATTAAAAGTAAAACTGGAAATCCCTTTATCAGATATCCCGAAACATTTGACATAAATACAATTATCCTAGTTGATGTTGGAAGTTCTTTTCCAAACTGGCTGTATATTTTTGTGATTGTTGGAACAACAACATTCATAATAACAATCATTGCTAAAAAGCCAACAACGATAACAATTGAAGGGTATATAAGAGAGTTAATGATTTTTGATTTAAAATCATT
>JALVKE010000096.1 GCA_027028005.1 Persephonella sp. | reverse complement strand
AAGAATTGCTAAAAGATTATATGTAGAAAGAATTCAAAGAAGAAATAAAAAAAGGCAAAAAAATACTCTTATTATTGGAGCAGGAACAACAGGAGAACAAATTGTTAGAGAAATTTTAAGAAGTAGCAATGTAGACTATTATCCAATAGGGTTTTTAGATGATAATCCTATAAAACAAAATATTTACATACACAATATTCCTGTTATTGGAAAGATATCTGATTTAGAAAAAATCCTAAGCAAAGAAAAAATTGATTCTATAATTATAGCTATCCCTTCATTACCGCATAAAAAAATTAAAGAAGTTTTTAATATTGCTAGCGTTCATGGAATAAAAGATGTAAAAATTGTTCCTAGTATTGCTGATTTACCTAAGGATACAATTACAGTGAAAGATCTAAGAGATATTAATCTAGAGGATCTTTTGGCAAGAAAACCTGTAGAGATAGATGAGAATAAGGTTAAAAATTTTCTTGAAGGAAAAAATATATTTGTAAGTGGTGCAGGTGGATCTATTGGATCAGAAATAGTAAGGCAATTACTAAAATTTAATCCAGCAAAAATAATAGCCTATGAAATAGATGAAACAGAGTTACATAATTTAACCTTGGAAGTAAATGGACTAAAAGAGAAATTAACATCTCTTACAGAATTTGTTCCAGTGGTTGGAGATATTAAAGACAAGGAAAAACTGAAAAAAATTTTTAGTAAAAATGATATTGATATTGTATTTCATGCTGCAGCTTATAAACATGTTCCTCTTATGGAGTTTTTTCCTGAAGAAGCTATTAAAACAAATATATTTGGAACGTATATCCTTGCTAATATAGCGTTAGAGAGTAATGTTAAAAAGTTTGTAAATATTTCTACAGATAAAGCAGTAAATCCCACAAGTATAATGGGAGCCTCAAAAAGGGTTGCAGAACTTATTTGTACAGCTTTAAATAATTTTGGAAAAACAGAATTTGTTTCAGTTAGATTTGGAAATGTTTTAGGAAGTAGAGGTAGTGTGATACCTATATTTTTAGAACAGATAAAGAAAGGTGGTCCAGTTACTGTTACTCATCCTGAGATGCGAAGATATTTTATGACTATTCCTGAGGCAGTTTTGCTTGTTTTTCAGGCTGCTGTTATTGGAAAAGGTGGAGATGTTTTAGTCTTAGATATGGGTGAACCTGTAAAGATATTAAAACTTGCTGAAGAGCTTATTAAACTTCAGGGTCTAAAACCTTATGAAGATATAGAAATAGTTTTTACAGGTTTAAGACCAGGGGAAAAACTTTTTGAAGAGTTATTAACAGCAGAAGAAGGAACAGATAAGACGTCTCATGAAAAAGTATTTATAGCTAGAATTAGCAAAAATCTTTCTATAGAAGAAATTGAATCACTTTTAAAAGAATTGAATGAAGCAATGAAAACAGGAGATAAAGAAAAAATAAAAGAAGTATTAAAAAAATATGTTCCTTTCTACAAAGAAAAGGAATAATTATAATTTTAGCTTTTCCTGAATAACTTAAACCTTACCATTCCTGCGTATAAAGCATTGTAGGTCATTATAAAAAGTAAAGCTGTTGTTGCACAGGCGATAGTGTTGTTGTAATAAAGGACTGGAAGAAGTGTAAAAGGAGCTACTATAGTCCATATAAAAACAGATGTTTTTGGATTGTTTCTTGTTATTCTTTTGTTTACAAGCA
>JALVKE010000095.1 GCA_027028005.1 Persephonella sp. | reverse complement strand
TAATAACAGCAAGTTTCATATCTTGAGGAATAGTTTCTACAGTATGAAGAACACCATCTATTCTAAATCTAACTTTCATTATATTTTTTAAAGCTTCAAAATGAATATCAGAAGCATTTTCTTCAACTGCTTTTGAAAGAAGATTGTTTACAAGTTTTATTACGGGTGCTTCTGAAGCAATTTCTTTTAATTTATCTATCTCTTCATCTATATCTAACAGATTATCTTTTTCTGCTAAAACATCTTCTATATCAAAAAGCAGAGAAAGTTCTTTAAGCTGTTCTTCTTTTGCTAGATATACTTTTACCTGTTTACCTGTAGTATTCTCTATAAGAGAAAACACTTCTATATTTAGAGGATTATTTGTTACAATATGAACAAACTCTTCATCTACTTTAAAAGGAAATACATTATTCTCCTTTAATATTTTGTGATCAACACCAATATCAGCTAAATCATATCCTTCTACAGATTTTAAATACTCTATTCCAAGTTGCTTAGATAGAGCTTTAAGGAGTTTATCTTCTGTGATAACTCCCATATTAAGAAGGATTGTTCCAATTTTCCCCCCGTAGTTTTTTTGAACATCAAGAGCCTTTTCTATATCTTCCTTGGAACAATATCCCTCTTCTACTAAGATTTCCCCTAATAATTTTTCCTGCATATCTTCTATATCAGTCCCAGACTGATATATCTGCATTCTCTCCTGATCCACCTTCTTTACCATCCGCTCCTAAAGATTTTAGTTCATAAGGTTTTCCGTTATCTCCTGGGGATTTATATACATAAGGGTTTCCCCAAGGGTCAGCTTTTACAGGTTTAGGAAGATATGGTCCATCCCAACCTTTAATGTTTCCTGGGTCTTGCCATAATACCTTTAAACCTTCAGCAGTTGTTGGATATCTTCCAACATCAAGTCTAAAAGCATCTAGTGCTGTTTCAATCATTTGAATTTGAGCCTTTGCCGCTTTTTGTTTTGATGCACCAAGTTTACTAAAGAGTTTTGGTGCTACTAAAGAAGCAAGCAAAGCAATAATAACCATAACTACAAGAAGTTCAATAAGAGTAAAACCTTTTTCCCCTCTTTTTCTTCTTTCCATTTTTATCTCCTAACTTTTATTATCTCATTTAGATATAACATACTAATAAATTATTAAAAAGTTTCAAGTTTTACATTTTTACTTTATAAACCACAGAATAGGGGAAGTTTTCGTGAACTAGTTCAAAATATTTATTATCGTAGTTTCTAAGTAGAAACATTTGGACAAACATACTTTTTAAAGGTCTGTCATACATTGCAAAGCCAAATAAACCATGACGACTGCCAACAAAGACAATATTTATACCTTTATTAGAAAGCAATCCTTTTTGAAGACTTCCATCTTTACCTTTAATCAGAACTCTTTTTATAGGAAGTGTTCTTCTTCCTGCTTTTGCGAAACCCTTTTTCAAATCAATTAACCATCTTGAGCATCTTATTAAGGAAGTATTTAAAACTCTACATGAACCTATATATTGATATTGTCTCTTTAATCCATCTTGAAGTTTGAAATTCCATGTACCAATTCTATTGATTCCATCAAAGGCTGGTAAGGATCTGTAAGTGAACATCCAGTAAATAGGATTTTTTAGCTTATTTTTGTCTATATACTTTCCCTCTAATGCTTTTTCTTTTATTTGAGAAGGGGAAATTCCATT
>JALVKE010000094.1 GCA_027028005.1 Persephonella sp. | reverse complement strand
GGATTCAGTTGACTTTTTAAAAGCCTGTATAGATTTTTGTGAGCAAAATGGATTAAAAACAAAAAGAGATGTTTATATCACAGGATATTCAGAAGGTGGATATGTTGCAATGGCTACTGCAAAAAGATTTCAGGAAAATCCAGAGTATCTTATAAAAATAAAAGCTGCGGCACCTCTAGGTGGAGTTTATGACTTAGAAACTATGGCTCTAGGATTAATGTCTAAAGATATTTTAAAATACCCTTCTTTTGTTGCTTATCTTATTTATGCATACTCTAAAGCTTATCCAAAAGATGTAATCTTAAATGAAATAATCAATAATACGTATTCTTACTTACTTGATTCTTTATTTGATGGCACAAAATCAAGAGAAGAAATAGATAATGTATTACCCCATAATATAAGTAAGCTTTTTAAAATCGCCTATATTTATGATTTTGTTTCTAACACCCAAAATTTATTTAGAGTAAAACTTAGAGAAAATAATGTAGATGAATGGGCTCCATCCTTTCCTATGAAGATTGTTCATTGTGGACATGATGATGTTATTCCTTATCAACTCGCTCAGCTATCTTATAGCAAGATGGTTTCTTTAGGTGGAAAAAGCATAACTTTTGTAAATCCTGAAATGGTATTTAACGTTGATAACGATGGATGGACTCATGAAGAATGTGCAAATTATGCCTATCAAATAGCAGCAAACTGGTTCTGCATTCTAGATAGAGGAAATGATATGTGTAGTGGAAACTAGATTTTAAGGAGCCTTTTACGGCTCCTTTACAATTCCTTCTGTTATTTTCTTTATTCCTTCTAAACCACCCATAGGAATAGATATATGTCCTGAAGGAACATCATAATCTCTTGGATTTATCCTTATGAGCTTAGCGTCATACATAGATGCTATCCTTTCTGATGTTATTCTAACAGTTGGAACAGCTTTTCCAGCACCAATTTCTATGATTACCAGTTTGTAATCCATGTATTCTAGTTTCTCTAACCATCTTTCAAATCTAAACTCTTGAGCTGCAGTTCTATCTGAAATCCATTCCCAATCTCCAAACATAAGAATATTAGGTCTAGCAATATCTCCACAGTGGATACATTTTGGAAGAGGTTCTTTTGCTTCAAACTTTTCCATGTCTATTTCAACTTTGATATTATCAGCAGGCCATATATCATCACTACAAGGCCTTGTGCACTGAAGATGATGAATTGAGCCGTGAATTTCAACTATCTTTTTCTCGTCAAAACCTGCCTTTTGAAACTGACCGTCAACATTTGAAGTAAAGATAAAGTATCCACCTTTTTTACTCTCTCCAAGTTTCTTTAATATGTAAAACCCTTTATGTGGCTGAGTTTCTCTATAGAGATTTAACCTATGCCCGTAAAAAGCCCATGCAAGTTTTGGATTTTCTCTAAACCATCTAGGATTTGCAAGTTCTTCAAACCTAAGACCTAACTTCTTTGCTATAGGATATGCTCTCCAGAAACCTTCTGTTCCTCTAAAATCTGGTAAACCAGAGTCAACACCCATACCAGCTCCTGCTGTTACAAGAACAGCATCAGCTTCTTTTATAGCCTCTTTAGCTTTTTCAATCTGTGTATTTATATCCATTGCCTAAACCTCTAAAAGAATAAATCTTCATGAGAAGGTTTTGAAACACCTATACTTTCTCTATCGTAATATTTTTTAGTTCTAAATT
>JALVKE010000093.1 GCA_027028005.1 Persephonella sp. | reverse complement strand
CATTATCGCTTTCTAATATCACATGGGCTATATCTTCATAATAAGGATGGATGTGCCTAGATCCAAACGCCTGAATTTTAATAAAATTTAAATCAGGAAAAAGATAAGAAATTATCGAAAAATCATGCACTGCTAAATCCCATATAACATTTACACCAGCTTGTAAGAGTCCTAAATTAATTCTTTCTGAATCAAAGTAATAAATTTTTCCAAGTTTTCCAGCTTCTATGAGTTCTTTTATTTTTCTAACTACAGGATGAAATATAAATGTGTGATCCACAAAAATTTTCAAATCTTTTTTTTCTGCCAATTCTATCAGTTCTTCCGCTTCTCTAGATGTCCTCGTAAATGGTTTTTCAACTAGAACATGTTTGCCAGCTAAAAGAGCATCCTTAGCTATTTTATGGTGAGTTTCAGGTGGAGTAGCTATAGCGATGAGATCTAAGTTTCCTTTCAAAATCTGTTTATAGTCTGTTGTCGCTATATAGATGTCTTTGTATTTATTTTTAAATTTATAAACCTTTGAGGAATCTAGATCACATATAGCTTTAACTTCAACTTCAGGATGCTGATAAAAATTTCTTAAAAGGTTAGGCCCCCAATATCCAAGGCCAATTATTGCTACTTTAAGTATCATTCACCACTCTCTCCAAAATCCTCTCAAATTCTTCTGCACTCCTATCCCAACTAAACTGCTTGGCCCACTCAATAGCGTTTCTGCTGAGTTTTTCTCTTAGTTCACGATTAATTAAAATTTCATATATAGTTTCAGCTAACTTTTCTACATCACCATCTTCCTGAATCAATATGCCTGTTTCTCCATTTTTTATAGAATCTCGCAAACCAGGAACATTATATGCTATACAAGGAGTCCCACAGGCATTCGCTTCTATAACCGTAATTCCCCATCCCTCTCTTAAAGAAGGCATGACCAGTACCCATGCTTTCTGCAAAAGTTCCCTTTTCTCTTTTTCGTCTACATATCCCCAAAAAGTTACATTCTTAAGATCCAATTCAATTGCGAGTTCTTCTAATGCTGCTCTATAATCACCGTCACCAGCTATCCATAAATTAACATTATTTAATTTTTTACTAATAGAAACAAACGCTTTTAACAATAAATCAACTCTTTTGTATTTTTTAAGCCTCCCTAAAAAAAGGATTGTAGGTATAGTATATTTCTTTAATTGAGAGCAAGGAGAGTTTAATTCAATACCATTAGGAACAACTACTACTCTTTTGAGGCCTATTTTTAACAATTCCTGCTTTGAACTGTTAGATACGGTAACAAAAGGGGTTCGTGAATACCAAAAAGGAATACTTCTTTCAATCAAATAACCTATAGTAGCCAAAGGTAAAGGCAACTCTTTAAAAAATTGTTTTTTCATTAAATGATGAATAATTGCCAACTTAGATTGCCTTACATAAAAGGGCGTAAAAAAGGGTATCCCGTTTATGTTATCAATAATGATATCAAACTTTTCTTTTTTGAACTTTTTCAAAAAAGAAATAATAGCATGAATATAGACTGTATATTTTCCTCCCTTTCTAAAAATATTTATACCGTCAAGCTTATCAACTTCTTTAGCTCCCGTAAAATATGCCGAAAACCACACTACTTTATGACCTCTTTTTATCAATCTTTTAGAAATCTCATAGAGATATTTTTCTGATCCTCCTGCTTCAGGATGTTTAGGACATCGCCA
>JALVKE010000092.1 GCA_027028005.1 Persephonella sp. | reverse complement strand
GTACTCAATAAGAAAAAACTCAGGTGGAGAAGGTCTTTACAAAGGTGGAGATGGAATAATTAGAGAGTTTTTATTTTTAAATAATGCAGAAGTTACTATTCTTTCTGAAAGAAGAAAGATAGCACCTTATGGACTTTTTGGAGGAAATTCAGGAGAAACAGGAAGAAATATACATATAAAGGAAAATAAGGAAGAAATTCTGCCAGGTAAATGTCACTTAACAGTAAAAAAGGGAGAAAAGATCAGAATAGAAACTCCCGGCGGCGGAGGATTTGAGAAACCACAAGATGTTTAAAACTCTAAAGTAAAAAGATTCTTATGTAATTTATAAAAACAGTAAATATAAATTTTCAACTATTTATTCTTTTTTATTCTTTAACAACTTTATTAATATTTCTAAATCCATATAGTTCAGATAAAACAAATAAGCAAAAGTATCAAGTAGATGTAGAGATACCAGTCTTTATATCCCATATAGTTCAGATAAAACCCGTTAATTGAGATAAGTAAAAAAAATTTATTTCGGCAAGTAGTTTCAAGGCTTAGCGAGGTTTTTAAAATTTTATCAAATCCTCGCTGGAGGTAGTTTTTTGCATCAAACCTCCATTAATGCGAATATATTTTCTATTATATTCTCGCTAATGCCTGTAAAAAGCCAACTTACGCAGAAATATATTTTCTATTCAAAATGCAAAACTTAATAGTAACTATTATCAGTTAATCTACCTGCCTAACATTAAACTTATGAAATACCCTTATTCTCTTTCCATATAGCCTAAAAAATTTTATCATAAAAAATTGTCCATATAATTTTTTTCTATTCCTAAAACTTTTTTCTTTATATTCTTTGGATTTTTCACTTCATAAACATAAATACTGTCTTCAGCAGGGTCTATAACCTCATCTACCTCTGCCATACATTTAGCGAGTTTTCCTTCTGAAATTTCCCCTTCAAATGTGGAAAGCTGAGACCAGTAGAGATATTTCTTTAAAATTTTTCTAACTTTGTTCAGTCTTCTATCATCTGTTATGTCATAAGTAACTATTACAAACATCTTACCACCACGCTTTAAATGGCTGATAAATTTCGTCGCCGATTAAATGCTTTATCAATTTATAACACTCAAGCCTTACCAGTTGCCTGTAAGACACTTTTCTTTTTAACTTCCTGTGTTTTATAGTTTTGGCAAGTCTTTCTTCATAAGCTTTTAGAAACTTTTTTCTTCCATTTTCGTTTAAATATGCATAGTTCAGGTCTTTATCAAAATCTTTAATAGTGATTTGGCCTGTGTTTATTAATGAAAAAATCAACGGGTCAATGATGAACGGCTTGAAAATCTCTGCAAGATCAAGGGAAAGAGAGAATCTTTTTTCCTGTGGCGAGTGAAGATAGCTGATTGTAGGGTTAAGCTGAGTTCTGTAAATTTCTGTTAAAACTGTATTATACATAATAGAGTTTCCGAAGCTGATCAATGCGTTTATTGGATTATCAGGTGGCCTTTTTTCTCTTTTTTCCATATAAAAATCTTCTTTTTGAAGAATTTTATTGAAAAGCTGATAGTATCTATCTCTGATGTTTCCCTCTATTGCCATCAGTTCTTCTGATGTTTTAGTTTCAAAAATTTTAGGCAGTAAATCTTTTTCAATATCTTCATAGTCTTTGGAGTTTATCCCATTTCTTCTTAAATTTCTTAAAATATGATGAAT
>JALVKE010000091.1 GCA_027028005.1 Persephonella sp. | reverse complement strand
AGGTTAGAGAATATGAAATATATAGAAGATGAATTAAAAAGGGCTTTAGAAAAAGATATTAATGATATGAAAAAATACTTTTCAGAAAGGTTAGCAGAACTAAAACTTGTTTCTCAAGAAATAAAGGAATTAGAAAATGAGAAAGTAGATCTTTTAAATATTCAAGAAAAAATTAGGTCCATCTTGTTTTCCTATATGGATAATACTACTTTTGAGTTAAAGAATATAAATAATAAACTAGAGTTAATTAAAGAAAAAATTAATATCAAAAAAATGCACTTGGAATCGCTCATAGAAAAAGAAGAAGAATTTATAAATACTTTATTGGAACAAGTACATAACGAAACCTTAAAAAATGAAATTTTGAAGTATAGGAAAATGTTAGAAAATTATAATATCTCAACTTGCTATTAAAAAGAAAACATCCGTTTAATATATCAACTTAATTAAACACAAATTCCTATATTTTTGATAAGTTTATTTTATAGATAAATTTTAGATTTTATATTTTCTATCAATCTATGGTCCTATGGTAAAATTTAATCCAGATTTTATATTTAGTTTTATAGATTCTATTTGATAAGGTGCTGTTATGGGTAAAGTAATAATAGAAACAATAGGAGAAGGAGAAATAAAAATAAAAACATCTTTAACTTCGGAACAGGTAGAAAATCTTTTAAAAGGGGTTGAAGAAAGAAAAAAAGCGGAAGCAGCTCTTGATAAACTTAAAGGAATATTAAAAACAGATAAATCGGCCGAAGATCTTATCGGAGAAATGTATGAAGAAATTTATGGTGGATAGTAATGTTATCATTGAATACATGAAAGATAATCCTGAAGCTGTAAATATTGTCAATTTTATTAAAAACAACCCTAACAATGAATATTATTTAACATTGGATACAATAGAAGAAATCCTATATGTTCTTGTTAGGCATTTTTCAAAAAAATCTTATTGGGATTTAAAAAATAATCCTGAATTAGTGAAAGATACATACAAAGTTGTGATTCCTTTGATTGAATCTATAACAAGATCCTTTTTCAAAATCACCTTACAAACTGAAAACACTCATGAGATTTTATTTAGCGTTTGTAAAAAGTACGGACTATTACCTAAGGATGCTTTACTTTTTGCTATTTGTATTGAGAAAGATATAAATAACTTAATTACGTTGGATAAAGATTTTACTAACATAGTTTTAGAAGAAAACATTAATATTATCTCCACTTATAAAGAATTGGAAAAATATGAGTAAAACATACGCATATATCAGAGTATCAACAGATAAACAGGATTTAGAAAACCAAAAATTTGCGATACTTCAATATGTAAATAATAAAAAACTAGGAAATGTAGAGTTTATTGAAGAAGCTGTAAGTGGTCGTATATCCTGGAAAAATAGAAAACTAAAGGATCTTATTGAAAGATTAAATTTTGGAGATAATCTCGTTGTGGCTGAGTTATCCAGGTTAGGTAGGTCCATGCTTGAGATAATGGAGCTTCTTTCGATCCTCCTAAGAAAAGGTGTAAATGTTTATGTGGTTAAAGGTAATTATGAGCTAAAAGATGATATACAAAGTAAAGTTCTTACATTTGCTTTTTCTTTAGCAGCAGAAATAGAAAGGGAACTGATAAGCCAAAGGACCAAAGAAGCACTTGCTAAAAGAAAAGCAGAAGGTAAAAAATTAGGTCGTCCCAAAGGGTCCTAC
>JALVKE010000090.1 GCA_027028005.1 Persephonella sp. | reverse complement strand
ATTTGAACTTGAAGAAATTCCAAAAGTTCCCGTTGACAGGAGCCTTATCAGAGAGGTCCTCATAAACCTGATAGACAACAGCATCGCAGCAGGAGCAACAGAGGTAAAAGTCTCAACCACAGAGAAAAACGGTAGAGTATTCATCGTCTTCAGAGACAACGGACCGGGAATACCGGAAGAGATAGCAGATAAACTCTTCTCTCCCTATGTCTCAACAAAAGAAGACGGTTGGGGACTCGGCCTCTCCATCGTCAAAAAGATAGTAGAAGACCACGGCGGGAAGATCTACACCGTAGATAAAAACACCTTTGTAGTGGAGCTCCCTCTTTAGTTACAGCCTAGTAAGCCCCCTTTCCTCTTAACATTATCCAAACTGTTTTTAAGATGATTTTGATGTCATTCCAGAACGAAATATTTTCAACATACTTAAGATCTAGTTTGATTCTCTCTTCAAACGTCTTTTCATTTCTACCTTCAACCTGCCATAAACCTGTAATACCTGGTTTTACCGAAAGCAGCTTTTTCCTTACCTCCTCTGGAACATTATAATCATCAAATTCCTTCAAAATATACGGTCTCGGCCCAACAATGCTCATATCACCTTTAAGAACATTAAAGAACTGTGGTAGCTCATCTAAACTGTATTTTCTTAAAAAGCGACCTATTGGAGTTACTCTTGGATCATAAGTCTTAAGCTTCCTATATTTTTCCCATTCTTTCATAGCTTTAGGATTACTCTTTAAATACTCAATTAAAATTTCCTCATTATTAGGATACATAGTTCTAAATTTAAGCAGTTTAAACATCTTTCCATCAAGTCCTGGCCTTTCTTGAATAAAGAAAATATTTCCTCTATCAGTTAATTTTATAGCTATAGCAATTGGAATCATTATTGGCAATGTAGCAGTTATAGCAAACAAAGAAAACAAAATATCAAAAAAACGTTTCCATTTCGGAATATTGTAATATCCTTTATGTACTCCGCTAATTTTATAAACCTCCCTTGTTGTTATTTAATAAGTTTTTGCAATTCCTCCTCCCATGTTGGAATTTCAACATTTAAAGCTTTTTTAATTATATCATTACTCATTGCAGAAAACTTGGGTCTTTTAGCAGGCAAGTTAAAAATATCCTTTGAAACAGGATAAATAAACTTTCTTATACCTTTCAACTCAAAGACTTTCTTAGCCCACTCATAGCGGGAAGCGCAACCAGAATTTACCACATGATACAGCCCTGTCAAGCCCTGTTCTAAAGCTCTCCAAGTCATAGTTACAAGGGTTCCTGTAGATGTAGGAACAGATACCTCATCATAAGCAACTTTCAAATAATCTTTGTCTTTAGCCCATTGTAAAAGCTTGTAGATGAAATTCTGCCTTCCCTCTCCGTACACCCAGCTTGTTCTAAATATCAAATAATTTTTAACTCCTTCTTCCAGTAACCACTTTTCTCCTGTTAATTTACTTTTACCATACTCATTTAAAGGATTTGGCAAATCCTCCTCTGTATAAAAACCGTCCTCTTTTGTTCCATCAAAAACGTAATCTGTAGAGTAGGTAATAAGATAACAGTTAAATCTATTAGATGCAAAAGCTAGATTCCTAACACAAAAAGCGTTCACTCTATATGCATTAAAAAACTCAAATTCCGCTTTATCTACATAATTGTAGGCTGCACAATTTATAACAACATCAGGTCTATAACTTTCAAATACCTCTAAAACTGTTTTCAAGTCAGATATATCACACTCTTGCTTTGAGAGTGCCAAAAATTCCTTTCCCCTAGAATCCAGGTATTTACAAAAAGCCAAACCTAACTGGCCATTTTTCCCAAGTATCAGATATTTCATTTCTTATAAACCTTTTTCCAGTAATTCTTTAGATAATCAAGCTTTCTTAGAGCCCAATCCATATTCTCCAAATACCATCTTACTGTTTTCTCTATTCCTTCCCCAAACTTTATCTTAGCTTTCCAGCCAATTTCTTTCTCTATTTTCTGAGTATTTAAAGAATACCTGAAGTCATGCCCCGGTCTATCCTGAACAAACTCAATCAGATCTTCAGACTTCCCTAAAATATCAAGCACAGCTCTTACAACATCTATATTTTTTCTCTCCTCACCGCTTCCCACATTGTATATTTCTCCAGGTTTCCCCTTCTCTATAATCTTAAAAACTGCTTCCGCACAGTCAGAAACAAAAAGCCACTCTCTCACATTTTCTCCAGTCCCATAAATCGGAATCGGTTCATCATGTAAAGCTTTTAAAATAACTACAGGAATCAACTTTTCTGGATATTGCCACCAACCGTAATTGTTAGACGGTCTAACCGTTACCACAGGCAGATCATACGTTCTAAAATAAGCTCTCCCCAACATATCTGCTGAAGCTTTGCTTACAGAATAAGGAGAGTTAGGGTTTAAAGGAGTATCCTCATAAAACTGGCCTTCTTCTCCTAATTCTCCATAAACCTCATCGGTCGCTATGTTCACAAAAAGCTCTATATCGCTACTTCTTGCTACATCCAGTAAAACATGAGTCCCCTTCACGTTGGTATCTATAAACGGAGATGCATCCAAAATACTCCTATCAACGTGGCTTTCCGCAGCCCAGTGAACCACTATGTCAGGACGTTCCTGGTCAAAAATGTGCTCTATAAACTCCCTATTCTGAATGTCCGCCTTGTAAAACTTAATCTCATCTTTAACATTCTCTAATCTCTCTAAATCCCCTGCGTATGTAAGCTTATCCACAACTACCGTTTCAATTCCTAAATCAACAGCCTGTCTAACAAACTCACTTCCTATGAAGCCTGCCCCACCGGTTACCAGTAATTTCAACAATTACCTCCCATAGACAAAGTTTATATCAGCATCTTTTAAGAAAGGTAAATTCCTGTCCTTCCCCGATAGAAGAATTTTTTCTACCAACTCAACAGGCCAGGTTATACCTATATCAAGGTCATTCCACCTTATTCCAGCATCATAGTCAGGGTTATACTCATTACCGCTTACCTTGTACACAACTTCAGCTTCATCAGATAGCGTCAGGAAGCCATGAGCAAATCCCTTTGGAATCCACAACATTAGTCTGTTTTCCTCAGATAACTCATACCCCACCCATTTTCCAAAAGTAGGACTTCCTTCCCTTATATCAACAGCAACGTCAAATATCCTCCCTCTTATACACCTGACTAACTTACCCTGTGCAAAAGGCTCTTTCTGATAGTGAAGACCTCTTAATACTCCTTTTACCGATTTAGAATGATTATCCTGAACGAAATCAGTATCTATACCGGCCAATTCAAAGTCCGATTTCTTGTATGTTTCCATAAAAAAACCACGTTTATCACTAAATACTTTCGGTTTTACCAAAATCACATCGGGTATATCTGTACTTATAAACTCAAAAGGCATTTAATCCTCTCCTTCCGCCAGTTCTATCAAGTACTTACCATAGTCCGTCTTTGCAAGAGGTTTAGCCAGCTCCAAAAGTTGTTCTCTGTCAATCCAACCGTTCCTGTAAGCAATCTCCTCTATACACCCAATCATAAGTCCCGTTTTCTTCTCTATAGTAGCAACAAACTCTCCTGCCTCAAGAAAACTCTCATGTGTACCGGCATCAAACCAGGCAAACCCTCTACCAAGAAGTTTAACCTTCAACCTACCGCGCCTCAGATACTCTTCGTTAACAGAAGTTATCTCCAGCTCTCCTCTATCTGAAGGTTCAACTCTTTTAGCAATTTCCACAGCTTCATTATCGTAAAAGTACATTCCAACCACGGCATAGTTGGATTTAGGATTTTTCGGTTTTTCTTCAATTGAAATCACATTACCACTCTCATCAAACTCAACTACACCAAATCTTTCAGGCTCTTTAACTGAATAACCAAAAACATAAGCTCCACCATTTTCTTCAACATCTTTTTTAGCTTCTTCCAAAATTTTTACTAGATTATGCCCAAAAAATACATTATCTCCTAACATATAACAAACATTATCATCACCTATAAACTCTTCAGCTAGAACAAGCCCTTCTGCTAAACCGTTAGGTTTTTCTTGTATTTGATACTTAATACTAATACCCAATTTCGTCCCATCGCCAAAAAGTCTCTCAAAATCCTTCTTGTCGTCTGGATTTACAATTAACAAAACATCCCTTAGCTTAAGAAGCATAATCAAAGATAAAGGATAATATATCATAGGTTTATTATAAATCGGCAAAAAATGCTTATTAACTATTAACGTAACAGGATATAATCGCGTACCAGTACCTCCAGCAAGAACTACCCCTTTCATATCTTACCTCAAACTCAACTTATGTATTTATCTAATATATTTAAAATTTTTCTATACTCTGTCAAGGAAATCCCAACTTAACAGAAGTATTCTTCTAATTTTTCCTCAACAAACCTTTTAAACTCTGTTTTAAATTTATCCTTACTAAATCTTTCAGCATTTTTTCTGATCTCCAAAGGGTCAAACTTATCTTCCAGCTTTTCAAATGTTTTTATAGCCTCTACCAAAGAGTCTACAGTCTGCTCTTTAAAAAATATTCCCGTCTTCCCATCAATTACACTCTCAGTAACCCCTCCTCTTCTATAAGCAATAACAGGAGTACCACAAGCCTGTGCTTCCACTGGAACTATTCCGAAATCCTCTTCCGCTGCAAAAATAAAAGCTTTTGCACTTCGCATATATTCTCTTAAAACTTCAAATGGTTGATAACCTAAAATCTCTACATTCTTACCAGCTTTTTTCCTTATTTTTCCCAATTCAGGGCCGTCTCCTATTACAATCAACTTCTTGTCAGGCATTTTAGCAAATGCTTCTACTATTAGATCTATTTTCTTATAAGGAACCAATCTAGAAACAGTTAAGTAAAAATCCCCCTTCCGTGTATAAACTTCGAATTTACTAACATCAACAGGTGGATAAATAACTGTAGACTCTCGTCTATAAATTTTTCTTATCCTCCTTGCAACATATTTTGAATTCGCAACAAAATAATCTACTCTATTGACCGTAGTATAGTCCCAAACTCTTATATAGTGCAAAATAATTTTAGCTATAAAGCCTCTTACTCCCCTTGAAAGTCCTGTTTCTTCTAAATATTTATGATATAAATCCCAAGCATATCTAATAGGTGTATGACAATAACAAATATGAACTTGATTTGAATTAGTTATAACGCCTTTAGCAACGGCATGAGAAGAAGAAATAACCACATCATATTCAGCTAAATCAAATTGTTCTATCGCCAAAGGGAAAAAGGGAAGATAATTTCTGTATTTGGTTTTAGCGTTAGGGAACTTTTGAATAAAAGAAGTCCTAATATCTGCTTTTTCAAAAACAGAAGCTTTAAGTTTATTTTCATCTTTTATAAGTGTATAAATAGGAGATGGATATAACTCGTAAATAGCTTCTAAGACCTTTTCTGCTCCTGCCAAAGTTGTAAGCCAATCGTGAACTAAGGCCATCTTCATAAAATCAATCCTTCAATGTAATTTGTATGAGAGAATTTTACCAGATGATTTTCAGGAACATTGAAAGTTATTACCATATTAGCTCCAATAATGGAGTCGTCTCTAATTTTACCTAGTACTTTACATCCTGCGCCTAAGATTACATTTTTCCCTATTTCTGGGAAGCTGTTGTTGTGACCTAACATTTTTATTCCAAGAGTTACTCGATGGTATATGATGCATTCTTTTTTTATCTTAACTCCGAAACCTATGACAGTTCCTGTTCCATGTACAATAAGGACACCACCTTCTGTATTTGCTCTGTAGTCAGTGTTAATACCATAAATTATCTGAATAATTCGTGTTAAAATTAAAGGAGGTATGGGAATTCTTTTTCTAAGTAAGTAATCTGCAATTCTGTATAATAAAAGTGCACGGAAGCCTCTATTAGGAATGACAGCTTTTAAGTTATATCTCCTTTGTAGAATTTTTTCATCTCTAAAAACACTCATTTCTAATCTCCTCAATTATTTTTATTAACCTTCTAGCTGACTTTTTCCAGCTAAACAAGCTAACTCTTTTTAATCCTTTATGTATCAGTTCTTTCTGTAACTCTTCATCTTTTAAAACTGTTTCTATTCCTCTTGCAATATCATTTATATCATAAGGATTAACATAGTATGCTGCATTCCCGCAAACCTCTGGAAGACTTGTGACATTTGACACTATAACAGGAGTACCACATGCCATGGCTTCAAGAGGAGGAAGTCCGAATCCCTCATAGAAAGAGGGATATACAAACAACTTTGCTTGTTGGTATAGTTTAACAAGTTTATCATCAGATACATATCCGGTAAGTTCTACGTTGTCATTTTCTTTTATTAAATTCCTGATTTTGATACTAGAAAATATCTTACTTTCAGAGCCAACGATTACTAATTTATAATCTTTTAAATTAAGCCTCACAAAAGCTAATATTAATTTTTCCAAGTTTTTTCGTGGATCAAGAGACGAAACTGCTAATATATAGTTTTTTTTCTCAACAGAAGGGTCATGTTTAAATTTTTCTGATATGGCATTATAAACTACTTCTACTTTTTCCTCAGGGATATTCAGTATTGAAACCATCTCTTTCTTAGAAAACTCGCTAACAGTTACAATCTTCAGGGAATTTAAGGCTATTTTGGGAATTAAAAATCTGTAAAAGTAATAAAACTTTCTAGAAAACCATTTTGGGTATCTTAGAAAAGCCAGATCATGAATCGTTACTATTTGATTCCTGTAAAATATAGGGGCAGTGTTAACTAAATTTAACAATAATGGATTTCCTAGTTTCTTTAAATAAAAAGGCAATTCGATCTGTTCCCATAAGTGTCCTAATAATTTTCCTGTAGTCTTTACTTGAAGATCAGAAGCAATTTTTCTGTGATGAAGATTTTTAGGAGCAACAAAAAGTTTATTGTCTATGAGTTTTAAAAGTTGCTTTGCGATTTCTATTGCATATCTTTGAGTTCCAGTTAATTTTTGGGTTAAGAAGCGAGAATTAATAATTAGTAAGTTTTTCATATTATTCCTCCCTTCTATGACCTAGTAAGCACTTGCTTGTTATATATCTATGTATGAGGTATATATACGGATATAAATAGATAGTCACCTCATAAGATGACCATGTTACCGAAAATATTCCATGGAAAATAAGAATTCCTAGAAGGAAAAGGTTTTTATAAGCTAATAGAGATTTCTCTTTTTTCCATTTTCTCCAAGACTGAATTATAAAAGTACTAATCAAGAGTAGATAAACCAGTAAATAGGTTATTCCGCCGTATGCAATCAGAGAAATAAACATGTTATCTATATAAATTGGAAGTCCGTATCGGTTAAATTTATCTAGAATGCTTTGGAGCACACCAAAGCCAAAAAAGAAATGAAATATAGAACTTGAACTTAGTACATCTAAAACGTGGTTCCATTCTTTGAGACGGGTAAAAAAAGAATCTGCCTGAAAAATTCCAGCGTCATTAGTAATTTGTGTTTGTGACATTAAAATTAATAGAAGAAATGCAGTTAAAAAAATAATTATAAATACAAATAGGAGGGATGGAATCTTTTCCCCTTTGATCCGAACCTTTCTAGCTACCTCATAGTATGTAATGAATATAAGCCAGAAAAGATATATTAGATAGATTTTTCTTGTATAAGTGAAGATTATTGCAGGAGTAGAAATTGCCAATAAAAGCAATTTCTTTTTCCAGTCAGGAAACTTAAAATAAAGAGTGTTCATACCTACAATTAAGAAAAAACCATTTGCTCCTCCTGAATTGAAAATTCCAGGAATTCTTGGTTCGTCTAATGGTGCAAATATTATACTGTTCATACGTTCTGACAAATATAAAATTCTTTTGAAGTTCGGAAAGAGTGTCAATAACAAGCTTTCTATATAAGATATCACAAGGTCAATAATAAAAAATAGAATTATTAATTTCTCATACCTATCTAATTTTTTTTCCAGATTATTAACAGAACCACTGTAGGAAATAAGAAAAGCTGTGAGGTATAGTAGGGATGGCATTATTAGGGCAAATGTAATTACCTCTTTTTTTTCCGGAAAGCTCAAAACATTTAGACTATAAGGTATTAAAGGTAAAATCAATAATACGGCTGTAATAACCGGAAGAAAATCCTTTTTTGAAATACGAAGAAAGAAAATTCTAAAAAAAAAGAAAAGTAGAAAGAAAAAAATAAACACTAATGAAATAGACACATGAACCTCTAAAATATCCAAAATGTTCCCAAAAAAAAGCAATATTAAAAATAAAAAAGGCAGATAAAGCAATTCTACACCTCTCTAATGCTCTTTATTTTGTTAATTAGATTTATACATTCCATCCCCAGGTTCTCTTCATTATACGCAAACTTCTGAAAAAGCGAACATGTGTTTATTTTTTTGCCTTTTAAAATGACTTTTATGCTAGTAAATAAGTCATTTAGTTCATAATGGATATTTTTCCTAAATAAATTTTTGAACGGAATTGCAAAACCTCTTTCCTTTTCATATTTTTCTAAATCATAACAGAAAAGTAGTATATTTCTATCTGGAAAAGCAATTGCAAAATCCATAATGATTGATGAGTAATCTGAAATAAGAGTATGAACTTTAGTTAAGAGCTCGTAAATATCAACACCACTCGGTAGGAATTTTATAGCCTCATAAGGCTTATTGGGAATAATATTATTATTTACAAAAGGATGTAATTTAATCCAAAACTCCGCGTTGTAGTTTTTAATTACTTCATCTAGTTTCCTTAGGAATTCTTCCTTAAATAAAGGATTATAATCTTTATAGTCTCTAAAAGTAGGAGCATACAATAGTATTTTCTTTTTACTTTGAACTCTATTAACACCAAAATCTTCTGGTTTTCTTAAATAATTAATCCTTGGTAATCCCACTACTTTAATACTGTTAGGCCTAACTTTAAAACATTTTCTATATATTGTATTAAATCTCTCCGAATTAGAGATAAAAATATCTGTTCGTTTATCTCTCAACCAATCCATAACTCTTGCCTTTACGGATAAATTTTTATCACAGAAAGCAACACATTTGATAGGAATACCATGCCATAAATTAATTATCTTTGTTTCCTGTTTGAAGAAAACGAAAGGTACATCAGTCAGACTGTGGGTTATAAATACATACTTAGCTCTCAAGACTGCAAGAATACCTTTCAAAGAAAAATAGTATTCTGCTTTAAATCCTTTCTTTCTAAGTTCGTAAAGCAACTTTTTATCTTTCGTAATCCAAATACATTCAAAGTTTGTATGTCTATGACAGTAGATATACAAATATTTAGCGTTTCCTTCGTATCCTAATCCTCCTCTACAGCCAAATACCATCAAACTTTTTCTCGTTTTTAGGAAAGGTCTTATTATAGCTGATAAACTCAAGATTAAAAAGTACAGAATTGCCTTTTTCAAGGCAACCTCCTTTTTGCAGGAAAAATAGTTCTTGGAATAGTGGAAATAGCTCTTAAACATGCATAATAAAGTACTTTTTCTAGAGTCCCTATTATTGTGATTAATCTGAGTAACAATAACTTATACCAAGGTAAATTTAAATAATATTTATGATATATAACTCTACTTTCCTGAAGCATTATATATTTCTTCACATTGCTAAAACTTTTGTTTATGGAAGAGCCTACTTTATGTAGGAAATCTACATAAGGAAGCAATAATACCTTATATCCCTTACTTTTCATTTTAAAAGCTAAGATTCTTTCCTCACCATATAGAAATGTTCTTTCATCAAAAAAATTTACGTCAATAATAGCATTTTTACTTACAAGAAAGCATGCACCTTGTACTACATCAACAACTTGAGGATAATGGGCTAGGTATATCTCATCCGGATACTTCACAGGATTCCCCAAAATTCTTCTAAGAATACCTATTGACAAAATAATGTCGTCCTTAAGTGTAGGTAACTTCCATGCAGATAACTCTTCTTTTCCGTACGTTTTCATTTTAGGAGCAACTATCCCTATTTCTCTGTTGTTTTCAGCTACCCGTACTAACTCAAATATTGTTGTTTCTTCTAACTCTATATCAGGATTCAAAAGAAGAATAAAATCCGGATCAAATTTATTTATAGCCATTTTTATTCCTACATTATTTCCATAAGCATACCCTTTGTTTTCTTTCGTTTTAATAATAAAAACATTTGTATTATTTCTAAAGGTTTGTTTCAGTTTTTCATAATCTCCATTAGGAGAATTATTATCCACAATTACAATGGGACATCCCACATTCTTTAACTTAGTTACTAAATTTACCGTATCAGAAAAAGAATTATAATTAAGAATTACAATTGAAAGTTTAGTTTTTAATAAACTCTTTAATTGCATTAAATACCCTCCTACTACTATTTCCATCCTTATATTTATGAAAAATATCTCTTATTTTTTCACGCTCTTTTTTATATTTTTCAGGTTCTTCTATAGCTTCCTTAAGATGTATTAAAACCTCTTTCCAGTTTTTCGCTTTTGGTCCTGGAGTAACTTCTTCATACTTATAATAAAACTCTCTATCTTTCCTGAGATAATTTTCTAGGTCAAAAGGAGCAAAAATAATAGGTTTGTTTAAAAGCAAAAAATCAAAATAAATACTGGAATAATCCGTTATCAATATATCTATTAATCTTAATATGTTGTAGACATCTTGTTCTATTAGAGCATCGCTTATTATCAGTATATTTGAAAATTTCTTATTTTTCGTCAAGAGCAAGATTTCTCTAGCGTGATAATAATGGAGCTTGATTAGTAACACGCAATTTAATTTTTGCAAATTTATATCTATAAAATCTAAACTAGAAAGTAAGAATTTACTTATATCTATTTCTCCTTCTCTTCTATGTGTTGGCATATATATAGCTAATTTTTTACCTTGCGACTTAAATTGGCGTAACTTTTTAACAAGTTCTAACTCCTCTGCAGGATCCTGAAAGAAAGAATCATTTCGTGGATATCCAGTTATTTTAACATGTTCTAAAGGGACTTTAAAAGCCGAACTTATTTTTCTTTGGACTTCTTCAGAAGTAGCAATTAGCAAAGCATCTGAGTAACTTTTCTTTATGAAAGGAAAAAACAAAGATAGAAGTTTTCTAAAAATAGTTGGTTGTTTAAAGGTAATTTTATCATCGAACATAATTTTTTTTAAAGGAATTCCATGCCAAAGTTGAACGATTTGCATATTACCCGTAAGACATAAGTTTATATCTTCTAAACTGGTTGAAATTATTCCTACTTTAGCTCGTAAAGAATAAAGTATTCCTTTCAGGCTGTATGTTTTGTAAACTCTGTATCCCTTTCTTTTCATGAGTTTATAGACTTCTTCATTCCGAGTTAACCAAATAGCTTTTATTTCAGGATGGTTCTTACTAATGTACTCAAACAAATATTTGCTGTTATCGGCATATCTTTTTCCAAACCACGCACCAAACACCCATAGGTTTTTATCCTTTGGAATAATGCAGGAAAGCCAGTAAAGAGGTAACATCGTAATATATGTTAGCAGTCTTTTTAGCTTTCTTATAAAGCTGTTCATTTGATGTATCTCCTTTTAAATTCGTAGAATTTTGACATTAATAGATCAGTAGAAAACTTGTTTAAAACTGTATACCTGTTTCTTATGAAAGGAGCCAACTTGAGGGCTTCTATAAACTTTTTTTCACAAACTTTTAACTCACTAAAAGATATTGGAAACTTTAAATGCTTATAGAGTGTTAGTACATCTTCAAGAGTCTCGTTTGCATTATGCAAATATAATGTGAATAAAGTGGCAAAACCTACTTGCATACCGTGTAATTTATTTATATTAAGCCTATCCATAGCATGGCTAATATTATGTTCTGCGCCACTTGCTGGTCTTGAGGACTTAGCAATAATCATAGCTACCGCACTCATAACCAAGCCATTAAATAAGTCTTCAAGAAATTTTTCGTCATAAAGGCTACTATACCTTTTTTTTGCACAATTGTAAACTAATTTTATTGCACTATCAAAAGCAGTATTCTTAGCAAAAACATCAATCTTTTCTCCAATTTCCTTGTAAGCCAAATTCCAGTCCAGAACAGCAGAAAGATTTGATATCAAGTCTCCCACTCCACTTAATAGAAACTCTTTAGGAGCTTTAGCTACGATGTCAATATCTGCAATTACTCCTATGGGAGGAGTGGTTCCTAGACTTCTGTACTTTCCATCCCACTTAATTATGCTAACAGGAGATGCTATACCGTCGTTTGATAGAACTGTAGGTATAGAAATAAGAGGTATAGATGTTTCCATAGAAACATATTTGCCTATGTCGTTAACTCCTCCACCTCCAATGGTTAAAATTAACTCAGTTTTTTGAGAAATAATGGCAGATCTGATATAGCTGATATTACTGCACTTTCTAATGTTAAATAGAACTACCTTTGAGAAGTGTTGCTTTACTTTCTTATCTGTAACTAACTTTTCTCCATAGTTTCCAGTCAAAATAGCAACATTCTTAAAAAAAAGATTTTCTTCCTTTATAATATCACTTAAACTTTCAAAGATCCCCTTATCTATCCGCGAGAACAGAGGTAAGTTTATATTTCTATAAATCATAGCTTTCTTACCATTTCCTTTGCTTTTTCATAATCTTCTACTGTGTCAATTTCAATCCAAGGTTTCGCTTGAGTATCAACGTATCCAACATTGATTCTATCAAGAACATAATTAAAAGCAATTTCATACCAAATGTCTGTTTTCCCACTTTTTATAAGTTTATTTATGACATCAAATAAGAGACTTAATTTGGATTTCTTAAATTTTGCCAGCCCAATGTATTCTCCTGCAGCAAGAGATTCAGGTATATCTTTTCCGAACTTCGCTATCTTATCGCCTTCAACTAAAACTTTCATTTCTTCTTTTCCAAGTTTTTTGTAGATATCAAGCACAACACAATTAAATTTGGGACAACTCAATAGATATCTCAAGATATCTTTATGAAAAAGTGTATCGGAGTTTAATAAAAGAAAGTCGTCATTGTTAGCTATGGTGGAAATTTCTTTTATTAAGAAAAAAGAGTAGATATTATTCCATTCTTTAAACTTAGGATTAAAAATTACGTTAACACCCCTTTCGCTTAGATATCTTCTAAGCACATCAAACTGATATCCACCAATAACAAAAATATCTTTTTCATGAATTCCGTATTCTTTTAACTTTTCTATTTGATAATCAATCAGCAACTTACCGCCTATTATAGGTAACATGCACTTAGGCTTATCTTTGGTAAGATTCCCTAATCTACTACCTATTCCCGCTGCTAAAATCACTACCTTCAACTTATCCTCCAAAGCCTATGTTTAATGATTCCATATAACCTGAAAGTTAGAACAAAAGTTTCCGTTATTATAACCATGAAAGCCACATTATAAATATTAATTGCACCCAGAACTGATAAGATTCCTAATCCTAACAAGTGTAAAATAGAGCCGAGTATGACACTTAGATTTGCATAATTTGTAAATCCTAAGGCTGCTAAAAAGGGATAACCTAAAAGTATAGAAGGAACCACCACTAGTGCAGATAAAAGCAATATTCTAAGTACTTTTGCTGATGTTTCTAATCCTACCCCGAAGATGATTTCTATGATGTGATTAGATATGACAAGCAGAATAAATACAAAAATAATATTTGTAAGTATAGAGAATTTAAATATTCTCCTATAAATATGAATGTTTTTTTTATGTGCTACATAAGGATACAAAGTATTTACCAAAGGATAATAAAGCTGTTGAAGAGCTCTATACAATTTCTCAGCTATAGAATAATAACCTACCACCTTATTATTCGTAAACAATCCCAACACGAAAGTATTCGTAGAAGTGTACATAGAAACAGAAACTCTTGATAAGAAAAACTGAGTACTGTCTTCCAAATATTTGATTAGAACTCCTAACTGGGGAATATAAATTTTTACATTAAAGTTTCTAAGAATAATCCAAATCGCTAAAAATCCCGATGTTAAGAAACCTAAGGAATTCAGTAAAGGTACATAAATATAATCTGAGGTTTTGCGAATGAAAACAAAGATAGAAACCGTAAAAATCAACCTAGCAATAACATTTAGAAAGGTGATGTATTTCATTTTCTCCATCCCCAGGAAAAACCATACAGGAAACATAGCTTGTCCAATTACCATTCCAAAAGCTAAGTAGTAAATTAGCCAATCTCTCCTAAACTTTTCAAAGGAGAGAATAATAATTGTTATAATTACCCAAGACAAAATAAGCAAAATGAACTTTATAATCATTACTGAGCTAAATATTTCAGAAACCTTTTCTTTATTCTCTCGTTGTATAGAAATCTCTCTAGTAGCTGATAGATTAAAACCGTAATCCGTGAAAATACTGAAATACTGCATAAATGCCTGAGCAAACGATATAAGTCCAAACTTTTCAGGCCCTAAAACTCTCACAAGATAAGGTAAAGTAATTAAAGGAAGAGCATAGTTTATACCTTGAAGAACTGATAACGAGAAGAAATTTTCTAAAAGTCTCCTGCTGTCAGAATTTGATTTTATACTTTGAATTCCCCTTATCATTTAAATATTCCCGCTTAAAACAGTTTAAAGTTAACTCCTGAAAATTTTCTAAACCTTGTTGTCAATTTAATCACTTAATAAGCTCACCGATCTTGAAGATCGGGAGGTACATTGCAATTATGATTACTCCAATTATAGAACCTATAAAGACAATCATCAAGGGTTCTATGAGAGACGTAAGACCATCTACGGTACGATCAACTTCCTCTTCATAGAAGTCTGCCACTTTTGCCATCATTTCATCTAAGTTACCCGCCTGTTCCCCTATGGCGGCCATGTTAACAACCATCGGCGGAAATACTGAAATTCTAGACATAGCAAGGGAAAGACTTACCCCCTTTTCCACTTGTTCTCTAACTTTTTCAATAGCTTCCCTTATAACCTCGTTGTTTGAGGTTTCGGCAGATATTCTTAGTGCCTCCA
>JALVKE010000089.1 GCA_027028005.1 Persephonella sp. | reverse complement strand
GGATTTTAATTTTTAATAAATTTCTTTCATGGCTACTAATTATGTAGATGAAATTTTAAAAAAAATAGAAGAGCATATTAATTCTACTGAACTGAAAGAAGAGTTTTCAAAAAAATGAGAGGTTATAGAAATAAAAGATGGTGTTGCAACTGTTGTGGGATTAGAAGATGTTATGTTTTCTGAAATAGTAGAGTTTGAAAATGGTAAGAAAGGATTAGTATTAGATCTTTTGCCAGATAGAGTAGGTGTTTTAGTTTTAGGGGATTATTCTGATATTAAAGAAGGTGATATTGTGAAGTCTACTGGTAGGATTTTATCAGTTTGAGTTGGTGAAGAATATTTAGGAAGAGTAGTAGATGCTCTATGAAATCCTATAGATGGAGGACCAGAGATAAAACCAAAAGAATTTTATCCTGTTGAAAGAATAGCTCCAGGAGTTATTACTAGAAAATCGGTGAATGTGCCATTAGAAACAGGGATTAAGGCTATAGATTCTATGATTCCTATTGGTAGATGACAAAGAGAACTTATTATTTGAGATAGACAAACTGGTAAAACAACAGTTGCAATTGATACAATTTTGAACCAAAAATGAAAAGATGTTTATTGTATATATGTGGCTATTTGACAGAAAGAAAGTAAGATAAGAAGACTAGTAGAACTTTTAAAAGAAAAGGGAGCAATGGATTATACCATAATTGTAAATGCTCCTGCAAATTCCCCTGCTGTAATGCAGTATTTAGCACCATATGTTGGTTGTGCTTTATGAGAGTATTTTATGTTTAATTGAAAAGATGCTTTGATAGTTTATGATGATTTATCTAAACATGCAGTAGCATATAGAGAAATTTCTCTCCTTTTAAGAAGACCTCCTGGTAGAGAGGCTTATCCAGGTGATGTATTTTATCTTCATTCTAGGTTATTGGAAAGAGCTGCAAGATTAAATGAAAATTACGGAGGATGATCATTAACAGCTTTGCCTGTTATTGAAACATTAGCTTGAGATGTTTCTGCATATATTCCTACAAATGTGATTTCTATTACAGATTGACAGATATTTTTGGAGACAGATTTGTTTTATTCTGGTGTTAGGCCAGCGATTAATGTAGGTATATCTGTTTCAAGAGTTTGATGAGCAGCGCAAACTAAAATAATGAAGAAAGTGGCTGGTAAATTAAGATTAGAGTTAGCAACTTTTAGAGAATTAGCTGCATTTGTTCAATTTGCTTCTGATTTAGATGAAGCTACTCAGAAAAAGATTGAAAGATGAAAAAGGTTGGTGGAGATGTTAAAACAACCTCCTCATAGTCCAATACCATTTTATAAACAGGTTGTATTGATTTATGCAGGTGTTAATTGATATTTAGATAAATTGCCTGTTGAAAAAGTTAGAGAGTTTGAAGAAAGGTTATATGCTAAATTAGATACTGTTTATAAGGATGTAGAAGATAAAATTAAAAAAGTAAAAGATCTAACTCCAGATATAGAGGAATGAATGAAAAAAGTTATAGAAGATGTTTTATCGGAAATGCTTTAATTTAAAAAACGCTGGCTTTTAAGCCAGCGTTTTTTAAATTTTTATTTTATCAAATATGAGATTGTGGCTAGTTTCTGATACACATTGGCCTACAAGATGAATGTATGATTTAAAGTGATATATTAATAATTTTTCAAATGTAGAGTATGTTTTTCATATGTGAGATTTTGATGTGTATTC
>JALVKE010000088.1 GCA_027028005.1 Persephonella sp. | reverse complement strand
TCATGATATACCATCGCTATTAATTGAATATCTTTATGTCTCCTCAATACATCTTCAATAACATTTAAATCCGGATATTTTCCCCAGCCAAACTCTAAGTGCCTCAACTTTAAACGGTATGTTTTTACTATATCCGCTATCCTGTATCCAAACTCGCCATTTGATATAAGCAATATTTCTTTATTATCACTAACCACAGATGATATAACAGCTTCATTCGATGCAGTACCAGAACCGCTGATTACACATGCCGAATAATCCATTGGTGTCACTTTAAATAGTTTAAAAATATTGTTTTTTAGATCTTGATAGAGCTCCTCAAAATCTCTTGTCCTATGGCAAATATCCGGGTACCTCATAACATTTTTAACTCTTGCAGAGGTATTTACAGGCCCCGGGGCAAATAGCTTTCTTCCCTTAATCATTTTTATACCCCCTCTTACAGCATGAATGAACCCACTTAGATTTTCCCACCATCGATAAATATTTGACTTATAACCAGATAGATAACCTCAGAAATGCAACTGGATTCTTCTACCTCTCAAATAACAGAGCTTTCATAACAAGACATTTCTATTTCGATAAATCTTGCGATAAAAACCTGATAATTCGATAACTGTTCTTTTTAAACAGTTTCTTCTCCTTTTAATTAGATAATGTTATAATAACATCATAACATATGTACAACATAATATCATATTTGCTTTTTGCTGTCAACACTTTTAGGCTCTTTTATCTAACTTTTTCCCAATCTATTTTAGGAAATATTACCCAGAAATATATGAAGACACTTCTACAAGGTTTGAAATCACTTAAAACTAAAATTGATTCTTACAAATAATTGAGGATGTTTAACTTTGAAGGATTAAAACAGGATTTACAGTCACCAATTAAATTATTTTAAAATTATATCTTCTTTTATCTCTCCATCTCCCCTATTTGGGGAAATTACCACTTCTAATCAATCTTCCATGACTCCTACCAACTAATTTGTTGTAATACTTAAATATATCCGATCTGTATAAAACCTTCTCGTATTCGATTATAGTCCCATCAACAAGATATGTTGTTCTCTGATTTAATAAAACAGGTGCCCCAATTTCAAGATTCAGTAATTCTGCACTCCTTTCATCTGCCTTGGTTGCTTCCACAATCTCATAAGCCTCATATAAATCAAGCTTAAAATGATCCTCCAGTGTCTTGTATAGATAATGCTTAGAAAAATCAAAAGACTCTATACCTTCAACATACTCATAGGGTAAATAACATTTTATATAAGCTGCAGGAATATCATTAGCATACCTTACTCTCTCCAAATAAAAAATCTCAGCATTTTCACAATCTTTTAGCTGAAGCTTCTCACATATCTCCTTATCTGGCTTCATCCTTTTGCTCTCTATTACTTTCGTTTTTACTGTATAGTTATTAAGTAAAAACTCTTCACTGCTGCTGTATAATGAGCCAACCCTATGGTGTATTCTTGGACTTAATATAAATGTTCCTTTCCCCTGTTTCTTAACCAATAAACCCTGTTCCACAAGGGCTTCAACAGCCCGTCGGACTGTTAATCTTGATACATTATACATCTCAATCAGCTCTCTTTCAGATGGAAGTAGATCCCCAGGCTTAAAATCTCCTCTTTCTATTCTTTTCCTTAAATCTTCTTCAACTTGAAAATATAACGGTTTCTGGATTCCCATCTATATATTCCTTTTAT
>JALVKE010000087.1 GCA_027028005.1 Persephonella sp. | reverse complement strand
TTACAGGAGCATATTTTTCTATCCTTTTGTCTGTTATTGATTTAAGACCAAAGAATGTTTTTATTCCAAAGACAGTTAAATCTTTTCCACTCTCTTTTACTGATTTGGCAAAGATCAGAGGAAGTTGTCCTGAACCAGCAATCAGACCTATCTTACTCATCCTCTTTTTGAAGCTTCAGGAGCTATACCTCTTTTAGAAGTTTTTACAAAATCTAAAAGAAGTTTTATTTCTGGAGTTTGTGGAAGTTTTTCTTCCACTTCCTTTATTCCTTCTGCTAATGTTGGGGCTTTTCTAAATAGTATTCTATAGGCTTCCTTTAAAAGTTTTATCTGCTCAGATGTAAAACCTCTTCTCTTTAAACCTACAAGATTTAAACCATACAAAAGAACATGATTTTTAGAAGCTCTTGTAAAGGGAGGAACATCCTTGTCAACTGCTGAGGCACCACCAACCATAGCGTAATCTCCAACTCTACAAAACTGATGAATTGGAGTTAAGCCACCAATAAACACATAGTTTCCTATCTTTACATGCCCAGCAAGGGTAACATTATTTGCAAGTATTGTATCGTGACCAACCTTACAGTCATGAGCTATATGAACATAGGCCATTAGATATGTATTATCTTCTATCCTTGTTATTCCATCGTCAAAACTTGTTCCTCTATGAATAGTGCAGTATTCTCTTATAACAACATTATTTCCTATTTTTACAAATGTTTTTTCCCCTTTAAATCCTAAGTGCTGAGGGATATTACCTATAACTGCGCCTTCAAATATTTTGCAGTTTTCACCTATCTTTGTGAAATTTTTGATTTTTACATTGGAAGATATTTCAGTGTTATCTCCTATCTCCACTTCATCTTCAATAATAGAAAAAGGGCCAATTTTTACATTGGCCCCAATTTTTGCTTTTGGTGAAATTATAGCTGTTGGATGTATTTCTCCACTCAATTAGATACCCTTTTTATACTAGAAGACTTTTTAATACTTCCTTAGGTTGAACACCTACTTTTGTATCAACAACTTGTCCATTTTTGAAAACCATGATAGTAGGGATAGCTCTAATTCCATATCTCATAGCAATGTTTGGATTTTCATCTGTATTAAGTTTACATATTTTAGCCTTTCCTTCTAACTCCTCAGCAAGTTCCTCTATAATAGGAGCTATTAATCTACAAGGTCCACACCAAGGTGCCCAAAAATCAACAAGAACAGGAACATCTGAATTTAAAACCTCTTGCTCCCAGTTCTGCTCGTTTGCTATGCATACTTTTCCAGCCATGTTATTTATCCTCCTTTAATAGTAACTTATATATTTCTAATGCTTTTTTATTCTTGATGTAATAGCAGACTATAGAACCCTCTCTTTTATAACCTAGTATACCTTTATTCCTTAACACTGACAAGTGCTGAGAAACATTTGGTTGAGGTAGTTCAAGTGCTTCCCAGATATGCTTTACACATTTTTTTCCACTACTTAAAAAACCTATAATTTTTAATCTACTAGGGTGTGCTAATGCTTTTAGCAGTTCTGCATTTTCTTCTAAAAATTCTTCATTCTGCCATTTTTCATTATCAACTGTTTCATATTCCATATTTTCACCCTTAATAATATTAGAATATTATGATTGTAATATTATAATATATATTGTTATTATTGCAATTTTTATACTATTCTAGATTATACTGTTTTATCTTTCTATATAGAGATGACATATCAACCTCTAAGGCTTTTGCTGCTTCTTTTATATTGTTGTTATACTCTTCAAGGGCTAATCTGATCATCTCTTTTTCTGCCTCTTCCTTTATCTGCTTTAGAGGTTTTATCTCTTTAACAGTTTTTTTCTTAACAGATCTATTTTTTATTATGTAATGAGGGAGATCTTCTACCGTTATTTTACCGTTCTGTGCAAATATGCACAGGCGTTCCATAAGATTTTTTAATTCTCTTATATTCCCTGGCCAGCTGTATTTTAGTAGATGCTCTTTCACTTCCTCTATAAGCTCAGGTTTTTCTATCTTATTTTCTAAACAGCTTTTTTCTAAAAAGTACTCAGCAAGGAGAATAATATCTTTTCCTCTTTCTCTTAAAGGAGGAACGTATATCTGAACAACAGCTAAACGAAAGTATAAATCTTGTCTAAACCTTCCTTCTTCTATCTCTTTTTCAATATCTTTATTTGTTGCTGATATAACCCTTAAATCAACCTTTATCTTTTGATTACTTCCAAGCCTTGAAAACTCCTGTTCTTCCAAAACTCTTAAAAGCTTAGCCTGTGAAGATAAACTCATATCGGCAACTTCATCAAGAAACAGGGTTCCACCATTTGCTATCTCTAACTTTCCCGGTTTTCTGTTTACAGCCCCTGTAAAGGCTCCCTTTTCATAACCAAATAGCTCACTCTCTAAAAGGTCATCAGGTATTGCAGCACAATTTATATCAACAAAAGGTTTGTCTCTTCTATTACTTAGATAATGTATTGCCTTTGCTACAAGTTCTTTCCCTGTTCCATTCTCACCAAGTATCATAACCCATGCATTTGTCTTAGCAACCTTTTCAATCTGCTTTTTTAACCTTTTTATAGGTTCACTTTCTCCAATTATCTCTATACCTTTTTTATCTTTTTCTTTTAGGAATTGAAGTTGAAGTTCCTTTTGGAGTTCCTTTTCTGCTTTTTCAATTACAGCAAGAATAGACTCAGTGGATATAGGTTTTTCAAGAAAATCAAAAGCCCCCTCTTTTAAGGCTTTTACTGCTATAGGGATGTTTGCATGTCCTGAGATCATAACAATCTTTGTGTAAGCATTTTGCTCTTTTATAAATGGAATAAGATCTATTCCTTCACCATCTGGAAGCCATACATCTAGAAAGATAATATCGTAATCTCTCTCTTTTACTTTTTCTTTTGTTTCTCTTATAGAATGTGTAACATCTATAGAGTAACCTTCATCCTCTAATATATCTTTCATTAGTTCTGTTATATTCTTTTCATCATCTACAACTAAAATAGACAAGTTTGACATCTAAACCTCTCTAAAATAGAGATTATGTTCCTAATATAATCTTTCCAACATTGTATACAATAAATGAGACTATCCATGCTGATGTTAAACTAATTAATACTGACACTCCTGTCCATTTCCAGCTATTTAACTCCTGTTTCATAGCAAAAACAGTGGCCATACAAGGAGTGTATAAAAGCAGAAAAACAAGAAATGAAAAAGCTGTTAAGGGAGTAAAAGCCTTCTTTACAGCCTGTATCAAAGATGTTTCTTCTTTTTCCTCTTCTTCTTGACTAGTAACATCTATTCCAAAGATTTTAAAGACAGATTTAACAGCATCTGTAAATGCCTGTAAAAACCCTTCTCCAATCTCTTTCAAACCCTCTTTAAAAGGTTTAACTTCAGGTTTTTCCTCTATTATTTCTCCTGAATATATATTCCCCATTGTTGATATAACAACTTCTTTTGCAACAAAACCGGATATTAAAGCACCTGTAGCTTCCCAGTTCCCAAAACCTAGAGGTTCAAATATAGGGGCAACTGTCTTACTAACTATTCCAAAAACACTATCTTCTGTTTTCTTTACACCAATAGGAAAATGAAGTAAAAACCATATAACAATTGATGTGGCAAGAATAAAAGTTCCTGCTTCATATATAAATGCTTTTGTTTTTAGCCATGCATTTGTCAGAATATACTTTAATGTTGGAAGCCTGTATGGAGGTAGTTCAAGGATAAAAATATGGGATTTAGTTTTTAACACAAATTTTTGTAGTATAAATGCAACAGTAATTGCAACTAAAATACCTATACCATAAAGAGAAAGAATAACTAACGTTTTATGCTGAGTAAAGAATATAGTTACAAAAAAAGCGTAAACAGTTAATCTTGCACCACAGCTCATAAAAGGTATCATTAAAACAGTGAGTATCTTTTCTTTAGGATCTTCCAAGGTTCTTGTAGCATAAACAGCAGGAACATTACATCCAAAACCTAAAATAAGCGGAATAAAAGATTTTCCACTTAATCCTATAAAAGACATAAATCTATCCATTAGGAAAGCAGCTCTAGCCATATATCCGCTACCTTCAAGAAATGCCATAAAGGCATACAAAAAGAAAAGAACAGGAACAAAAACAAGAACAAAACCAACACCACCAATGATCCCTTCTGTAATTAAAGATGTTAGCCATTTTGAAGCACCAGCATTTATTAATGCACTGTAAACCCACGGTGCTATATACTCACTTAATGTAGTATCTAACCAGTCAACAAATGGAGAGGATACCTCAAAGGTAAACTCAAATATAACCCAGACAAAAAATAAAAATATTGGAAAACCAAAGATTTTATGAAGAAAAAGCTTATCTAATACAAGGGTTATATCTAATCTTTCATGGACACTTTCTTTTACACACTGTTCATATATACTCAGGATAATTGAGTATCTCTCTTCTATTATAAATGTTGATATATCTTTATGATATAGTTTTTTTATCTTATCTCTTATCTCCTGAGCTTTTTTTAAGATATTTTCATTTATAGGAATATCTATAAAATGAAGGTTCCCTTCTAGTATAGAAAGAAGCAAAAATCTTTCAGGATAAAGGTTAAGTAAGACAGGCTGATACTTCTCTATAACTTTTTTTAACTCTTTTAGTTCCTCTTCAAAAGTATCTTCAAAATGTATAACACATTTAGGTTTTTCTTTTTTTTCATATATTTCAACAATAGCATCTAAAATCTCTTTAACACCCTGTCCCTTTGAGGCTACTGTTGGAATAACCTTTGAGCATAAAAGTTTTTCAAGTTTTTTTGTGTCTATGATGATACCTTTTTTTTGGGCATCATCCCACATATTTAAAGCAATAACTAAAGGTCTTTCTAACTCTAAAAGCTGTATTGTAAGATAAAGATTTCTCTCTAAGTTTGTTGCATCAACAACATTTAAAACAACGTCTGGTTTCTCTTTTATAAGAAACTCTACAGCTATTTTTTCTTCTGCTGTATCATTTGTTAAGCTGTAAGTTCCTGGTAGATCTACAAGATGGATCTTATATCCTTTATACTCTATAGTTGCTTCCTTTTTCTCAACTGTAACTCCAGGCCAATTTCCTACCTGAAGATTTGTTCCAGCTATTGCATTTATAAGAGTTGTTTTTCCTGTATTTGGATTTCCAGCTACAGCTACAGTGATAACTTTTTTATCCATTGCAGTTCTCCACTTCTATCTTTTCTGCTTCAGATGGTCTTAAAGCTAAACAGTAATCTCTAACCTTTATTTTTATAGGTCCTCCTAAAGGAGCTTTCTGAACAACTGATACAACCTGCCCAGGAAAAAGACCTAGTTCAAGAAGTTTTTTCTTTAAGTCCGGTTCAACATGCAAAGCCTTTATTTTGCAAACTGTTCCATCTTCCAACTCTGTTAGCTTCATCAGCTTTCCTCTTTTAAATTAATATTCAATCTCAATTAGAATTTTAAAGACATTTTATAAACCTTATATTTTCTATATTATGATAAAGAGCATTAAAATCCAAGAAGTAATCTAGTGAGAAAAATATAAGGAGGAATTAAAACATAGTTAAGAGCTCCAACCATAAGAAGAACAACAAGAATAATCATCCCATACTGTTCAATAGGTTCTAGCTTCTGCTCTAAATGTATAGGTAGAAGACTAGTCAAAAATCTCCAACCATCTAAAGGTGGTATAGGAAGAAGGTTAAATATAGCAAGAATAACATTAATACTTACAGAATACTGAAAAAATATAAGAAGGGGCATTATAACACTCTTTATAAAACCTGTTCCAAATACGGAAGCTATAAAGGAAAGAACATCCTGATTTGAAAAAAGCTGAAACAGAAAACCAAATATAAAAGCAAAAAGCATATTCATTGAAACACCTGCAAGAGAAGTTACAGCTATTCCTTTTCTATAACCTAACTTTTTAAAGTTGAAAGGATTTATAGGAACAGGTTTAGCCCATCCAAATAAAATAGGCGAATGAAAGATTATCAGTATAGCAGGTAGTATTATTGAGCCAAAAGGGTCTATATGGGGAATAGGGTTAAAGGTTAGTCTTCCTGCAAGCTTTGGGGTAGGATCTCCTAATCTGTAAGCAACTATTCCATGTCCAAGCTCGTGAATAATAACTGCAAAAAGTAAAGCAGGTATCATAAATATAAGTTTTGTTATATCAAACTCCATTTTTGTCCTCTTTCTCCTTATTTCTAAATATCATAATTTATTTTTTAAAATAAAAAATTCTAGAAGAGAACTTTTATAGCTTATTATAAAGGAATTTTATTCAAAATAGACCTTTATGAATATAAGATGCATTTAAGTATCTTTTCTCGTAAAATTTAAAAGATGAAATAAATTATTTATTAAAAAAGTAATATAAAACTGGAGGAAAGTTGTTTAAATACGTTAAATATTCGCTGTTATTTACATTTTTATTCTTAATATCATTTTCAGTAGTGTTTGTGGCCCTTTTTGTTACAAAAAATGCTAAAAATCTTCCTGATGTTAGAGCTTTAGAAAAATGGAAACCTGCAGAAGTTTCATATGTTTATGATAGAAATGGTCAGCTTTTAACAAAATTTTTCATTCAAAATAGACAGTATGTAACTATAGATAAAATTCCCAAGTATGTTAGAAATGCTTTTGTAGCTATAGAGGATAAAACATTCTATGAAAACCCAGGTATTGATGTTGCAGGAATATTCAGAGCTGCATTGAGAGATATAAAAGAAGGTAGAATTGTTGCCGGTGGGAGCACAATATCTCAGCAGCTTATAAAAAACCTTTTCTTAACCCCTGAAAAAAGCTTCTCTAGAAAGTTTAAAGAGATACTTCTTGCAATAAAGCTAAATGAGGTTTATTCAAAAGACAAAATACTAGAGATGTATTTAAATCAGATATATCTAGGTCACGGTGCCTATGGGGTTGAGGCAGCATCAAAAACGTATTTTGGAAAACATGTGTGGCAGATAGATGTATGTGAAGGAGCAACGCTAGCAGCACTACCAAAAGCACCAAGTAGATATGATCCTTACAGAAATATAGAGCTAGCAACAAAAAGAAGAAACCTTGTAATAAGAAGAATGCTTGAAGATGGATATATAGATGAGAAAACAGCTCAAAGATGCTGGAGCAGCCCTATAGTTTTAAGAAGATTTAAAGAAGAGGATGATGTAGAAGAAAATCAGGTAAATGACTATTTTGCAGAGATGGTTAGAAAGTGGTTTAAAACACACTTTTCCTTAGATGATCTTTACAAAGGTGGATACAAAATATACACCACTGTAGACAAAAATCTCCTTATGACTGCCTCTATGGTAATGAAAGATCATCTTGAGAGACTTCAAAGAAGAGTAGGTTTTCCTTCTCTTTCTGATGAAGAGATAGAAAATTTAAAACAGATGTATGAAAAACAGAAGATAGATAGGCTAGAAGAAGGAAAAATATACGTAGCTTTAATAAAGAAAGTTGGAAGAAGAAAAATATGGATAAAAATAAAGGATAAAGAAGGTTACTTTGCGTATAGAGGGAAAAAAAGACACATCTTTGCAGGATTACCTGTTTATGTAAGATATATAAAAGGTAAAGAGTTTGATTTAGTTCCTTATTTAGAAGGAGCTTTAATATCTATAGACCCTAAAACAGGAGCTATTTTAGCTATAGCTGGTGGGTATGATTTTCAAAAATCAAAGTTTAATAGAGCAGTTCAGGGAAAAAGACAGATAGGTTCTGCATTTAAACCTATAGTATATGCAAAAGCTATTCTTAATGGTTATACGCAAATAACAAAAATAAAAGATGAACCTCTTCCTATATGGGATCCAGAGAAAAGAGAGGAGTGGCTTCCTTCAAATTACGATCACGAGTATAGAGGAGATGTCACATTAAGATATGCATTAGTTCACAGTTTAAATGCTGCTTCTGTAAATCTTTTTATGAAAGTGGGAATTAAACCAGTTATAAAACTAGCAAGAGATCTTGGAATAAAATCTTATCTTCCACCTGTTCCTTCTTTAGTTCTTGGAAGTGCTGATATCTCCCCTTTAGAGCTAGCAACTGTTTATTCAACATTTGCCAATGAAGGAACCAAGTGTGAGCCTTACTTTATTGAGAAAGTAGTTGATAAAAAAGGAAAAGTTGTTTATACCCATGAACCTCTATGTAGCCCTGTTTTACCAAAAGAGGAGAATGCTGTTGTTGTTGATATGCTTAGAGCAGTAGTAAAAGAGGGAACAGGAAGAAAAGCAAGGGTTCTTGGTTTCCCTGTAGCAGGAAAAACAGGAACAACAAATAACTATACAGATGCTTGGTTTGCAGGATTTTCTCCTAAAATCTCAACTGTTGTTTGGGTTGGATATGATGTGAAGAAACGTATTGGAAGGAAGATGACAGGCTCTGCAGCAGCCCTTCCTATCTGGATAGATTTTATGGCTTCAGCACACGCAGGACAGAAAGTTCCTAACTTTCCTATTCCTGAAGGAGATGTATACATCCCTATAGATCCTATAACAGATCTAGTGGCAAATGAAACATGTCCTGGAGAATACATTCTTTTTGTAAGGGGAACAGCTCCTGATATAGACTGTGAAGGAAACTTAGTAAATGTAAAAAGATTTAGGTTATATAGGGGCTCCATTAATGTAAAATAGTTATTAACAACAAAAAAGAGGTAAGAAAATGACTTATCCCTTTCCTGATAATAGAGGATACTTTGGAGATTTTGGAGGAAAGTATCTACCTGAAACATTAATCCCCGCCCTTGAAGAACTTGAAGAGCAGTATGAAAAGATAAAAAATGACGGGGATTTTCAAAGAGAACTTGTTTACTATCTACAGGAGTATGCAGGAAGACCTTCTATTTTATACTATGCTCACAGACTTACAGAAGCAGTAGGCGGGGCAAAGATATATCTAAAGAGAGAAGATCTTCTTCATACAGGAGCCCATAAGATAAACAACACTTTAGGTCAGGTTTTACTCACAAAAAAACTAGGTAAAAAAAGGATCATAGCTGAAACAGGAGCAGGACAGCACGGGGTATCTACGGCTACAGCAGCATCTTTATTTGGCTTAGAGTGTGTTGTCTATATGGGAGAGGAAGATGCAGAAAGACAGGCTTTAAATGTATTTAGGATGAAACTTTTAGGTGCAAAAGTTGAAATTGTTAAAGCAGGAAGTAGAACATTAAAGGATGCTGTTAATGAAGCTTTAAGGGACTGGGTTACAAATGTAAAAACTACTCACTATGTTATAGGTTCAGCTTTAGGACCACATCCTTTTCCAATGATTGTTAGAGATTTTCAGTCTGTTATAGGTAGGGAAACAAAGGAGCAGATAGTTGAAATAGAGGGAAGACTTCCAGATGCTGTTATTGCCTGTGTTGGAGGAGGTAGTAACGCCATAGGAATGTTCTATCCATTTGTTGAAGATGAGAATGTTAGATTAGTTGGAGTTGAGGCAGCGGGGTATGGAATAGAGACAGGTCAGCATGCAGCTAGCATAAATGGTGGTTCTGTTGGCGTTCTACACGGAATGAAATCTTACTTTCTACAGAATGAATGGGGACAGATAGAACATACCCATTCTATATCTGCAGGTCTGGACTATCCAGGAGTAGGTCCTGAACATGCCTATTTAAAAGAAAGTGGAAGAGCAGAGTATATAACAGCAACAGATGAAGAAGCCTTAGAAGGATTTTTATTACTCTCAAAGGCGGAAGGTATTATTCCTGCATTAGAAAGTTCCCATGCAGTTATAAAAGGTGTTGAGTTAGCTAAAGAGATAGGTAAAGATGGTATAGTAGTCATTAATCTATCAGGAAGAGGAGATAAAGATGTTCAGCAGGTAAAAAACTTTTTAGATACAAATCCTGATATCTATGAGAAATTAAAGGAGAACATAAGGGTAAAATACAGCTTATAAAGTAACAAAGGAAGGGAGATGAAAAAATACTTTATATTCTTTCTACTTTTTATTTTTTTAATAGGATGTGAGGATAAACCTACAAATGAAGATGTATTAAAAGCTATAGAGAGTAGATACTCTAAAGTAGGAAGAATAGAAAACTTTAAGAGAGTAGATGACTACAAAACAGAAGATGGTAAGTATGTTGTTGAATATGAGTTTGATCTTATTTTAGATATAGATAAATTGAGAAAAATATCAAAGAAAAAAAATCCTTTAGAAACTATCACTTACACAACTACTTTACTTTTAGTTTCTATTCAATGCCCTGATATACTAGAAAGTTCTGATACCTGTAGAATAAGAGATAAAATCACATTTATTAAGGATAAAAATGGCTGGATCCCCGTTAAGTAAAAAGTTTATTATATTTACAGATTTAGACGGTTCCCTGTTAAATCATGAAGACTACTCTTATAAGGATGCATTACCTGCATTAAATTTTATAAAAAAGCAAAAAATTCCATTAATAATAACAACTAGTAAAACAAGAGCTGAAGTTGAAGAACTTTTAAAAGAGCTAGATATTAAAGAACCTTTCATTGTAGAAAATGGAGCGGCTATATTTTTTCCTAAAAAATACAGAAATTTTTCTATAAATGGAGAAGAAAGAGACAGCTATACTGTGATAAAACTAGGAAAAGATTACTCATATGTAAGAGAATTTTTTGAAAAAGCAAAAAAGAAATTTCCAATAAAAGGATTTGGAGATATGAGTGTTAAGGAAGTTTCAAAACTAACTGGACTTCCTATTGAAAAAGCTAAACTTGCAAAAAAAAGGGAGTTTACAGAACCTTTTATTATAGAAGATGCATCTTTAATAGAGAAGTTAGAAGATGAAGCTAAAAAATATGGATTAAAAATAACCAAAGGAGGAAGATTTTATCATCTTATAGGAGAAAATCAGGATAAAGGAAAAGCAGTAAAGATAACAACAGATATTTTTAGGAAAAATTCATGGAAAGAAGCAAAGACTGTAGGAATTGGAGACAGTAAAAATGATATTCCTATGTTAAAAGAAGTTGATATACCTATCCTTATTATGAAACCTGATGGTTCCTATGAAGATATAGATCTTCCAAATCTTATTAGATCAAAATATTCAGGAAGTAAAGGCTGGAATCAGGTTGTTCTAGATGTTTTAACTAAAGAATTAGACTGAATTTCAGAATATAATCCTAGTATTAAGATAAAAATTTACGGAGGATACATTGAACAGAGAGTATAACTTTAAAGAAATAGAGGAAAAACTTTTAAAAGAGTGGGAAGAAAATAAAATTTTCAAAACAGAAGAAAAGCCGGATAAAAAAAAGTTTTATGTTCTTGAAATGTTTCCTTATCCTTCAGGAAGGATACATATGGGACATGTGAGAAACTATGCAATTGGTGATGTTGTAAATAGATATCTTAGGATGAAAGGTAAAAACACCCTTCACCCTATGGGATGGGATGCCTTTGGAATGCCTGCTGAAAATGCTGCAATAAAAAGCGGTGTTCATCCTGCAAAATGGACTTATGAAAATATTGATTATATGAGAAAAGAACTAAAAAGGCTTGGTTTTTCTTATGACTGGGATAGAGAGGTTACTACCTGTTCTCCAGAATACTATAAATGGAACCAGTGGATTTTCCTTAAGATGCTTGAAAAAGGTATAGCATATAGAAAATCAGCTGTTGTTAACTGGTGTCCCCATGATATGACTGTTTTAGCAAATGAGCAGGTTATAGAAGGAAGATGTTGGAGATGTGATACCCCCGTAGTTCAAAAGGAAATACCTTCATGGTTTCTCAGAATAACAGATTATGCTGAGGTTCTACTTGATGATCTTGAGGAGCTAAAAGGAAAGTGGCCTGAAGCTGTTCTTACCATGCAGAAAAACTGGATAGGAAAATCTATAGGAGCAACAATAAGATTTCCCATAGAATACTCAACATCTGTTTTAGAGGTTTTTACCACAAGACCTGACACAATCTTTGGTGTTACATTTATGGCTTTAGCACCTGAACATCCCCTTGCGATAGAACTTGCAAAAGGCACCGATTATGAGGAAGAGGTTGAAGATTTTGTAAATAAATATCTATCTATGTCTACAAGGGATAGAAATATCATTGAAGAGAAAGAAGGGGTTTTTACAGGAAGATATGCCATAAATCCATTAACCAATGAAAAAGTTCCAATCTGGATAGCGAACTATATCCTCTGGGGATACGGAACAGGAGCTATTATGGCTGTTCCTGCTCATGATGAGAGAGACCATGAGTTTGCAAAAAAATACAGCATTCCTATAAAACCTGTTATAAAGCCTGTTGATGGAGAATGGGATTATGATAAAGAAGCTTTCACAGGTGAAGGAATACTTATAAACTCTAACGGATTTGATGGGTTATCATCGGAAGAAGCTAAAGAAAAAATTACTCAGGAGCTTGAGAAAAAAGGTATAGGAGAAAAAACTATAAACTTCAGACTAAGGGACTGGAATATATCGAGACAGAGATACTGGGGAACCCCAATTCCGGTTATATACTGTGATAATTGTGGAATAGTCCCTGTTCCAGAAGAAGACCTTCCTGTAGTTCTCCCTGAAAATGTTGAGTTTACAGGAATGGGAAATCCTCTGGAAAAAGTTGAAGAGTTTGTAAATACAACCTGTCCAAAATGTGGAAAGCCAGCAAGAAGAGAAACAGATACAATGGATACATTTGTAGATAGTTCATGGTATTTTCTTAGATACTGTGATCCTCACAATGATAAAGCACCATTTGATAAAGAAAAGGCAGACTACTGGATGCCTGTTGATCTTTATATAGGTGGAATTGAGCATGCAGTTCTCCATCTTCTTTACTCAAGATTTTTCACAAAATTCCTCAAAGAGATAGGACTTGTAGATGTTAAAGAGCCATTTACACAGCTTTTAACTCAAGGAATGGTTCTGAAAAAATGGATAAAGATAGAAAAACTCCTTGAGATTTTAGGGGTTGATGAAAACATCACAATAGATGAGCTTAAGAAAAAAATAGAAGAACTAAAAGAAAGTAGAAATTAAAAGCCCGAAGTCTTCGGGCTTTTTTAAACTAATCTTTTTGCAATCTCAAATCTTCTTTCCACATCATCCCAGTTTATAATCTTCATTATTTGTTTTAGATATTCTCCTCTTCTGTTTTGATATTTTAGATAGTAAGAATGCTCCCAAACGTCTAGAGCTAGTAGAGGAATAGCCCCCCACTGGGTAAGCCTTTCGTGATTTTCTACCTGGAGAACAACAAGAGAGTCTGCAAAAGGTTGATAAGCTAAAACACCCCATCCACTACCCATAACAGATTTTGAAATTTTGTATAAAAGAGATTTTAACTTATCTACACTTCCAAACTGTTTTTCTATTCTTTTTAAAAGTTCACCTTTTGGCTTAGTTTCCTTATTTGTAAGATTTGTCCAGTATATTGTGTGAAGAACATGACTTGAAAAGTGATACTGAAGCTTCTTTGTCCAGTAGTCCACTATAGAAAAATCATTTTTTTCTAACGCTTTTTTTATCATCTTTAAGTCTTTATTTGCTCCTTTTACTGCTCCACCATGATGGTAGGTGTAGTGAAAATGTACTGTCTCAGCATCAAGATAAGGTTCTAAAAAATCTTCTTTGTAAGGAAGAGGAAGCAAAACAAAGTTTCCCTTGTCATCAACAAGCTTATCAATTCCATTTTTTATGCTTTTAGCAAAAACCCCACTCATTGGTAAAACTGAAGCTAAAGCAATAATACTGCTTCCCTTTAGTAAATCTCTCCTAGTTACATTTTCCATTTTTCCTCCTTTTCACTAAACTTTTCTATTTGAATAGTAAACTACAAAAAGAAAACCAATGTTACTTTGAATAAAAAAAATAACAGGTTATATTATTTGAAAAATTTTTCTAAAAGAAGGGAGGCTCTATGAAAAACAGAAAAGGTTTTACACTTTTAGAACTTTTAGTTGTTATTGTTATTCTTTCTCTTTTAGCAGCATTAGTTATTCCAAAGCTTACAGGAAGGGTAGATGAGGCAAAAATAGATACTGCTAAGGTTCAGCTAAAAGAGCTAAAGAGAACATTAGAGATGTATAAGTTAGACAATGGAACATATCCAACTACACAACAAGGTTTAAAAGCACTTGTTCAAAAACCTACAACTCCACCAGAACCAAAAAAATGGAGACAGTATCTAGATCACGTTCCAAAAGATCCATGGGGAAATGAGTACGTTTATATATCTCCAGCAGAAAATCACCCTTTTGAGTTAAAAAGCAAAGGACCTGATGGGGAGTTAGGAACTGAAGATGATATATCTGTCTGGGATGTAAAATAGTGAATGAGAAAGGGTTTACACTGCTTGAGGTTCTTGTAGCTGTAGTTATCCTTGCAGTGTCCCTTTCTGTTTTACTTGATATTCAAACTAACTATATAAGAAGAGTTGATACAGATTTTCAGAGACTAGAAGCTTTAGATTTTTTTAAAAGGGATTTTTACGGATTAAAAAAAGAAGATGAAAGGTTCTCTATTAAAACAGAAAAAGAAACCCTTCCTTATGGAATAAAACAGGAAAAAAATATAATTATTGATAAAAAAACAGGGAAAAAAGTTCTTGAAATCACCACATATGAAAAATAGAGGTTTTACTTTACTTGAGCTTCTTTTAGTTACAACACTGCTTCTTATTGTTTTTGGAGTTGTTGGACTATCATTTACAACAAATATAAAAGGAAATATAGAACTTTCAGGAAGGATAAATAAAACTGTTGAAGAACTTTCTATCTATAACCAGCTAGCTAAGCAGTTTTTCTCAGGATACACAGGTTTAGGAATAAATATAAAGCTAGAGAGAGACAGACTTTCTTTCTATACCTTATACCCTATTTTATACTTTGGAGCAGTAAGAGCAGAATACTATATTGAAGATATTGATGGAAAAAAGAAGCTTGTGTATGAAGAGTTTCCCTATGTTGACGGAAAACTAGGATACGGAGGATTAAAAAAGCAGGTTTTAGGGGTGTTTAAAAATGTATCTTTTGAAGCTTATACAGGAAATAGATTTTATACATCTTATTCAGGAAAAACATTTCCGAAGGTTTTAAAAGTAACTCTTGATAATAAAGAATACTATATATTTAGTGGGA
>JALVKE010000086.1:24578-40393 GCA_027028005.1 Persephonella sp. | reverse complement strand
AGAAGACTACAAAATCCTATACTCAACAAGGGAGTTTAAAAAACAGAGAATAAAATATTTTTCTGAAGAGTTCTATAAATGGGAAGAGAAATACGTTTAGCTGTTTTGAAAAGTTTTTAGGATTTTTGAATTTTGGAAATATTTTACAAATTGGTCTTTCTCTAATATAAGTGTGTAAAAATACTTCTAAGCTGTACTCTCGACAATATTTTTGTATTAAAATAGCAAGTCATCATTAAAAAATGAATTACTACTTCTTAATCTTTTTGCATGTCTCTATAAAATAGCTTACTGAGTAGTCAGTATTTTCATTAAAATCAAGATTTATTTTCTTTTAAAACATTTTCAACAAAATCAAGAGGAAGTTTTAAAACTTCTGCTATTTCTTTTGCATTCATTTTTAGCTTCTTATGTAGTTTTATTACAGCTTCTTTTTTCCCTTCTTGTTTTCCATCTTTAAAGAAAGGATGTTTTTCCATCGTTTCTCTATCAAATGTTATTGGCATCTTTTTTACCTCTAACTTGAATTCTTCTACTAATTTAGACCTTATTGTCAGCAGGTTCAATAATTTCTTTAAATAGTCTCTTCTTTCTCTTTCTGGCAGTTTATAAAGCTCTGTTAAAAGTTCTCTAAAATACTTTTCTGGTTCTCTTACATCACACAATACTGCTAATATTTTATCTGTTAAACTCTTGCTTTTAAACAACTCCTCACAGCTTATCTCTCTTATGTCTATTAGCTTGTAGCTAAAGCTTAAGTTTTCCGTTTTTATACTGTCTTTCATGTTTAAAGGCTTCTCTCCTACATACAAAACCATCTGTTTTATGTTTCTGTTTGGATACTTGGAAGATATAAGAACAAAATATTCAAGCATTCTAAAAGGCATGTTTTTATCGTTTTGAGTTTGTAGCTCTAGATGAAAGATAGAGCCATCTTCTAGCTCAACAAGAAAATCTGCTCTTCTTTCTTTTACTTCTGGCAAAGATGTATCTAAAAGCTTTTTGGCTTTTTTGCCTGTTAATATCTGAATAAACTTAGGTGGTATCTCCTGAATAACATCTCTTAGAGTAATATCTATTTTTCCCAAATTTATAATCTTTCAAAAAAATTTTAAATCTATTCGTTTCACTGCGCTTGGGTGTTTAAGGGTTTTAATCTAAAAAATCTGCTCTTTTCAAAGTGTTATAATAAATTTGCGTTTTAAATCCTCAAATTCAGGAGATTATCATGGCTGGAGTAAAGAAAATAAAGAAAGTTCTTGTTGCAAATAGAGGTGAAGTTGCAACAAGAATAATCAGAGCATGCAAGGAACTAGGAATAAAAACAGTTGCTATATATTCTGAAGCTGATGCAAAAGGTATATGGGTAAAAAAAGCTGATGAAGCATATATGATTCCAGGGGATCCTATTCAGGCTTACCTTAACTTTTATAAGATAGTAGATTTAGCAAAACAGACAAAGTGTGATGCTATTCATCCAGGGTATGGTTTTCTTTCAGAGAATGCTGAGTTTGCTGAATACTGCATAAAAAAAGGAATTATTTTTATAGGTCCAAAACCTGAGCATATCTCTCTCTTTGGTGATAAAGTTGCTTCTAAAAAAGCTATGAGGGAAGTTGGTGTTCCCGTTTTACCAGGAACAGATGAACCTATCTCAAATGTAGAAGAAGCAAAAAAAGTAGCCAAAGAAATAGGATTTCCTGTAATCATAAAAGCGGCTTATGGTGGCGGTGGTCGTGGAATGAGGATTGTTGAAAAAGAGGAAGACTTTGAAAAACTTTTTGAATCGGCAACATCTGAGGCTAAAAAGTTTTTTGGAAAAGGAGATGTATTCATTGAGAAATATGTTAAAAATCCAAGACATATAGAAATACAGGTTATAGCTGATAAGTATGGAAACGTTATACATCTAGGAGAGAGAGACTGTTCTATACAGAGAAGACATCAAAAGGTTGTAGAAATTGCTCCATCTCCAAGTTTAGATGAAGAAGTTAGAAGAGAGCTCTACAGGGTTGCTGTTAAAGCTATGTTTAAATTAGGTTATGAAAGTGTTGGAACACTGGAGTTTTTAGTTGATGAAGATAATAATTTTTATTTTATAGAAATGAACACAAGACTACAGGTAGAGCATACAGTAACAGAAACAGTAACTGGAATAGATTTAGTTCAAAGAATGATACAGTTAGCAGAAGGGGAAAAACTTCCATTCCTTCAGGAAGATATAAAATTTAGAGGTTATGCTATAGAGTTTAGAATAAATGCTGAAGATCCTACTAAAGATTTTGCTCCTTCTCCTGGAAGAATAACAGCTTACTACTCTCCTGGGGGACCGGGAGTTAGAATAGATGCAGCGGTTTACAAAGATTATATAATCCCACCTTACTATGACTCAATGATTGCTAAACTTACTGTTTGGGCATTATCTTGGCCTCAAACAGTAAACAGAGCTAAAAGAGCTTTAGAAGAATTTCAGGTTAGAGGAGTTCCTACAAACCTTCCTCTTTTAAGACAGATTGTTAGAGATAAAGACTTTATGGAAGGAAAATTTGACACTTCTTATATAGATAAGAAACTGCCAACATTTAAGTTAAAACCAGATAAAGAAAATGAAGAAGATTTAGCCACTGTAATAGCTGCAGCAATTGCTGCTTATCACAGACTTTAAAATATTAGGAGGGTTAACAAATGTCTATGATTGTTCATTTAAAAGGAAGAGAAATTTTAGACAGTAGAGGAAATCCAACAGTTGAAGCAGAAGTAACTTTAGAAAGTGGAGTTGTTGCTAGGGCTAGTGTTCCAAGTGGAGCATCTACAGGAGAAACAGAAGCAGTAGAGCTGAGAGATGGAGATAAAAATAGATATAAAGGAAAGGGAGTTTTAAAAGCAGTAGAAAATATAAACACAAAAATAGCGGAAGTATTAATTGGAGAAGAATCTACAGATCAAGTTAGAATTGACAATTTAATGATTGAGTTAGATGGAACTCCTAATAAAGCAAATCTCGGTGCCAACGCAATACTTGCAGTTAGCCTTGCAGTTGCAAGAGCATCTGCAATAGAACTAGAACTACCTCTTTACAGATATATAGGTGGAACAAATGCAAAAGTTTTGCCCGTTCCTCTTATGAATGTAATAAATGGTGGTGTTCATGCAGATAACAATTTAGATTTTCAGGAGTTTATGATTGTTCCTGTCTTTGGGGGAAAAGATCCAGATAATCAAAAATTCAGCGAAGCTTTAAGGTGTGGTGTCGAAATATTTCATACACTAAAAGAGATTTTAAAAGCAAGGGGGCACTCTACAAACGTTGGTGATGAAGGTGGATTTGCTCCAAATTTAAGCTCTTCTAAAGAAGCTTTTGATATTTTAATGGAAGCAATAGAAAAAGCTGGATATACTCCAGGAGATGATGTTTTCTTGGCATTAGATGCTGCATCTTCTGAGTTTTATGATAAAGAAAAAGGTGTATACAGATTTGAAGGAAGAGAACTCTCAAAAGAAGATATGGTTGTTATCTATGAAGAAATAGAAGGAACATATCCGTTGATCTCTATAGAGGATGGTATGGCAGAAGATGATTTAGAAGGATGGAAGATGTTAACTGATGCACTAGGAAAAAAGGTTCAACTTGTAGGAGATGATTTATTTACTACAAATCCTAAATTATTGAAAGAAAAAGGAATTGAAAGAGGAATTGCAAATGCAATTCTTATAAAACTAAACCAGATTGGAACTTTAACCGAAACATTAGATGCTATTGAATTAGCAAAAACACATAGTTACGCAAATATTATTTCTCACAGGTCTGGGGAAACTGAAGATACATTTATAGCAGATTTAGCTGTAGCAACAAATGCAGGACAAATAAAAACAGGTTCTGCATCAAGAACAGATAGAGTTGCAAAGTATAATCAACTTCTGAGAATAGAGGAAGAGCTTGGGAAAGACGCAATTTTTAAAGGAAAAGAGGTTTTTGAGAGATTTCTCAAAAATAAATAAACTATTTGGAGCAGAGCGTCTTCTGCTCCTTTTAACTATTTTATCTGTCTTTTATGCACTCTATGTTTTATTCTTTGGAAAAACAAATATCTTCAAATATATAGAAAAAGAACAAGTCAAAAGAAATCTTCAAGAAGAAATTTCCCAAATAAAAAAAGAAAATCAAAAAATCAGAGAAGAAATATCCTTTTTAAAAAAAGATAGATTTTTTATTGAAAAAAAAGCAAGAGAGGATCTTGGATTAGTAAAAGAAGGAGACGAGATATATATTATTGTGCAGGATAAAAAGCCATCAAGGGAGAAAAAAGACAGATGGATAGACAGAGTAATAAAGAAGTATCAGGAGTTTATACTGAGACAGTAGATTTATCTCATATTGAAGCATTTTTATTTGATTTAGATGGAACTCTCATAGACTCAAGTGAAGATATATATAGAGCTGTTTTACACACCCTAAAAGAGCTTGGATATTCTCCTTTACCTAAAGAAGAAGTTATAAAGCATGTTGGATATGGAGGGAGAAAGCTTCTTCAAGGAGTTTTAAATACAGATGACAAACATCTATTAGATAAAGCGGTGGAAATATTTAGAGATTATTATTTTAGTAATCCTGCTGTTTATACAAAACTTTATCCAGGAATAGAAGATCTTTTAAAAGAAATAAAGGAAAAAGATAAAAGTGTAGCAGTAATAACAAACAAATATGAAGATATCTCTTGGGAAATTATAAGAAAGCTTGGTATAGAAGATTACATAGATATCTTAGTTGGAGGAGATACACTTCCAGAAAAGAAACCTTCACCTGTTCCAGTAAAGTATACATTAGAAAATCTGAAAAAAAGCAAAGCTGTTATGATAGGAGATAGTGAAACAGATATAAAAGCAGGAAAAGGAGCAGGAATAGAAACGTGTCTTGCTCTATATGGTTTTGGAAAGAAAGACATAGCTTTATCCTACAATCCAGATTACGTAATAGAAAATGTTTATCAGATAAAAGTTTAGTAAACAGGATGTTTAATAAACCAGTATATAATGAATGCAAAAACACCCCCTATTATTGTCAAATAAGCAGCCTTTTTACCTTTCTCATGTTTAATAACCCTAATATGAAGTAAAAATCCGTAAAAAATCCACAACAGAGATAAACCTATCTGCTTAGGATCCCATATCCAGTGTTTACCTAAATAAACACTAGACCAGATAGAAGATGAAATTAAAGCTAGAGAAAGAGCAATGAAAGCTAAAACAGTAGACTTATACTCTAGTTCCTCTAAAAGTGCTAAAGAAGAAGAAAACTTTGATACAAAAAAGGAATCTAATTTTTTTCTTTTTAAGTCTCTGTGGGTTAAAACGTATACAATAGCAATAATTGTTGAAACAACAATGAAAGCATAAGCAACCATGGAAAAGATTACATGAGCATAAAACCAGAAATTATCAAACTTTTGAGCTTGGGGCTCTAAGTTTGGCAACGTCATAGCAATAAGAAACACATTAATAGGAGCAAATATTGAACCAAAATCTTTAAGTTTTTTTTTGTATTTAATAGAAAGTCCGTAAAAAACCACAGCTATTAGAAAGGCGAGGAAAAAAGGAAGTTCTTGTTGAGAAGCTATTGCAAATGTTTTTTCCCGAAAGTCTCTTATACCTATGTATATAATTTGAATTAAAAAACCTAGTCCAAAGAAAGAAAATCCTAAACGGGTTCCTATCTCCTTTTTTGTAAAAAGATACATCCAAAATCCAAAAGAAGATATAAAGTATGACATTAAAGAAGCTATCAATATAAGTTTTAACATTATTTCCCCGTAATATGTTTGTATATACAATTTATTATATGGTAATGATTAGGAAATTGTTGATTGTATATTTGTATAAAATATTTTACAGTGTTAAGAGCTTATCCTTTAAAAACTCTACTGTTAGTTTTAGTTTTCTATCTTTTTCTATACTTTTGTCTATCTTTTCTATAGCATTAAGCACAGTTGTATGATCTTTTTTCTTAAATGCTTTTGAGATTTCATTTAAAGATTTATCTGTTAATATTCTTGTTAAGTACATAGCTATCTGTCTTGCTAAAACCACTTTTTTCTTCCTTGAGTTTCCAAGTATCTCATTTATATTTACTGCAAAGTAGTTTGCTACTTCTTTCTGTATCTTTTCTATAGACAGTTCCTCCACCTGTTGAATCTCTAATATATCTTTCAACACTTCTCTTGCAAACTCTAAGGTTACAGGTCTTCCAAGCATCTCACTGTAAGCTTTTAGTCTACTTAAGGAACCTTCAAGCTCTCTAACATTCGAGGTTATTGTTTTTGCAAGAAGAAGAGAAACATCATGAGGTATTTTTATATCTAAACTTTTTGATTTTTTTCTTATTATAGATAGTTTTGTATCTAGGTCAGGTTTTTTTACCTCTACAACAAGACCACTAACAAATCTACTTTTTAGTCTTTCCTGAAGTCCTTTTAGATCTACTGGTGGTGTATCAGAGGATAGGATAACCTGTTTTCCTATGAGATAAAGGGCATTGAATATATGATACAGTTCTATCTGAGTTCTCTCTTTTCCCTGTAGGAACTGGACATCATCTATAAGAAGTAAATCTACATTTCTGTATCTCTTTCTAAAAGCTAATATTGAACCTTTTTGAAGGTAGTAGACAAGTTCAGACATAAATGTATCTGCTGTCGTATAGATAATATTTGCTTTTGGATTTCTTGATAAAACTTCATGTGCTGTGGCATGGAGGAGATGGGTTTTTCCAAGTCCTGTCGAACCGTATATAAAAAGCGGATTATATATCTGTCCCAGATTTTCAGCTACAGATCTACATGCCATATATGCTATTTTATTGCAGTTTCCTATTACGAGATTATCAAATGTAAACTTAGGATTTAGACTTGTTAGAGAGTAGGGGGTTTCTTCTAACGTTTTTTGAGGGTTTGTCTCAATCTGTGCAGGGTCTTTCTCTTCTTCTGTTAATATCTGTACTTCAACATTTTTTCCAAATAGAGAAGAAGCGGTAGTGATAATATCTTCTAAAAGATTTCCCTCTATCCAGTCTTTGTAAGCAGGGTCTGGAGTTGATATAAAGAGATATCCATCTTTATACTCTACCTTATCTACTCCCTTTAAAAGTTTTAATGTAGATCTATCCAGCCTTTTAGATAAAGATGACAGGATACTAGACCAGACGTCCAATCTCCAGACCTCTTAATATTTTTAGGGATAAAGATTATAAGACTATCTATAGAGAATTTTAAGAAAAAAATTTTTTTAGAAAATAAAATCTGTATGATAGAATTTTTAGTATTTATGTAAGATTGTTAACAGATCTCTATCTGATTGTTTTATCTAGATTTTTCTTTCTGAAATGTTTCATGAGCCTCATATACCACTTCTTCTATTTTTTCGTCAGTAATCCTATCTCCTAAACTTTCGCACTTTTCATCTTCCTTTTTCTTTATCACATAGGCTAAAAACTCTATATTACCTTCAGGTCCCCATGTTTCAGAGAAGGATATATCTTTTACGCAGTAGCAGCTATTTTCTAAACCTTCTATTACTTTTTTTATAGCTTTTTTATGAAGGGATTTATCCTTTACTACACCACCTTTAACCTCTTCCTTACTTAGCTCAAACTGAGGCTTTATAAGGATAATACCTTCTGCATGATCCTTTATTAAAGGACACAGATTAGGAAGTATCTTTAGAATGGAGATAAAAGAAACATCTGACACAAAAAAGTCTATCTTTTCAGGTATCTCTTTTTCTGTTAAGTATCTTGCGTTCGTTTTTTCTAAAACAACTACCCTTTCATCTTTTCTGAGTTTCTCGTGGAGTTGATTTTTTCCAACATCAACAGCATAAACCTTCTTTGCTCCATGCTGAAGGAGACAGTCTGTGAAGCCACCTGTAGAAGAACCTATATCTATACAAATTTTTCCTCTCACATCTGGTTTAAAAACGTTAATCCCTTTTTCTAGCTTGTAACCACCTCTTGAAACATACTTTTCCTTTTCTTTTATATATATGTTGCTCTCAAAAGGAACTTTTGTTCCTGGTTTATCTACTCTCTGATTATTTACAAAGACAACCCCAGACATTATAAGTCTCTGGGCTTTTTCCCTACTTTCTACAAGACCTTTTTCAACAAGAAGTTTATCTAACCTCTCTTTCTTTTTAGCCATTAAAAATTCTTATCTATAAACTTATTTAAAACTCCTGCAAGGTTTTTATCAAAAATTCTGTATATCTCTTCAAAAAGCTTCTTTTTCTCCTCATTGGAAAAATCTTCATCTAAAACATATGTAAGAATACTTTTTTTCAACCCTGAACATATTAGAAAAAGTTCCCCTACTGTGATATGTATCTCCTCTAGGTATTCTAAAAATTTTTCAATATACGGACAGTTTCCTATCTCTACCTTTCCAGTAAAAATAAGAACAAAATAATCAAGTATCTTTATACCAAAGTTTGACAAAAACGTATTTGCATCGATGTTGTGTTTTTCAAAAATTTCTTTTACATTCTCATCATTTACCCAGTTTTTTAATATATTTGTAACAACTGAAGGATTATCTATCTTCTCTGCAAATTTACCTATCATTATTACTCCCCCTATATTCTTAATTCTCTTAATATTTCAAACTGTCTAGACATTACGAAGTCTGATATAACTGTTTCTGTTTTTAGGTCAGGTTTTAACTCTACTCCAACCATATATCCTCGTCCTGTATCTGATATATGCTTTACTATTCCAGAAGATAAAATATTATGATTATCTAACTTAAAGCTTAATTGAATATTATCTCCTTCTTTAATAGAACCAAGTTTTCCTGTGTAAAACTTTAGTCCTTTTGCTGAAATATCTACAATAAGTCCCATAGTTTCTTCGCTATCTTTTCTTACAATAACCTTGGTAGGTTCAGATAAAACAACCCTAACATGCTTTCTATTTTCTGCAGGGATATCTGCAAGTCTTGGATTTTCAAGAGCTAAAATATTTCTCTTAAAATCTACTGAAACAATTTTTGTTTTTACAGGTTTATCAAAAAAAGGAATTTTCAGATAAATAGCTCCATTGAGCTTAGATATATTAATATTTACTTTAGATATATCTGCAATTATAAATTTATCTGTAGTTTTTAATATCTTTAATTTAAAAATAATAGGTACTTCCTTGTAATAGCTGATAGCGGTAAATGTCTCTCCAATATGTCTGTTTAAAACATTAAGAATATACTCCTCTTCATGTTTTTCTCTCTCTGTACCTAAACTTTCTGCTTCCTCTTTTTCCTGAACTTTTGCAAAATCTAAGTAAGCTTTCTCAATAATAGAAACATACTCGTTTAAGAGAGATGAAAAAAAATAAACATCCTTTACAGAAGGCTTAGTTTTTAAAAGATATTCAGAAAAAGCTTTTATAGAAAATGTAAAAACTCCCTGTATTAGGTCTCTAATGTCTACTCCTTCTTTTGCAAGAAGATAAAATATATTGTAAATATCTTCTGTATTCTCTTTATTTGAAATAAATATTCTGTTGAAAAGTTTTGTTTTTAAAGATTTTAGCTTTTCTTTTGTTTTAGTTTCTATAGAAAATTTTTCTAGTTCTTTATCAAAAAAATCGTTAAACGTTTCTTCGAAAGAAATAAAAAAATCTCTTCTTCTTTGTAAAGAATTTTTTAGCTCTTTTATACTCATAGTTATTTCATTATCGCTATGTTTAACTATTAATTTAATAGACTTCTTAATTTTTGAGCTATATCTTTTTCTCTTGTAAGAGCTTCTCCTATTAAAAATGCATCCACTTGATATTTTTTCAGTTCTAAAAGCTCTTCTTTTGAAGAGAGTCCACTTTCAGCTACTATAACCTCTGCTCCTAGTTCTTTCAGTTTTGGAGCAAGTTGTTTTGATAGGTTTATATCTACTTTAAAAGTTTCAAGATTCCTATTGTTTAATCCAATAATCGTTGCTCCTGCATATAGAGACTTTACTCCCTCTTCATAAGAGTGAATTTCCACTAAAGGTTCCATTCCAAACTCTCTTCCATACTCAATAAGCTCTCTCATTTCTATATCAGAAAGAATTCTTGCTATAAGAAGAAAACTGTCAGCTCCAAAGGCAAAAGCCTCTAAAATCTGTCTTTTGTCAATGATAAAGTCTTTTCTCAGTAGAGGTAGCTTAATCCCTGCTTTTCTTATCTTTTCTAAAAAGAGAATATCCCCTTGAAAGTACTTTTTATCTGTTAAAACAGATATTGCTGCAGCACCATTTTCTTCATATATTTTTGCTATTTCCACAGGATCAAAATCTTCCCTGATGATCCCTTTTGAAGGAGAAGCTTTTTTTACCTCTGCAATGATGTTTATTCCTTCTTTCTTTAATGCCCTTTTAAAATCTCTAGCTTTATCTCTCTCTAAAATCTTTTTTTCTAAAAACTCTATATAATCAGGAGTATAGTCTAAAAGCTCTAACTTTTTCGTTTCAACAATCTTTTCAAGGATATTCATAAAACCCTCTTTCGGTGTTTGTAATGGTTAATAATATAGCAGAAACATTATTTGACAAAAATACATCCTGATATAATTTTGCTACTGTTAAAATAAATCATTGGAGGGACTAGAAATTTTGGTTGAAACAAAAATGAAAAAGGATCTTTTTAGAGATAAATATCTTGAGCTTTTAGAGTACAACAAATTTTTAGAAAAACTCTCTAGATACACCCCTAATGAGAGAACAAAAGAGCTTATATATAAAACAAAACCTACATCAGATATTGAAAAGATAAAAAAGCTGAGAGAAGAAACAGATCAGCTGCTTAGAATTGTTTTAAAGGAAGGTTACTTTCCTTTAAGTGAGTATCCAGATATATCTGAAGCTTTAAATCTTCTGGCTATAGAGGAAAGTGTTTTATCTCCAAAAGATCTTTTAGATATAGCATCTGTTCTTCTTATATCAAGGCAGATTAAAAATTTCTTAAAAGAAGAAGTTAAGGATAAAGAGTATATAAACAGTCTTTATAAAGAGCTATACTCCTCAAGAGAAACAGAGAAGATCATAACTGACAGTATTGACCAGTCAGGAATGGTTAAAGACAGTGCAAGTAGAGATCTTAGAGCTATAAGGGAAGGGATAAAAGAAGTCGAAGGAAAGATAATAAGCATACTAGAAGGGATAGTAAATAGTTTTAAGTACAACGATATTATTCAGGAAAAGATTGTAACAGTTAGAAAAGGTAGATACGTTATACCTGTTAAGCAAAACTTTTCCTCTAAAATAAAAGGTATTATACACGATCGTTCTTCTTCAGGACAGACTATATATCTTGAGCCTGTAAATGTTGTTGAGCTAAATAACAAGCTTTCAGATTTAAAGATAAGGGAGCATATAGAGATAAGAAAAATTCTTAAGTTCCTTACAGACATTCTGAGAAAAAAGGTTCTCCAGCTTAAGAAAACCTTTAATACAATTGTTTACCTTGACTATCTGTATACAAAGGTAAAGTTTGCGAAAGATTACAACTGCACTTTCCCTGAAATATCAGATGAACTAAAACTATTTGAAGCAAAACATCCTCTCTTCTTGCTTGGTAATAGGGAGTTTAAACCTCTTGATATAAAACTTGATAGTAAGAAAAAAGGACTTGTTATAACAGGACCAAATACAGGTGGTAAAACTATATTCTTAAAAACAGCAGGAATTTTAGCTTTACTTCATCAGTCAGGTATTCCAATTCCTGTCTCTGAAGAGAGTAAGATACCTGTTTTTGATGGTGTGTTTGTTGATATTGGAGATATGCAGAGTATAGAACAGAATCTGTCAACTTATTCAGCACATATAGAGAATATAAAGCAGATTTTATCCTTAGTTTCAAAAGACAGTCTTGTTCTCCTTGATGAGTTAATCCCGGGAACAGATCCAGATGAAGGTGCAGCAATAGGAATAGGAATTCTAAAAAAACTAAAAGAAAAAAATGCTTACGTTATAGCAACAACCCACTTTAGACAGATAAAGATGTTTGCTTTATCTGATGACTACTTTGAGGTTGCATCTGTAGGTTTTGATAAAAACACCCTTTCTCCAACATACACAGTTCACTACCACTCTGTAGGACAGAGTATGGCTTTCTACATAGCTGAAAAGCTAGGATTTGATACATCTATTTTAGAGGATGCAAAACAGTATCTAAGTAAAGAGTCTATTGATCTAAATAAAGCTATTGAAGCATTAGAAGAGTATAAAACAAAGTATGAAAAGGAACATGCAGAGCTAGTAGAGATTAAAAAAGCTTTATCTCAAGAGAAAGAGAAGTATGAAACCCTTGCTAAAGAGTTAGAGGAGTATAAAAAGCAAAAGTGGAAAGAGGCAGTAAAGGAAGTAGAAGATTTTATCTCTAAAGTAAGAAAAGAAGGATATCAGATACTAAGTGAAGTAAAAGAGGAAAAATCAGGTAAAAAGCTAGAAAAGTTTCTGCAGAAAAAAAGACAGGAAGTTGAGCATTTTGATTTTGAAGAGGAAGAAACTGAAGAGTTTAACATTGGAGATATTGTTAAGCTAAAAGGAAAACATACAAAAGGAGAGATCATCTCTATAAGAGAAAACAAGGCTAACGTTAACTTTAACGGAATAAAGATGTGGGTTAGACTTTCTGATCTTGAAAAAGTAGATGAAAAAGCTCCAAAGAAAAAAGAGATAAAGTTCAATATAAAGAAAACAAGAGCCACAAACTTAAAGCCAGAGATAAATCTTATAGGTCTCACTAGAGAAGAAGCTATTAAAAAGCTTTCGGACTTTTTAGATAAGGCCATGTTAGAGGGATTTTCCACTGTTAGAATAATCCATGGTTACGGCTCAGGTATTCTAAGAAAAGCTGTTAGAGAGTATCTAGATACTCTTCCTTACAGAGTTAGATATGAAGATGCTCCTTACTCTGAAGGAGGAATGGGAGTAACTGTAGCACACTTTGAATAATAGGCTTCCTTACAGGAAGCCTTCCTATGATATTTCCCAGTTTCCTCATAGAGAATAATTCCTAAAATATCAGATAAAACAAAGAAGCAGGTATAGGAATGGATCTATTTATTCAGGGAATTAAAAGTGATATATCCCTAGAGCTTCCTGAGATAGAAAAGTTCTATCAGGAGTATAAAGATTTAAATACTGTTTTTATTGAGAATGAGAATAAATATGATGATGTGTTAACAAACTATGGAACAGAAGACCTGAAATTTGCCTTAGGTTTTTTATCAAGTATCTACAAAAACATAGAAAAACAAGGATATCAGATTGTTAACGCTGTATTTGATGCCACTGAAAGATATGGGGAGTATGAACTTTCTGTTTTTTATGGAAATAGAATACTAGAAAAGTATAGTGAAACATCTGCAGAAGATATCCTCATAAGAGTAGAAACATTAAGAAGAGTTTTAAGTGCTCTTTTAAATCTTGATGATAAACTTTTTTTCAACGAATATCTTATTAAATATACAAAAGAGCTTGAAAATCTTCTCTCTTTATATCCTTCTTACATAAAAGAGATATACAGTCATATATCAGACTGGTATCAGTTTATGTATTTTTACTCATTAACTATACTAGGAGATAATGAAAAGGCTTTTGGTTTCTTGCTAAAAAGCTATCAGATAAGAAAACATATGTTAGAAGAAGGAATGTCAGATATTATTACAGGGAACACCATTTTATACATAGCAAATATTATTGGTTTATACAGCCAGTTAAAAGACACTTTTTTATCTTTAGCATTTTCTCCGGAAGAATATGTGGAGGAGTTTTTAAAAGAAGTAAAACAGTTAAAGTCAGTCCTTGATAAAAAGCCTTCAAGAAAAGATTTTTTCTTGAAAGGTTACTTTAGAAAATACTACAATGAGCTTTTAACAAATATATATGTCCTTGGATTTCATGAAGAACATAGAGAGATAATAGAAGTGTTTCCTGAGATAGTAAACAAAGACCATCTTATAATGGTTGAGATAGATAAGCTTTTTAAAGAAATAGGAGAAAAAGAGCCTGAAGAGATTAGAGAAGAAATAGACCTGTTAAAAAAAGATATAGATGTCCTCTTTAATAACATTTCGAAGAGTAAGCAGGAGCAGATTTTGTATCTTTACTACAACCTTCTAATAGAAATAGAGGAAGATTTAGACAATCTCCTAAAAGAGATTAGAACAATTAAAGAGAAAAAGTTTAAAGACAGCATGCTTTTTGATATGCTCCAGATAAAAATTCTTTTAAAGAAGGAAAAAAGAGAAGAGGCTAAAGATATAGCTTTAAAGGTGAGAGAAAAAGCTATTATAGAAAACAATAGATTTATTATAGACGCTATTAACAGAATTCTAGATGAATTAAACTAAAAGGAGGTTAAATATGTTAGAAGAAGGACAGAAAGCTCCAGATTTTTGCCTGCAGGGATTAACCCCAGAAGGAGAAGAAAAAGAAATATGCTTAAAAGACCTTCTATCAGAAGGAAAATATCTAGTTTTATACTTTTATCCAAAGGATAACACTCCAGGATGCACAACAGAAGCGTGCGATTTCAGAGACAACTTAAATGTTTTAAAGGATAAGGCTGTTGTGGCAGGTGTCAGCCCTGACAGTATAAACAGTCACAAAAAATTTAAAGAAAAGTATAACCTTAACTTTTATCTTCTATCTGACCCTGATAAAAAAGTTCTTGAGGCTTACGATGCTTATGGTGAAAAGAAGATGTACGGTAAAGTGACAAAGGGAGTTATTAGGTCAACATATGTGATAGCTCCAGATGGGACTATTGTTAAAAAATGGAGAAATGTAAAAGCTAAAGGACATGTAGCTAAAGTTGTTGAGTTTTTGGAAAAGTTAAATAGGGATATGAGAAACTCAACGTGAACTACTCTCCAACAAATTGAAGAACTTCCTGATTCGCAGAGATTTTACCTTATTTCTCTACAGGCTTAAGTTGTTCCCATCTGTCGCTGTATCCCTTCGGGATGTCCTCTGGTAGTTTCTGCTCAATGATTTTTTTAATGGGAGCTTCTCTTCTCCCTTCTTTTTATAAAATGCTAGAAGTAATTATTTCTAATAAACAAATGGCTGAGTTTGACAAAACCTTAAGAGATATAATCCAAAATATACCTCAGAAATTCGTAAGCATTCTAACAGGAAAGAAAGGCATAAAAATCCTTGATAACACTTTTCCCTTCTACAAAAGAAAGAGTAGCTGATTTAGTTCCACAACTAGAAGGTGGCTCTATCTTTTATCTAGAGCTTCAAACCTAAAACGATAAAAACATGCCCCTTAGAATGCTTGGGTACTATCTACTTTTGAAACAAAGGTATTCTGATAAGCCTATTAAACAGATGGTTTTGTATGTGGGAGATGGAAATCCTAATATGCCAAACTTTTTAGAAACAGATAACTTGAGATTTAGCTATGAGATAAGGGATATAAAAGATATAGAGTGCAAGGAGCTTTTAGAAAGTGATCGTTTAGAAGATAAAATACTTGCAGTTTTATATATTTGAATTAACAAAAGAACTGTTAGAATTACCTGAAAAACAAAGAGCAGACTATATAAGAAAGTTATTGATAGCATTAAACTATAGACCTACATTGAAAATGAAGCTAAAAACACTTATTGAGGAAAGAGATATGCCTCTCATAATAACGGAGAAAATGGCAAAACAAGATCCTTTTTACGAGATAGGATTTAAAAAGGGAAAAAAGAAACAGAAAAAGAACACATAAAAAACTTTATAAAAATTTAAATTTATCTCCTAAGAAAATAGCAGAAATTTTAGATATTCCTATAGAT
>JALVKE010000086.1:0-24568 GCA_027028005.1 Persephonella sp. | reverse complement strand
ATACAAGATCAAAGAGATTTACCTTTAATAATAGAAGAAATGGTAAAAATCTTATTATAATTCGGGGTATTAAAAGGAAGCTAAAAATGTTTGTTTTGAGCTGAAAATATCAATGAAACAGATAGCAAAAATATCAAAAGTTTCTGACTGAATATAGAACATCACTAACAAAAAAACATCATTGGCTAAATAGATTAAAAAATAAGAACTTGTATTGCTTCAATAGATAAATCAAGCGACAAACATAAAAAGGGAAGCCTAAAAAGGCTTTCCTTTTTATTTAGAATAACTTACTAAAGAATTTTTTTACTAAATCAAAAAATCCACCTTTTTTAGATGCTCCCTCTCCTCTAAGAGGAACTTTTTTGATACCTTCATCAGGATCATTTGTTTCCACCACAAAATTTGCCTTTTTAACTCCGTCATCCTCAGGAACAAAACTAACTATAATACTGCAGCTTTTTCCTGGGTCTAAGTCCGGTGGACAGTTGTTCTCTACAATCTTAAAGTTTTTATGGTCTTTTCCCTCTATATACATTGTGAATATTTCAAGAAGTTTATTACCAACATTACTTAGTATAAACTTAGCTCTCTCCTGTTTTCCTACTTTGACCTTTCCATAGTCATATTCTTCAGGTTTTACTCTTAAATCAGGTTCTTTAATAACAGGGTTACTCTGAACCTTTAAAGATTTGTCAGCATTTATTCTACTTGAAGTTTTTATTAGAGATAGAGAAGAAAGTTTATCTCCATTATTTTCTATTATATTTTTCACATCTTTATATGAGTATCCATCTTTTTCTGACCATATAAGAGAAGCCAAACCAGTAACAAAAGGCGTTGCCATAGATGTTCCACTCATATACCTATACTTATTTCCTGGATATGTGCTTAAGATGTCAACGCCGGGAGCAGCAACATCAACAGAATTTTTTCCATAGTTTGAAAAACTTGCAAGATTGTCATCTTTATCTGTTGCTGCTACAGATATAATATTGTCTAAATCATAACTTGCAGGATAGAAAGGTTTAGCATCGTTGTTATTTTTATCATTTCCTGCTGCAGCAACAAAAAGAACATCACTCTGTCTTAGCTTCTTAATAGCATCTCTTAAAGCTTTACTACTTTGATAACCACCCCAGCTTGCATTTATTATCTTAATATTTCTTCCCTTTTTAATATTATCAATTACATACTCTATACACTCCACAGCATCACTAAGTTTTCCTACTCCATCACTTTTCATAAACTTTAAAGGTAGTAATTCTGCATGCCAGTTAACCCCTGTAACTCCTACCTTATTGTTACCTACAGCAGCTGCTATACCTGCTACATGGGTTCCATGTCCATTATCATCTTGAGGGTTTCCATTATTATCAACGGCATTCCATCCGTGACAGTCATCTATATAACCATTACCATCGTCATCTACACCTTTCACTCCGTTACACTCTTTAGAGTTTGTCCATATATTTTTCTTTAAATCCTCATGGTTATAATCAACCCCTGTATCAAGAATTCCAATGATTACCTTTCCATCTCCTGTCTCTTTACTCCATCCTTCAGGTGCATCTATATCTTTGTCTGAACTGTTATTAAATCCCCACTGTTTAGGAAAGAGAGGATCATTAGGCATTTTCTTAGCAGACAGTTTGAAGATAATGTCAGGTTCTGCATACTCTACAAAGTCCAATCCTTTTAGAAACTTTATAGCTTCATCTACTGGAAAGCCTTTGGGAAGTTTTACTAAAAATATATCTGTGTTTTTAAAATACTTTTCAACATCAATTCCAACATCTCCTAAGATTTTTTTAATTAATTTATAAGGGGCACAATCTTTAAATTTAACAAGTAAGCGTTGTCCACCTTCCTCATCATTTTTTTCTTTATTTCTGTGAGGAAAATCCTTTATAGGATCATTCAAAGAAAATTTGTCATCAGGATTAAAAAATCCCAAATGTTCCTTTATCTGTGGTGGGTGGTAAGCGTTTAAATGTTTTTGAAAATCTGAAAAAGAAAAAGCATCTGCTGTGTAAAAAGAAAATATACTTCCTGCTAACGCTGAGAAAAGTAACTTTTTCATTACTTTCCCCCCCTTTGTTTCATTAAATTTTAATATGCATATATTAACATATAAAAATAAATTAAGTGTAAAAATTTTTTACACTAATTTTTTGATTTTTTCTGTAGCTTCGTTGAAAATATTCTAAAAAGAAGGAGGTAAGGTATGTCTGAGAAAAAATGGAGAACAGCTATAAGTATGCACCATGGATATGAAGCTTACGTAAGAGGATACAAGCTCAGAGATTTAGTAGGAAATCTTACCTTCTCTGAAGCTATATACCTTGTTTTGAAAGGTGAACTTCCAAATGAAAAAGAAGCTAAGATGCTTGATGCAATATTTGTTTCCCTTGTGGAACACTCAATAGCTCCCCCTTCAGTTATTGCTGCTAGAGCTGTAGCAAGTGGAGGAAACTCTCTCCACGTTGGAGTTGGAGCAGGAGTTTTAGCTTTTGGAGAAGCTCATGGAGGGGCATTAGAAGGAGCTATGAAATTTCTTCAGGAGAATATAGATAAAGATCCTGAGGAAGTTGTAAAACAGTATTTTAAGCAGGGAAAAAGAATTCCAGGCTACGGTCACAGATTTTACAAGGATTTTGACCCAAGAAAAAAGGCTTTGTTTGATATAGCAAAAGAGATTGGATTTTACGGAAGGTACTGTAAGTTTGCTGAAGAGGTAGAAAAGGCTATAGAGAAAGTAAAAGGAAAAAAACTTGTTATGAACGTAGACGGAGCAATAGCAGCAATTGTTTCTGAGATGGGTTTTGACTGGAGATTAGGAAAAGGATTTTTCATTATAGGAAGGGTTCCAGGACTTGTTGCCCATGTTTATGAAGAATTAACAATGGAAAAACCATTCTCAAAAAGACTAGATGAGGAAAAGGAAGTGGAATATCTTGGAGTAGAACCAAGAGAATTACCAAAGGAATACAAACGTAGATAATGTCAAAAGAAAACTTTTTTAGTAAAAAAAGAAACAGAGTTATATTTTTAATCATCCTTTTTGTTTTTATTGCAGGAAATTTATATATATTTAAAGAGATTTCCAAGGTTAAAAATGTCTTTAATCCTTACATATTCCTTATTATCATAAACATAGATGTTGTATTTTTCCTTTCCATCCTTGCTATATCTTTAAGACATTTAATAAAACTATTCTTTGAAAAGAGTAAACCTACAGGAAAATTAAGGAAAAAACTCTCTCTTATTCTTATCTTTATGATTGTTGTTCCAGCTATGATTTTATCAACAGCCTCTATAAGTCTTATATCAGATGCAACGAATCTATGGTTTAGTGGAAAAGTTGAAAAAGCTTTGAAAAATGTAGAAAAGATCACAGATGAAAATATAAAAGAGTACAGCAGATTTTTAGATGGAATTGTCTATCTAATCCAGAATAAAAAGATAACTCCTTATGAGGCTTTTAAGAAGTTCCATATAACGTCTATGGCAGTTTATGATAAGAAGAAAAAGAGATTTTTAGCTGTATACGGTAAACCTGTTTACTCTCTTTCAGAGGAAGACTTCCTGGATGAGAGGAAAATACTGAAAAAGAAAGGAAAACTATATTTAAGGTATGTTGTAGAAGGTAAAGATAGGATCTTTTTGATTGACTATAAACTTCCTGAAGCCCTCTCTGAAAACAGAGAAGAGGTTAAGCATATATCAGATGTTTATTCTCAGTTTAGATACTATAAAAACCCTATAAGAGTAAGCTACATTCTTACGATGATCGTTATTACAATGTTTGTTATATTTGCTGCACTGTGGTTTAGTCAGTATGTTGTTAAGAACTTAACATACCCCCTTGAAGAACTTGTTAAAGCTGCAAAAAAACTTGCTTCAGGTAATCTAAACACAAAGGTAGATATAAAAGCTCCTGACGAACTTGGAATTCTTATTCAGGAGTTTAACTATATGGTAAACGAATTGAAAAATCTATACTATCAGCTTGAAAGAAGTAACAAGGAGTTAAAATCAAATAAAGAGTACCTTGAGGCTATACTAGAAAATGCTAAAACAGGGGTTATATACTCAGATAGATTTGGAAAGATCCAGAAGATAAACAAAGCAGCTGCAGAAATTTTGAATATATCTCCTGAAGAACTGAAAAGTAAAGATATACAGGAATTTATGAAACAGATAGGATTAGATATAGAGAATATAAACAAAGAGCAGACCCTTAATTTAGATGGAAAGATAATAATAGCAAAGATAACAAAGATATCCCCAAAAGGTTACGTCTTAGTTTTTGATGATATAACAAATATTGTTGCAGCAGAGAAAATATTAGCCTGGAAAGAAATCGCCCAGAGAATAGCCCATGAGATAAAAAATCCTTTAACACCTATAAAACTCTCTGCAGAGAGGATTTTAAAACAGTATGAGAAAGAAAATCCAAAGTTTCCTGAGATACTAAAAAGAGCAACAAATGTTATTCTTACAGAAGTGGATCATTTAGCACATCTAGTTAGAGAGTTTGGCCAGTTTGCATCTTTAGACAGACAGTCTTTTTCTGAGAAGATAGAAATAAAAAAACTTCTTGAGGAGCTTAAAGAAAGCTACCAAACAGAGCAGTTTAAAATAAATCTATCTGTCGAAGAAGATCTATGTATTACTGGAGATAAAAAACTTTTTAAACAGGCTCTTTTAAATATTCTTCAAAACAGCTTTGAAGCTTTAGAAGGAAAGGGAAAAGTAGATATAGAGGCTAAAAGGACAGAAGATAAAGTTGAAATTCTAATAAGAGATAATGGTAAAGGAATTCCAAATGAGTATCTAGAGAAGATATTTATACCTTACTACTCAAAAAAACCAAAAGGTAGTGGATTAGGTCTGGCTATAACAAAGGAGATTATAGAAAGACATAAAGGGAGCATAAAAGCTCTACCTTCTTCAGAAGGTGCTACCTTTCTTATTAAACTCCCTATCAGGGAATGTTAATATCGTATTATAATAATTGTTCTAACTATCTAACTTAACTTCAGGAGGATTAAGTAAAAATGTTTAAAGTCCTTGTTACAGACCATATATCAGATAAAGGTTTAGAAATTCTTAATAATGATCCTGATATAGATCTTGATTATCAACCTGAAATACAGTGGGCAGAACTTTTAGAGATAATAAAAGATTATGATGCTATTATCACAAGAAGTAGAACCCCTGTAAATAAAGAGCTTTTAGAAAGAGCTGAGAGATTAAAAGTTGTTGGTAGAGCAGGTGTAGGAGTAGATAATGTTGATCTAGAGGAATGTTCTAAAAGAGGAATACTAGTTGTTAATACTCCTGGAGCTAATACTGTAGGTGCTGCAGAACTTACAATGGCACATATGTATACAATTCTTAGAAAACTTCATCTTGCTCACGAATCAATGATGAGAGGAGAGTGGAACAGAAAAAAGTTTATGGGAGAAGAGTTAGATGGAAAGGTTGTAGGTATAGTTGGTCTTGGAAATGTAGGTTCACAAGTTGCTATTAGATGTAAAGCTTCAGGTGCTAAAGTTATAGCTTACGATCCATATATTCCAAAAGAAAAAGGTGAGAGATTAGGAGTCGAACTTGTAAGTACGTTAGAGGAATTGATAAAACGTTCTGACATTATTACACTCCACTGTCCTCTTACAGAAGAAACTAGAGGAATGATAGGAAGAAAAGAATTTGAGATGATGAAGGATGGAGTTTACTTTGTTAACTGTGCCAGAGGTGGTATTGTTGATGAAGATGCTATGTATGATTTTATGAAAAAAGGAAAATTTGCTGGTATTGGTCTTGATGTTTTCTCTAAGGAACCTCCAGATGATAGAATAAGAAGACTTTTTGAGTTTCCAAACATAAGCTTATCTCCACATATTGGAGCAAATACATATGAATCACAAGATAAAGTAGCAATAAAGATAGCTCAGCAGGTTATAGCAGCTTTAAAAGGAGAGTTTGTTGAAGCAGCTGTAAATGCTCCATTTACTGTAACAGAAGGATTTGAAAATATAAAAGCATTCCTTCTTCTAGCAGAAAAACTTGGAAGCTTTATGACTCAATATGCTGGAGGAAACTTTAAAGAACTTCATATAGAGGTAAGAGGAAGTATTTCTGAGCATATTAAACCTATTGTTGCCTATGTATTAAAAGGATTTTTATCTCCAATTTTAGATAGAGTTGTCAACATCATAAATGCTCCTTTCCTTGCAAAAGAAAGAGGTATTAAAGTAGTTGAATCTATGAGAGAAGAAACTGAAATATTTAAAGACTTTATAAAAGTTTCAGTAAAAGAAAATGGAAAAGAGCATACAATAGGTGGAACAGCATTCTATGGAAAGATACCAAAAATAATGCTTGTTGATAACTACTGGATAGATATAGATCCAAAAGGAGTAATTCTTATATTTGAAAACAAAGATGTTCCTGGAGTTATAGCAAAAATTGGAGAAATTCTAGCAAGACATAACATAAATATAGCTGGATTTAGGCTAGGAAGACTTGAAAAAGGAAAGATAGCTCTAGGAGCTCTACAGGTAGATGATAGGATAACAGAACCTGTTTTAGAGGAGATAAATGATGTTCCTGAAATAATAAAAGCAAAAGAGATTATCTTATAAAGGAGGCTTGAATTGGCTGACGAGAAAAAAATAAAGCTTGCAATTGCAGGTGTTGGAAACTGCGCAAGTGCATTAATTCAAGGTATCTACTACTACAAAGAAAAACAGAATATTGAAGCTAGTGGATTAATGCACGAGGATATAGGAGGATATAAACCTTGGGATATAGAAGTTGTTGCAGCGTGGGATATTGATGAAAGAAAAGTTGGATATGATGTGTCAGAAGCTATATTTAATCCTCCAAACTGTACAACAGTTTTTCAAAGAGAAATTCCTAGAATGGGAGTTAAGGTAAGGAAAGGTAAGGTTTTAGATGGTTTTCCTGAACATATGAAAAACTATCCTCCTGATCAGGCTTTTGTTGTTTCAAAAGCTAAAGAAGATAGCGTAGATACTGTTGCAAAAGTTCTAATGGAAACAGGAGCAGATGTTTTAATAAATTATGTTCCTGTTGGAGCTGAAAAAGCAGCAAGATACTATGCTGAAGCTTGTCTAAAAGCAGGTGTTTCATTTATAAACTGTATGCCAGCCTTTATAGTCTCCGATGAAGAATGGGCTAAAAAGTTTGAAGCTGAGGGTATTCCTGTAGTAGGAGATGATATAAAATCTCAGGTAGGAGCAACAATAACCCATAGAGTATTAACACAGCTTCTCTTAGATAGGGGAGTAAAGCTAGACAGAACATATCAGCTTAATGTTGGTGGTAATACGGATTTTTTAAACATGTTAGAAAGAAGCAGACTTGCAACAAAAAAGAAATCAAAAACAGAAGCAGTAACATCTTTAATCCCTTATGGAATTGACCCAAGAAATGTTCATATAGGTCCATCAGATTATGTTCCATGGCTAAAAGATAAAAAACTTGCTTTTATAAGACTTGAGGGAAGACTCTTTGGAGATGTTCCAATGAATATAGAACTTAGGCTTGAAGTGGAAGATTCTCCAAATAGCGCAGGGGTTGCAATAGATGCTATAAGATGTGCAAAACTAGCTAGGGATAGAGGAATAGCTGGTCCTTTATACTCTATATCAGCATATACAATGAAGCATCCACCTATCCAATACTCAGATTATCAGGCTAGAGAAATGGTAGAGGAGTTTATAGCAGGATTAAGAGAGAGATAATCATAAAAATTTATAGATAAAAACAAAATAACTAAAAGGAGAATATTATGGGGAGAGTGAGTTTTCTTCTTTTTTCTTTATGTTCTTTTTCTTTTGTGTCTGCATTTCCTCTTTTTCACGGAGAAATTTCAGCAGGATATATCCGTCAATCTCCTGAAGGATGGGTATCTTATAAAGGGGATAAAGTAGATATTAAAGATGATCTTAGAATAGATGACGAAAGTAGTTTTTTCTTAAAAGGAAAAATAGAGCATCCTATACCGTTTCTTCCTAATATCTACCTGATGTTTACAAATATGGATTTTAATGGAAACGGAACTGTTAAAAAAACATTTAAATTTGGAGATATCTCTGTAGATGTAAATGACAGAGTTGTAACAGATTTAAAACTTGATCACTATGACATTGGATTTTTTTACAACTTACCATTTTTAAACAGTATTTCTTTAGGTTTTCTTGATGGAGAGGCAGGTTTGAACCTAAGAATTATAGATTTTAAAGCAAGAGTGGAAGATAAAACAAGAAATACTGTAGATGAAACATCTGCAACAATACCTTTACCTCTTGTTTATCTTAATTTTTCTATAAAACCTTTAGATCTTATATCCTTTAATACAGAAGTAAAAGGTATTACTTATAATGGTAATTACTACTATGATTTACAAGGTGAAATAAGAGTTTATCCTTTTTCCCTAGGAATAACAGAACCTTTTATATCTTTTGGATATAGATATGAAAAGATAAAATTTGATGATATTGAAGATACTTCAGCAGATATTAAAATAAAACAACCATTTGTATCAGCTGGATTTTTATTTTAAAAAAGCCTGCTCCTCCAAGGAGGGAGGGACGGGCCCCCTTTAATGATTGTTTATTTTTTCAACAAAAGTTAAATCAAGTTTTTTAAGGTCTTCATCTACTTTGTCAATCTTTACCTTTACTTTATCACCTAATCTAAAATAGGTTCCATCTTCTTCATTGACTAATCTTTGGTTGACATCATCATAAACATAATATCCAGGAATTGTAGATATATGTATAAGACCTTCTATAACATAGTTTTCTATTTCAACAAAAAGACCAAAAGAAACAACTCCTGTTATAACACCTTCAAATTCTTCACCAATATGGCTTGATAGTATTCTAAGCTTTAAAATATCAAGAGCATCTCTCTCTGCATTATCTGCAACTCTTTCCATTTTTGAACACTGCTCAGCTATAATATTTAATTTTTCCGGTAACGTTTTAAAATCTTTTTTAGTAAATTTTTTCTTTATAGCTTTTTTTAAAAGTCTGTGAACATTTATATCAGCATATCTCCTTATAGGTGATGTAAAATGTGTGTAACACTCAGAAGCAAGACCAAAGTGTCCTATATTTTCCACTGTGTACTTTGCCTGCTTCATTGTTCTTAAAGCCATAAATCTCACTAATGTTTCTTCAGGGGTTCCTGCTACCTTTTCAAGAACAGATTGAATAAATTTAGGAGTTATCTTTTCTGGATAAGAAACGTCATATCCTAAACCTGCAACAAGATCTACAAACTTCACAACTTTATCTAAATCTGGTTTCTCATGAGTTCTGTATATAAATGGATATTTATTTTTCTCCATATGTCTTGCAACTGTCTCATTGGCTATAATCATAAACTCTTCAATAATCCTGTGAGCTAGATGTCGCTCATAGGGAACAACATCATAAGGATCTCCTGTTTCTGTGAAAAGTATCTGACTTTCAGGAAGGTCAAAATCTATACTTCCCCTCTTTTCTTTAGCTTTCATAAGAATTTTTGCTAACTCTTCCATATATCTTAAAGGTTTAACTAACTGTGGATATTTTTCTTCTAATGCAGGATCTCCTACTATAAGCCTTAAAGCTTCATCATACGTAAGCTTAGCTTTACTAACAATCACACTTTCATATATATCATAATCAACAACTTTCCCCTGCTTATCTATAAGCATCTCACAGGTAAAAGCGTACTTTTTCTCATTTGGTCTTAAACTACAAAGCTGTGTTGCTATTCTCTCTGGTAGCATATGAAGGGCATATTCAGGAAGATAGTATGTATTTCCTCTTTCAAATGCTTCTTTATCTATTGCAGAACCTTCCTTTACATAGTGAGAAACATCAGCAATATGGACAAAAAGCCTGTAAAGATCCCCTTCTTTTTCTATAGCTACTGCATCATCGTGATCTCTAGCACTTTCTGGGTCTATTGTAAAACAGACCTGATCTGTTAGATTTCTTCTATTTTTAGTTATTCTTACAACAGGAGATAGTTTTTCAGCTTCTTTAATAGCTTCTTCTGAATGTTTTGTAGGAAGATTATACTTTCTTGCTACTATTTCTGCAACAGTTCTTGTATTTTTTGTTTTACCTAAAACTTCTATGATTTTTCCTTTAGCTCTTTTCCGTGGAGCAGGATATTCAGTTATCTCAACAACAACATACGTTCCTGGCTCTAATTTTAACTTCTTTACCTCTTTTTTTGAGATGTATATCTTATGGGGGATAACAGTATCAGCAAGAAGTACATAATGTCCTGTTTTATCTTTTTGATATATGCCAACAGCTGTTTTTATAGCTCTCTGTAATACCTTTACAACTTTTGCCTCATCTTTTTTCTTTTTCTTTATAACTTTTACTAGAACCACATCCCCATCAAAAAGATATTTCATTTCAGGAGGGGGTATAAAAAGATCTTCAACTTCATCACCTATAATAAGAAAACCATAACCACTAGGATGAGCTTCAACTACCCCTTGAACAAGAATTTCTTCTTTCCATTCTGGAAGAAGATACTTACCCTTTTCGTATTTAATTAATTTTTTCTTTTGAAGTTTTTTTAGAATTTTTCTTAGTTTTTTCTTTTCTTCTTTTGGTACACCTAGCTTTTTCATAAGCATTTTAAAGTAAGTAGGCTTTCCCCTATGCTTTAAAACGTTTATAACATCCTTTTCTGTTATTTCCATACACACTCCTTAAAGTCTTTTATAGTTTTATACAATTAGATTAGATATATTATTCTTTCGTTTCAATCTAATATTTTTTTCAGTAGATTTGCTGCTTCATCAATCTCTTCTTCTTTTATTATTAACGGTGGAACAAACCTCAATGTATTTCCACCTGCTGTTCCAACTATCAAACCTTCTTTTAAAGCTTTAGCCGCTATATCTGAGGCTTTTTTATCCTCAGGTAAAGGACAGCCTATCATGAGTCCTTTACCTCTTGGATTTAAACCTATCTCCTTCAGTTTTTTCTTTAGATACTCTCCTTTCTTTTGGACACCTTCTAAAAATCCATCTTTTAACACTTCATTTAAAACAACTTTTGCAGCTGTTGTTGCAAGATAATTACCACCAAACGTAGAACCATGTGTCCCAGGAACAAAAGATTTTGCTATCTCTTCCTTAGCTATAACTGCTCCTATAGGGACACCTCCTCCTAGTCCCTTGGCAAGAGTAATAATATCAGGTTCTATATTAAAATATTCGTATGCAAACAGTTTTCCTGTTCTTCCAATACCTGTTTGAACCTCATCTACAATAAAAAGAATATTTTTTTCCTTACATAGAGAAAAAAGTTCTCTTATAAAACCTTCTTCAGCAGGAATAACTCCACCTTCTCCCTGGATTAACTCTATCATCACAGCAGCTGTATGTTCATTTATAACTGATTTTACACTTTCTATATCATTTAGCTTTGCGTATTTAAAACCTTCTGGAAGAGGTTCAAAACCTTCCTGATACTTAGGTTGAGCAGTAGCTTTAACAGTCGCCATTGTTCTTCCGTGAAACCCACCTTCAAATGTGATTATTTCATACCTATCCTCTTTCTTATCAAAAAAATATCTCCTTGCAAGTTTTATAGCAGCCTCATTTGCCTCTGCTCCACTGTTGCAGAAAAACACTTTATCTCCACAAGAGTTTTCAACAAGTATCTTCGCTACCTCTATTTGAGGCTTTATATAAAAAAGATTTGAAACGTGAAGCACTTTTTTTGCCTGTTCACAAATGGCTTCTGTTAAAATAGGGTGATTGTATCCAAGGGTATTAACGGCAATACCTGCAAGCATATCTATATATCTTTTCCCCTCTGTATCGTAAAGAAAAACACCTTCTCCTCTTTCAAAAGAAACAGGATACCTTGCATAATTACCAATAAGATATTTATTCCCTTCTTCTACAAACATACTTCCCCTCTTTTAAAGTTTAACTCATACAGATTTTAACAGATGTTTTATCTGTAGTGGATATTCTGAATACAATTCACATTTATTTTAGAGAAAAGATATATATTGTTGCCGTTTTTATAAAAGAATAAGGAGAAATAAAATGAGGATTTTAATAACAGGAGGAACAGGGTTTGTAGGTAGATATCTTGTGCCTGCTTTAAAAGATAAACATCAACTTATTTTACCAGTTAGAAGCATTAAAAAAGCAGTAGCTATTTTAGGAAGAGATTCATCCATAGAATACACACCTTTTAAAGAAGATTTATACTCTATTGTTAAGGAAAAAAATCCAGATATAATTATTAATCTTTTAGGAATACTAAACGAAACAAAAGAGGAAACTTTCGAAAAGATCCATGTTGATTATACAAAACAGCTTGTTAATGCTGCAATGGAAATTGGTTTTATAAACTTTATTCAGATGTCAGCATTAGGAGCAGACAAACATTCAAAAAGTAGATATGCAAAAACAAAAGCTATAGCTGAAGAGTATGTTATAAATTCAGGTTTAAAGTATGTAATATTTAGACCATCTATCATTTTAGGAAAGGAGCAGAAACTATTTTCAGATTTAAAAAAACTGTCTAAAATAGCTCCTTTTTTTATAGCTCCAAAAGGTAAAGTACAACCAGTACATATTTTAGATGTTAGAGATGCATTTTTATCTGTGATAGAAAAGGGAATAAAAAATAAAATATATCAACTATGTGGTCCAAAAGTGATAACATATAAAGAGTTATTTGAATTTGCTTTAAATTACATTGGAATAAAAAAACCTGTTATTGAAATACCTGTTTCTTTCTTGAAGCTTCTAATACCAATGTTTTCTTTATTCCCTGAACCACCTGTTACCAAAGATCAGGTATATATGCTTGAAAAGGATAATATATGTGGTTCTCCCAAAGATATTTTAGAACTTAATGGAAAGTTAAGAGATCCATTTAAGATTTAATAAAAAAAGGACGGTATCCGAAGATACCGCCAGAAATAGGAGGTTAGGAGGGCCATGAGAGGAAACACAGCTGAGACTGCAGCAGCAGTTAGAATTTCTAACTGCTGTTTTTTAATTCCCCCTCAGGTGAGAAAAATATATGCAAAAATATAAAAATTTCAACAATTTATGTAAATGAGGTAGATCATGAAAAGAAGATGGATTGATCCTGAAATTTTCCACTGCATCATAAAATACACTCCTTTAGTGTCTATAGATATTATTGTGGAAAGTGAAGAAAAAAAATTTCTTCTAGGTTTAAGAAAAAATAGACCTGCAAAAAACTTTTGGTTTGTTCCTGGAGGGAGAATATTTAAAGGGGAAAGGTTATCTGAAGCTTTTAATAGGATCTCAAAAGATGAGCTAGGAATAGAGCTAAATATTGAAGATGCAGAATTTTTTGGAGTTTTTGAGCATTTTTATGAAGATAACTACTTTGGAACAGATATAGAAACCCACTATATAGTAAATGCATATAAAGTGAAGGTAAAAAATGTTAATATAAAGCCTGACAGTCAGCATAAAAAGTATAGATGGTTTTCTAGAGAAGAGATTTTGAAAAATGAGAAAGTGCATCCCTACTGCAAGGTATATTTTGAAAGAGTTTGATTTAAACCAATGATAATCTCATTATGAAATTTTAATGCTTACAAATACATACAGTATCTTTTTTATTTATCTCTAAAAAGATTGATATAGAATAACTAACACAAAAAATTAATACCTCTTTATTTCCCTTTGTAACTTTAACCAGATAAAATCAACTTATATTAAAGCATTTCTAAAGAGTAACAACAAGATGCAGTTGGAATTTAACTATACAGTATCTATTTTTAATATGACGCTGTTCCTTTTCCTGCTTGAAGGAATAATTATCTATAATAAGGAAAAAATAAAAAGTTCTTTCTTATTTGTTTTATTTTCGCTGATTTTAGTTTATATAGTTGATTTAGGAGTACTAATTCTTCTCAATGTATTTTTTAAATGGTTTAAAAATTTGATAATCCTGATATTAAGTCAATCTCTCTTATATATCCTTTTCTCATTGGTTTATATCATCTATTACTTAATTTTTAAATACTTTGTCTCAAAAAAACAATTGGGATTAGAAATTATTCTTATCTTTGATAAAATGATTTATTGTTTAAAAAGAAGAAATAAGAGGTTATATATATGAGTGTAAAAGATTTTGAGCCTGTTATAGGACTTGAAGTTCACGTTCAGATGGCAACAGAAACAAAATGTTTCTGTTCATGTAAAGTTGAGTTTGGAGCTGAGCCAAATACAAACGTCTGCCCAGTGTGTCTTGCCTTACCAGGAAGTTTACCAGTTTTAAATAAAAGAGCTTTAGAGTATGCCATAAAAGCGTCTTTAGCTTTAAACTGCAAAGTCCATGAGCTTTCAGTTTTTGCAAGAAAACATTACTTTTATCCTGATCTCCCAAAAGGATACCAGATTTCCCAGTACGATAAACCCCTAGCAACAGAAGGATATATAGATATAAAAGGAGATGGAAAACATGAAAGAATAAGGATACACAGACTTCACATGGAAGAGGACGCAGGGAAGACAATCCATGAAGGAAACCACTCTTACGTTGATTTAAATAGGGCAGGAACACCTCTTATGGAAATTGTTTCTGAGCCTGATATTCGTTCTGCAGTTGGAGCAAGGCTTTACCTTGAGAAACTTAGAAACATAATGAGATATATAGGTGTTTCTGATGCTGATATGGAAAAAGGACAGCTTAGATGTGATGTTAATATATCTTTAAGACCTAAAGGTGAAGAAAAGTTTGGGACAAAAGTTGAGATAAAAAACCTTAACTCCTTCAGATTTGTTCAAAAAGCTATTGAGTATGAGATAGAAAGACAGGCGAAAGTATTAAGCAAAGGGGGAACAATAGAGCAGGAAACAAGACTTTTTGACCCTTCTTCAGGAAAAACATTTGTTATGAGAACAAAAGAGGAAGCCCACGATTACAGATACTTCCCAGACCCAGACCTTATACCTGTTAGAATAACAACAGCTTATATAGAAGAGATTAAAAACTCTCTTCCTGAACTTCCAGACCAGAAAGAGCAGAGATTTATCTCAGAATTTGGCCTCACAGAGTACGATGCCGATGTTTTAGTAGCAGACAAAGATAGAGCACTATTCTTTGAAAAAGCTGTTGAAGTATACAGCAAGAATCCAAAGGCAATAGCAAACTGGATAATAAATGAGCTTTTAGGAAAGCTAAATGAAGCTGGAATAGATATAACAGAAAGTCCTGTAAAACCTGAGCATATAGCAGAACTTGTTGAGCTTATAGACAGTGGAACAATCTCAACAAAAATAGCAAAAGAGGTATTTGAAGAGGTATTTAAAACATCAAAATCTCCTAAACAGATTGTTGAAGAAAAAGGTTTAAAACAGGTTTCAGATGAAGGGGAGATAAGAAAGATTGTTGAAGAAGTCTTAGCAAACCATCCTGCAGAGGTTGAAAAATTCAAAGCTGGAAACCAAAAGCTCATGGGGTTCTTTGTAGGACAGGTTATGAAAGCAACAAAAGGAAAGGCAAATCCAAAACTTGTAAACAAAATCCTTCAGGAACTTTTAAACGGATAAGGGAAATCTCCCTTATCTTTTTTCTAAATTTTTCACATTTCATTTAATAAAATCCTAAATAATAGGAGGATAGGATGAAAAAAGTTGCTGTTTTTATGGGAAGTAAATCTGACCTTGAGCTTATGCAAGGATGTTTTGATACGCTAAAGAAGTTTGAAATTCCTTTTGATGTATATATTCTTTCAGCTCACAGAACTCCTGATGAAGTAGCTGAGGTTTGTAAAACAGCAGACGAAAACTACGGAGTTATCATAGCTGCAGCAGGATTTGCTGCACATCTAGCAGGAACGATAGCAGGAAAGGTTACAATTCCTGTAATAGGAATTCCTGTAGATAACTCCTCTTTTAAAGGTTTTGATGCCCTTCTTTCCACAGTTCAGATGCCTCCTGGAGTTCCTGTAGCAACTGTAACAACAGGAAAAGCCGGAGCAGTAAATGCAGCAGTTTTAGCAGCACAGATACTTTCAGTAGGATACCCTGATTTAAGAGAAAAACTAAAAGCTTACAAAGAAGAAATGAGAAAAAAAGTTCTTAAAGCAAATGAAGAAGCTAAAGCATACAGTTACAATCCATAAGAGAGAGGATAGATGGAAGAGAAAAAAGAAAGCAAAGATATCTTAGACAAAAAAAGTTTAAAGGATTTTTTAAAAACAGTACTATTTATTGTTATTGTAGTTTCCTTTATAAGAATATTTTTTGCTCAGGCTTTTAATATTCCTTCAGGTTCTATGAAACCAACCCTTCTTGTTGGGGATTTCATCCTTGTTAATAAGCTTGTTTACGGGGATTGGTCTATAGGTATTCCTTTTACAAACATAGATTTTTACAGATATAAAAACAGGATAACAAAACCTAAAAGAGGAGATGTTATTGTTTTTAAGTATCCCGAAAATCCAAAAATTGATTTTATCAAGAGAATTATTGGGCTTCCTGGAGATATTGTAGAGGTAAAAAATGATATTGTTTATCTTAATGGAAATCCTTTAAAAAGAAAGAAGATAGGTTTTTACCATGAAGAAAACTATCAGGCTACCAAATATTTGGAGTATATACCTAGAAGAGATGGTTCTGTTTACAGTTATACAGTAATGGAGATATTTGACGGAGAAGGGAAAAACTTTGGTCCTGTAGAAGTTCCAAAAGGACATTATTTTGTTTTAGGAGATAATAGAGATAACTCTAGGGATAGTAGGTATTGGGGATTTGTTCCTGATGATAATATTATAGGTCTTGCCTTTGTAATTTATTTTTCAATAGATCCTAAGCATATACCATTTGGTATTAGAATTAATAGAATTGGAAAGGTTATTAGATAGATTATTATTACTAAGACAACAAACCCCCGAGGAGGAAAAATTGAATCTTATATTAATAAAAGGTGGTTATGTAGTTGATCCATCTACTAATACATTAGATTATCTTGATATTCTTATAGAAAAGGGAAAAATCAAAAAGATAGGAAAGGATATAGAGCCTTTTGCCGGTTGTGAGGTAATAAACGCTAAAGATCATATAGTCTCCCCTTCTTTTACAGATATTCACGTTCACTTTAGAGATCCAGGACAGACATATAAAGAGGATATAAGAACAGGTAGTATGGCTGCTGTAGCTGGTGGATATACAACTGTTGTATGTATGCCAAACACTTTGCCTGCTTTAGATGATGCATCTTTAATACGCTATGTTATAGAAAAAGGGGAAGAAGTAGGTTTATGCCGTGTTTTACCTGCAGGAGCAGTAACAAAAGGTAGAAGAGGAAAAGAGTTAACAGAGATGTCCCTTCTAAAAGATGCTGGTGCTGTCTACTTTACTGATGATGGTGCTCCTGTAATGGACAGCCATATTATGAGAAAGGCGATGGAGTTTGCAAGTTCTATTGGCTCTTTTGTTGCTGACCACTGCGAAGATTTATCTTTATCAAAGGATGGTGTAACTCACGAAGGAGAGATAGCAGCAGCTTTAGGACTTCCACCACTTCCTCCTGAAGCTGAGGATACAATGATTGCTAGGGACTGTGTTCTTTCATTACATACAGGCATGCCTGTTCATATATGTCACTTATCTACAAAAGTTGGTGTTGAGATAGTTACATGGGCAAAAGCAATGGGAGCAAAAGTAACAGCAGAGGTAACTCCTCACCATCTATACTTAACTGATGAAGAATGGCTTGATTTTGACTGTAAAGCAAAGGTTTCACCTCCTTTAAGAGAACATGAAGACATCGAAGCTGTTAGATGGGCTTTAGCTTCTGGAATAATTGATTTTGTAGCAACAGACCATGCTCCCCATGCTCATCAGGAGAAGATGATGGAGCATCACGTTTGCCCTCCAGGAATGATTGGACTTCAGTTTGCTCTTCCAATAGTTCTTGAGCTTGTTAGGAAGGATTACTTTGATATAAAAAGAGCTATTGAAGTTCTATCAACAAAACCTGCTGAAAAGATTGGACTAAAACCACCACAGATAAAAGAAGGAGAAGTTGCAGAACTTACTATATTTAATCCAACAGAGAGCTGGGAAGTTACAGAAGATGTTATATATTCTAAAAGTAAAAACACGCCCCTCTTAGGGAGAAGGCTCATAGGAAAAGTAAAGTATACTTTCTACAATGGAAAAATGGTTTACAAAGATTAAGAGAGGTAATTCAATGAGTATAGATACCACTGAAAAAATAACAGAATTTGATATTTTAGAAGCTTTAAAAGAGATAAAAGATCCTGAGATACCTCTTGATATTGTTAACCTAGGGTTCATAAGGGAAGTGATTATAGATGAAAATAACAATCTTAAAATAAAGATAACACTTACTACACAGGACTGTCCTATGGAAAGCTTTATTGTTAAATCTATAGTAAGAAAGCTAAAAAACGTGTTTCCCAATCTCAATGAGGTATCTATAAACCTAGATTTCTCTCAACCTTGGAATACAAGCTTCATATCTCCCGAAGGAAAAGAGATATTAAGGAAACTAGGATGGAAGATCTAAGCAGGTAGCATAAGCTACCTGTTTTCTTTTCTCTTCTCTAAATTTGTTTCTTCAATAACTTTTTCTACAAAATCTAATGGTAGTTCTAGAATATCTGCTATTTGCTCTGGATTTAGTTTTGATTTCTGATGAAGCTTTGTAATATCTTCTTTTTTGGCTTTTTTTAAACCCTAAATCATAAAAAGGATCTTCTTTTGCCATCCTCTCCATGAGTGTTTAGCTTCATTTTCAATTTAGGAGTTCAATGCTGTCAACAACTTTTTTATATAGTCTGCCCTTTGTTTTTCTGGTAATTTTAACAGTTCTTTTGTCAATGTGAATATATACTCTTCAAAATCTTCTACCTTACATAAAACAGCAAGTATTTTATCTTCTAAACTATCACTTTTTAAAAGTTCTTTACATTCTATATCTTTTATATCTCATAGCTAAATCTCAAGTTATCTGTTTCTAAAATATTTTGTCATGTTTGATCTTCCATCTCCCACATACAAAACCATCTGTTTAATAGGCTTATCAGGCTACCTTTGTTCTAAAAGAAGATAATACTCAAGCATTCTAAAGAGCATATTTTTATCGTTTTGAGTTTGAAGTTCTAGATAAAAGATAGAGCTATCTTCTAGTTGCAGAACCATATCAGCTACTCTTTCTTTGGTAGAAGGAAACGTGTTATCAAGGATTTTTACTCCTTTCTTTCCTGTTAAAATGCTTACGAATTTCTGAGGTATATTTTGAACTATATCTCTTAAGGTTTTGTCAAACTCAGCCATTTGTTTGTTTCCTTAAATTTTTTATCATTTGTATCCGCTAGATTGAACAAAAGGAATTTTATATTCAGTAGAAAGAATATCTATAGCAAGGACAACACTGCTGAATGTTTTTCCTGAATCTACGTTATAATCCTCAATATATTTAATACTGAATCTCCAGCAGTTTCTATCATACGTAAGTTTAATCTTTTTCTGCTGAACATAACCAAACTTGATGTTGTTTAGTAAAGAAGCTTCTAGATAAAAGCTTTTATACCAGAGCTCCAACTTTTGATATATCTGATTTAGACTTGGCTGATCTATTCCTTTATCAAAAGAATGAACAATGGTATATTTGATCTTTTCTCCAATAGGTACTGTTAGAGATGTAATAGTTCTGGTTATATAACCTAGTTGCCAGTCATAGAATAATAGCTGCTCTCCTTCTAGCTCTTTTATCTTAAAAAGAATACTGTTTTTAAAAGGTTTCCAATAACCTTTATACTCGTTATCTGAAACGTAATACTTTCCTTTTCTAGAGTATCCTGTTGATATCTCCCATCTTAGAAAATCATTATCTTCAAAACTGGCTATATTGTACAAAGATAGGTCAACATCTGACTTTTCTTTTAGTCTATCTTCCTTATCAAAATATGGAAGTTTTCCCTGACTAGAAGCTGGAACATTATTAAAGTCTATTTGAGGAATTGTAGAGAGAGAAAATTTTTCAAAGGTGTTGTGTATATAGTATCTAAGGGTATCTCTTATCTGAACTAAAGATCTGTATCTACTGTTTTTCAGGTTTCCATTTATGAAAAAGTAAGCTGTATATCTAGGTATAACTTCAAAAGAGTTGTAGAAGTTCCTAAAAGGTGTGTATAAACCTATATTTATTGCATTATCAGATCTGATAGCTTTTTCTCCAGATTCTCTGTAGAAGTTTGTATTAACTGAGAGAAAGTCAGCGTATACAGGAAATCTATTTAGAAGTTTTCTTTTTTTGTAGTAAAAACGAACTTCAGGTAGTCTTTGAAGGGTATATCTATTTGTTGGTGTACTAAGGTCGTATATATAATCTGTGTTTATCTCTAGAGTATAGTTTCTCTTATTTAATGTTGCTAAGATCTGGGATTTTGTGTAAGAAAGATATCTTAAATCTGAAACATTGTAAAAATCTTCATAGAAAAAAGGATCGCTTGGAAGGTCAAGATTTGTAGATATATTAAAATCTCTCCACTTAAAAAAACCTTTTCCCTTTATTCTCCATCTGTTTTTTAGAGGAGAAGTGTTTCTACCTTCCCACCATCCACCACTTCCTTTGTCTTTAAAATAAAAAAATTCTCCGTTAAACCAGCTGTTTTTACTCAATTTTTTTCTATACTCTAAATCTAACCCTTCCCCCTGTTTACTTCTGTAATCTAACGTTGCTGTTAGGTCTGAACTTTCATCGAGTATATAGAAGTAAGGTAGTTTTATAAAGAAATTGTTATAACTATCTTTACCAAATTCAGGGACAAGAAAACCTGTTTTTCTTCTTACAGTAGGATATGTAAAGTATGGAGAGTAAAATAAAGGCAGGTTAAAAAATCTAAATGTCAAGTTTTTTGCAACAAGCTTGTCATTAGGTCTTATCTTTCCTTCGTGAGCTTTAACATACCAATCATACTTATCAAAACTACACTGGGAAAACTCTCCTTTTTTAAAATAAAATGTATCTCCTTTTTTCCATATACTTTCTGCTTTTACAAAGTATTTATTGCTAACAATAAGAGTTATATCCTCAAACTTTCCATCTTTAGTTTTTATATCTAACCATCCTTTTTTTGCCAAAATGGTTACATTTTTACCTTCAAAAACAATATTACCCTGTAGATAAACCTTTTTTGTTTTTGCATCAAAGATGATTTTGTCAGCTTTTAAGGTGAAATCTTTATATGTTAAAACAACATCTCCACTTGCAATTATCTTGGAATTTTCTTTTATTATGCTTTTAGCTTCAATATTAACAGGATTTTTCTTTTCATTTAGAATATATCCATAGGTGAAGTTAGATAAGGCATATACAGATGTTAAAATAGAAAGGAGTTTCTTTTTCAAGCTTTACCCCGCTAGAAAGTTGAAATCTATTATAAATCATTGGAGATAGGAATGGAAAAACCAAGGGAATGGCTTAGAGAAAAAAGTATAGCTAAAAAGGTTTTAAGAGATGCAAATGTTATATTTGAGGTTGTAGATGCAAGAGTTCCAAATGAAACAAGAAATAAGGTAGTAGAAGATCTAGCAAAGCAGATGGGGAAAAAACTTGTTATTGTTATGAATAAAGTTGATTTAGTGCCTAAAAAGTTTGCTCAGAAAGCAAAAAAAGAGATAGAAAAAGAGTATCCTGTTATCCTCTTTTCAGCTCACAAAAATTATGGAAGAAGAGAACTTCAGCAGCTTATAAAAAAACTCTCCCAAAAAGGAAAAATTACAAAAATTGGTGTTTTAGGGTATCCAAATGTTGGAAAATCTTCCCTTATAAACACATTAAAAAAGAAAAAAGTTGCTACAACATCTCCAAAACCTGGAATGACAAGGGGAGAGATGCTTGTAAAACTTGCAGATAACGTTTTTCTTATAGATACTCCTGGAATTATCACCCTTGAGTTTCAAGATGATTTAGCTATAAAAGGTTCATGGATACCTGAAAAATTAGAGCAGCCTGTAGAAGTTGCTTTAAAACTTTTAGATAAGATTATTAAACATAGACCTGAGGCAATAAAGGAAGCTTATAAGGTAGAACCTTCAGAAGATCCATTGGAAACATTAAAAAAGATAGGAGAAAGACTTAACTATCGTATATCAGGTGGAGAGATAGATCTAGACAGAACAGCAAAAAAAGTTTTATGGGACTGGATAAAAGGAAACATAAAAGCCTACTGGCTTTAAAAACATTTTATTTATATAATAAGCATTTAGCAAGTCTTTGTATGGTGATGTGTTCCAAGGATTTGTTTGAATTAAGTATTTCTAATTAAATCTTCCATTTTTTCTACAAACTCTTCTGTTAACTTTATCCATTCCTCAACTTGTTCTTTTTCAAAGCTAACAAAAGGTTTATAACCCCCTTCTTCTCTTGCTTCAAATAGTTCATCATAAAGTTTTCCATAGATTTTATCTATTTTGTTTTTTAACTAATTCCTTATGGAAGTTTGCCCTTAGTCCTGAATGCTTTTTAAAATACTTATCTTTTTGAAAGAAATAAGCACTTATAATATAAAAACGGCATAGTATAAACGGTTTACTGCGAAATCTAAATATCCCTGCTGGTATTCCAAAATCGCAGATTTTAAGCTTTTATGGGATTTCTCTATCCAGTAATAAATTATCTTTTCTTTCAAACGACCAATCCCTTCTCTTTAACCTCTTGGAATAAAGGCATTGTTGGATACTTAATCCACTCTTCTTTTGAAACAATAACTGGACTTATATTTGTATCATACTTCCAATTAATTTCTGTAATTTTATTGATGATTTTTTTCTTTGTTTTCCAATTCAAATTTGGAACTATTATTAGTAAATCTAAATCGCTTTCTTGCGTATGTTTTCCATAGGCTTTTGAGCCGTAAATAAAGACTTTACTTTCTTCGAAAGTCTGATTTATGAAATTCTTAATTTCCATTAGTGCTTTCTTTTCTCTATTTGTAAGACTATGTTTAATGAACTCTTTCATAGGAATTGTTTATAGGATTTATTTGCTCAACTTAAAATATAAAGGATATTTCCTAAGGAAACAAGCAAATATCAATTATCCTCCAAATAATAATTTTTTAGAAAAGTCTGATAATAAATCCTTTTCTGGATAATGTTTCACATTTCTTGTGACATCCTCCCGGCTTTTTAAAGTCAAGCTGTTTGCTTAACAGAGGTATAGCTTACACGAATATAAGGATTACCCTTCTAGCAAAGTTTATTGCATTCTAAAATTAGTTGTATATACTTTAAAGTATATACAAATATTAAGGTGATGTATAATGAAAAAAACAAAGATCTTCAAAAGTGGAAATTCTTTAGCTATAAGATTACCTAAAGACTATCAAATAAATGCAGAAGAAGTTTATATTACAAAACAAGATAATAAATTGATTATATTTCCTGAAAGAGAAAAATGGGATGTTTTATTTGAATTATTGGAAGAAACAGAAGCTAAGGATTTCCTAAAAGACAGAAAACAGCCAAAGGTTCAGGGAAGGGAATTATTTTGAAGATTTATATGCTTGATACTAATATATGCAGTTTCATAATTAGGGAAAAACCTTTAACTGTAAAGGAAAAGCTAAAAATGGTCAGCATAGATAATAAAATAATTCTTTCAAGTATCGTTGCATCTGAACTTTTATATGGAGCATATAAAAAAGAAAGTCCAAGACTTATCAGTATAGTAAAAACATTTATAGACTTTTTTGAAGTTTTACCATTTGATTTAAATGCCGCTGAAGAATATGGAAAACTAAGAGCTTACTTGGAGAAAAAAGGTAATATTATTGGAGCTTATGACCTTCAAATAGCAGCTCATGCATTATCCTTAAATGCTATTTTAGTCACAAATAATACAAAAGAATTTTCAAGAATAGAAGGATTAAAAATAGAAGATTGGACAAGGTAAGCATTTCTATTGATTAAGAATTCTTTGATGAGAGATATTGCATACTCTTGCCCTTTCAGAAAGTCTATACATATGTATCAATAATAAACTTATTTACCAATTCTTTCTTCCTCTAAGTATATGTCCTCATTTCTTATTCTATCTACATACTCTGTTCCTGTTTCTTTCATATCGTTAAAGGCTCCTGCAGTGGAAAGAGATTTTTCTATTTTTTTCTTCTTTATATACTCAGAGAGAACCTCTTTGACTATTTCACTAAAATTTTGAGATAAGTTCTCTGCCTCTTTATATAACTCTTCTGGTAATGATATTGTTTTCTTTATGGTTGCCATTGTTATACCTCGTAGTATGAAATAAAATTAATAACTAAAATATACTTAAAGTAACATATAAGGTTAAAACAATTCACCGAAATCTAATCAAAGATTTTCTAGTTTCTGTTTTGCTAAAGAAACTTTAAATAGCCTTACTATAAATTAAAAAAACAACCTACCTTACATATGCGGTTAGTTTGACTAATACATAGTTAATAAATGTATTTCTGCTTTTTTTCTCTTATACTTATAAACAGT
>JALVKE010000085.1 GCA_027028005.1 Persephonella sp. | reverse complement strand
TTTTAGGTTACTCAGCCCTTTATCAGAAGGATAAGTTTCACACATACATTATCACAGACAAAGTTGAAAAATATTTTCCCCACAGAAACCATCCACAGCAGATAACAAACATAATGGATTTTATCTATTCATTAAACCTTAAAGATAAAAAACTAAAACCTGAGATTTTAGAAAGGATACTTAGCAGACATAAAAGGTCTTTAGTGGTGCTTATAGGAGATTTTGTTTATCCAGTTAACCTTATAAAAATCGCTTCAAAACATAAACTTGCTGTTGTTTGTGTAAGAGATAGAGAAGAGGAAAATCCGTCAAAATACACTGGCTATCAGCTGAAATCCTTTGACGGAAAAAGAAAAATTCCCCTTTTAATATCACCAATGGTAAAGACATACAAACAAAATCTTGAAGAATTAGACACAAATCTAAAAAAACAGATTGTCCTAAAGAGAATCCCCTTTAGAAAAATATTCACAGATGAAGACCCATTTATAAAACTAAAAGCTATGTTTAGCTGAAAAGGGAGGAGTCCTCCCTTTTTATCAAAGCTGGTCAAAGATTCTCATATCTACTACAAGTATTCCTCCTATCTCGTCAGCTATGAAAAGGTAATCTCCTTTTATTACAGCTTCTTCTGCATAATGTTTATTCTTTATATACTCAACAATCTTTGGATTTGCTTTGTCAGAAATATCAACAACATGAACACCTGACAATCCATCACAGACAAAAGCATAATCTCCGTAAACCAAAGTACTCCTTGCACCATAAGGTGTGTCAACTGAACCAACAAGAGTAGGATTTGTTTTATCTGATATGTCAACTATTTTTAAACCTTTACTACCATCAGATACGTAAGCATAATTACCGTCCACTGTTATACCGTAAGCAGAACCATCAGTATCATAACTTCCTACAACGGAAGGATTTGATAAGTTTGATATATCCGCTATTAGTAAACCAGATGAACCATTTGCAACATAGGCGTAATTTCCTACTACATAAACGTCATAAACATAAGTTGATGTTGGTAAAGTACCTGTTATAGAAGGATTTGATGGATTGGACACATCTATGATGTACATGTTTTGTGAACTGTAGTCTGCAAGATATACATATCCATCTTTATAAAATACATCATAAGCAGCACCCGGAGTATCCAGAGAACCTACAACCTGTGGATTTGTTTTATCCGATACGTCAATGATTTGTAATCCTGCAGTATGGTCAGCAATGTAGGCATAGTCTCCTAAAACATAAACTTTATTCGCATACGATGTATAAAGGTTACCTATCTGAGTCATATTTACAGGATCTGAGATATCAAATATTTTTAGACCATTGTTTCCATTGGCAACATACAAGTCATTCCCATCTATAAATAAACCTTCTGTATAGTCATGAGTTTCCACTGTTTTTACAATTTCAGGTTCATCAAAATCTTTTTTGGATATACTCTGTATTCCAGAAAGTATAGAAGCAACTTTAAGATTTTTTGTATAGTTAGCTATAAGTAGATAATCATCTTTAATGTCTATTCCATATACTACACTTGAAGAAACAATACTTCCAACAAACTCAGGATTATTTTTATCTGATATATCTATTACTTCAATGCCTTTATAATCTCCTACAAACGCATAATTTCCGTTTACTTTGATGGAAAAAGCTGCTATACCTGAAAAATAATAACCTGTTCTAACTGGCAAGTCAGGATTTGATATGTCATATATACTAAAATTTGATGTATACAGATA
>JALVKE010000084.1 GCA_027028005.1 Persephonella sp. | reverse complement strand
GGGAGCTGATGCTGTAGCAGGAGTTATAAACATAGTTACAAGAAAACCAAAAAAAGGTTTCCATATTAAAGCGAAAGGTTTATTAGGAGATTACAATACAAAAAAGGCAGGGGTTTCTTTATCTTTTTCAAACAAAAAATTTGATGTTCTTCTTAGCTACTACTGGTTTAAAACTTCAGGATATTCAGCAGCAGAACCTAAAAAGTCTGATCCTAGATATGGAAAAAGATGGGATGAGCTAGGATGGGAAAGGGATCCTTATAGAAACGAATCATTTAACCTGAAAACAGGCTGGAACATCACTGAAAATGACAGATTTGAAGCTGTTGTGAAAAGTATTGATGCAGTAATCCATTACGATGCTGCTTCTGGAACAGATGCTAAAGATTATGATGATCCATGGGGATATGGAACAACAGCATTTTTTAACCACTATTCTCAAAAAGCTTACAAGCTTCAGTATTCTAAACATATAAAAAATAACAAAATCACAGCATTATTTACAAAATCCACTTTTAAAAGAAGCCAGTTTAGGGGATATGAGGGAGAGTACAGAGAGTATACAGTAAAGGATAAAGTTGATTATAATCTAGGATTTGTTAATCTGGGATTTTCAAAGCAGCATTTTATTCATAATAAATCAGGTGGAACATCTTTAAACAAAAGGTTTCACAATAACGGATACTTTATAACAAATGTTATGAATATATCAAACTTGTTTCTTTCTCAATCTCTAAGACATGACAGTTATTCAGCTTTTAAGGACAAAACAACATGGAAACTTGGTGGAAAATATTTCTTTAAAAAAGATATAGATATTCATGGAAACTGGGGGACTGGTTATAACGTTCCAACAATTGACCAACTTTATAATCCATACTGGGGAAATTCAAATCTTATCCCTGAAAAAAGTATTCAGTGGGATGTTGGAGTTAGTGTAAAGGGCCTTAATATAACTTACTTTAAATATTCAATAAAAGACATGATTGAATACGATTTTGCTACGTACAAGTATAAAAATGTAGAGGGAAAATCAAAGATAAAAGGAGTTGACGCTTCTTATTCTATATTCTTAGAGCCTGTATATATCAGATTAAACTACACTTACTTAGAAGCAAGAGATAAAAATGGAAAAAGACTGCCTAGAAGACCTAGAAATCAGTTTGGTTTTGATATTATCTGGTATCCTGATGAGAATATAAATATTGGTTTTTCTGGAGTTTATATAGGAAGTAGAAAAGATATAGGAGATGTTCAGACAGGTTATTACACTGTAGTAAATGCTTTTGCTAATATAAATGTATTTAGAAATCTCAAGTTTTACGTAAAACTTGACAATATTACGGATAAGTACTATCAAACAGTTGACGGATATGCTACATCAGGAAGAGCTATTTACACAGGATTTGACTTTATCTTCTAAAAAGAGGGCTTAAAGCCCTCTTATCTCTTATAATATTTCTCATTTGAATTTTCTGAAAGAAGTATAAATTTTTAGCAAAAATAAAAATTTATGGTGTGAAAAATGGCAAAGGTAGCAGTAATAGGAGCAGGTCTTGCTGGTAGTGAAGCAGCTTATAGGATAGCAAATGAGGGATTTGAAGTAGACCTTTATGAGATGAGACCTGAAAAGCAAACTCCAGCTCATAGAACAGATAAATTTGCTGAGCTTGTTTGCTCTAACTCTTTAGGTGGAAAAGATATAACGACAGGAGCAGGTCTTTTAAAAGAAGAGATGAAAATGCTTAACTCTTTAGT
>JALVKE010000083.1 GCA_027028005.1 Persephonella sp. | reverse complement strand
AAAGAAGATATTGATTACTCACTAGAGAGTTTAGGTTTTTATCAAGATCATATAGACCTTATTAGGAAGATTGTTAGAAAACCTAACGGTATATTTTTAACAACAGGACCAACAGGTTCAGGTAAAACAACAACCTTGTATTCTATTCTTTCTGAGCTTAACTCAGATGATGTAAAAATCATAACTGTTGAAGATCCTGTTGAATATGAGTTTAAAGGAATTAGCCAGATTAATGTTAAGCCAGATATTGGATACACATTTGCTAATGCATTAAGAAGCATTCTTCGTCAAGACCCAGATATTATCATGGTTGGTGAGATCAGGGATTTAGAAACTGCTGAGATAGCCATTCAGGCTTCTTTAACTGGTCACCTTGTTTTATCAACCCTCCACACAAACAGTGCTCTTGCATCAATATCAAGACTGTTAGATATGGGAGTGGAGTTCTTCCTTTTAAAAGCATCAATAATAGGACTTATGGCACAGAGATTAGTAAGAACTTTATGTCCTTACTGTAGTCATGAGATTGTTCTACCTGAAGAGTTTAAAAAGGCTTATAACATAGAAGAGCTTCTTGAAAGGTATCCTTTTGTTAAATACTCTCCTAAAAAGGCTGAAGGTTGCAAACACTGCAACTATACAGGATATAAAGGGAGAACAGTAATAGCAGAGATAGTTCCTTTTGATGAAGAGGTTATAAAACGTTTTGATAAGGAGAAAAACTTTAGCAATATAGAGGAACTTGGATACCGTTCAATGTTTACAGACGGCTTATTAAAATTCCTAGAAGGAAGAACATCAATAGATGAGGTTATAAGGGTAGCATCATGAGTTTGTTTGTTTATGAGGGAGTAACAAAATCAGGGGAAAAGGTAACTGGAAAGTTTATAGGTTCGTATCAGGAGCTAGTTAATGAGTTAAAAAGGGAAGGTATTCTTCTTACAAAGATAAAAGAAGAAACTAAAAAACAAAAGAAAGGAAAGTTTACAACAGAAGATTTTGCCAACACAATAGAAGAGCTAGACTATCTTATAACCTCAGGAGTCCAGTTAGATAAAGCTATATCTATAATGATAAAAAATTCCTCAAAACAGTCTGTAGGAGAATTTTGGGAAACAGTTTTAAGAAAGTTAAAAGAAGGAAAAACCCTTTCAGTAGCTTTAAAGGAAACAGGTATAGAGAAAAAATATAGTATACCTGAGTTTTATATAAACATTATTTCTGTTGGGGAGGAGATAGGAGATCTACATTCAGCCTTTAAAGATATATTGGAAGATCTAAACTTTAGAGAAAATCTAAAAAAAGAGATAAAGTCAGCTACTGCTTATCCAGCTTTTTTACTTATTGTATCTATACTTACTGTATTTTTTGTTGCAGGTTTTATACTTCCAAAATTTTCAGATATTTTTACAGAAAAAGAGTTAGAAAAACTTCCAACAATCTCAAAGATAACTCTAGATTTTGGAAGATTTGTTAATGAGCATATAGATGTAATTCTTATAGGGGCATTTGTGATTATCAGTTTATTAATATACAGCTTTTCTTCAGGAATTATAAGCAAAAACCTCTCAAAAATCATTTATTCAATTCCGTTAGTGAAAAATATAGCCTTAAAAGTGGAGCTTTCTAATATCTTTTCATCCCTTGGAACAATGCTTGAAGGGGGGGTTGAGATAAGTAGAGCCCTTAAACTTTCATCAAAGATAGCAAGAAATAAGACACTTCAGAATATTATGAATGAGACAGTTAATGAGATAAAAAAAGGGAAAAGAATAAGCAACGTATGGGCGAGGTATGACATAATCCCTGATAATGTTATATCAATTGTAGCTGTTGCTGAACAGAGTGCAAAACTTGGAGAGGTATTCAAAAAACTTGGTAAACGATATATGGAATCGTTTAAAAACGATGTATCAAGAATACTAACATATTTAGAACCGGCAATAATTGTAATTTTAGGACTATTTGTTGCATTTATTGTTGTGGCAATAATGCTAGCTGTTGTAAGTGTGAGTGATATCTATGGATAAAAAAGGTTTTACACTTATTGAGATACTTATTGTAATTACAATAATAGCAATCACTATATCTATTGTTTTTCCTGCCTTCTTTAAAGTGCAGGAAAAGTTTGAGAACTATATAAAAAAAGCTGAAGAAAAAAATTTTCAGAAAAAAAAGCAGTTTATATCCTTTATAAAAGATGAAAATGAATAATAAAGGATTTACCCTTATAGAAGTTCTTCTTTCCCTTATTATCCTTGTTGTAGCTATTGTCTCTATAAATGCAGCTTTCAAACAGTTTGTTATGTATAAAAGTAAAATGGATAAGTATAAAAATATATATATGACCACGTTATCTATAAAAGATATGATAATCTCAAAAAAACTTACAGAAAACACTGCAGGATCTGGAGAGTTAAATGGTATTAAATACAGCTATAAGGTATCTCTCGCAGCCAAGGGTTTTACCGTTGAGTCAGACACAGAAACTTCCTCTATAGGAAAAGGGAATTTTGAACTGTACCTCTATAAAATAGATCTTAAGGTAGGTAATAAGAAATATACGTTATACAAAACACAGTTTAAGAAGGTAAAGGAATTTGAGTTTCAAATACCACATAAAAGAAGGTAAAGGTTTTACACTAGTAGAACTTTTAGTTGCTATAGCTATATTTTCTATAGCTATAACCCTTGTTACATACGCATTTAAACAGTCTATAAATATTGTTAAGTATATAAACTTTCCGTATGCAGAAGACCTACAAAGATTATCTAAAGTAAGAGATGCAATCAGAAGTACATTTTTTTATCTAACTCAAAATGATGCAGCTGATAATAACCTAAAAATATTTCAGTTTTACTTTTACGGAGATAAAAGCAAAATCTCTTTTGTAACAACTAAGCCTATTCTTATAAAAAAAAGAGAGATAGTTTTAGTAATTTTAGAAAAAGATAAAGATAAACTTGTATGGAAAGAGTATCCTGTTTACGATAAAGATACAGATTACAAAACATTAAAAACAAGAAAAAAACCTAAAAAACTTGTTATTTTAAGAGATATAAAAAGTTTAAATTTTTCTTTTATAAAGAATAATGTAGAAAAAAACTTCCTAGAAAAGACATTTCCTGATGTTATAAAGATAACCTTTCAAAAGAGCAATGAGAAAAAAAAATATACATACTACTTTAGAATAGTTTCAAATGCTTATCCCAAAAAAGAGATTGGAGACTCCATATATGAAGAGTTCTAGTAAAGGCTCTGTACTTATTATATCTCTTATTATAATGTCTATAGCAACAGCTTTAACTATCTTCACAGTAAAAATAACTAAAGAAATTATAAACTCATATAAATTAATACTTGATAAACTAGAAGTTAAAATAGCTGCTGAATCTGAAATAGAAAAATTAAAGTTCATGTTTGCAACAGGCAACTTTAAAAACTACAAAGTAATTCTTTTAAATAAAATAGATAAAGATTATCCTGATGAAATTATCCTTGATGGCAGAGAGTATAATATAAAGAATAGAGTACATCTATCTGTACTTGATCTATCAGCAAAAGCAAATCTTTTTTATCATACAGATGAAAGTTCTTTAAGACCCCTTCTAGTTAAAATCCTTGGAGAAAAAGAAGGAGTTAAATTAACCAATACATACCTTGATTGGATAGATAAAGATAATCTTGTAAGAAATGGGGGAGCAGAATTTTCTTACTATAAAAACATTGAAGGTGCTTATTATACTCCGAGAAATAATGCTTTTTTACAGGATTTAGAGGAAATTTTAGATATAAAGGGATATTCTGAGGATATATATAAAAAACTAAAAAAATATGTAACTGTCTCCTACTTGGGTAGTGATTTAAACTTATTTTTAGTAGATCTTAATTTACTAAAAAATTTTCCTTATATAGATAAAACTAAACTTGAAAAGATAAAAAATTTAAAAAGAAGAGGAAAATTAAAAGAGCTTGAAAAATTTTTAAAAAAAGAGAACATTTTAAACATGTTTTTAAATATAGATTTATCTAAAGATTTAAAAATAAAAATAAACATCAAAAGAGGAGAAGCTATAGAAAAAATTTATTGTATAATAGATTTTAAAGAATTAAATGAAGCACCATATGTTGTCTACAAGTATAAAGAATAATATAAGGGAGTGGCCAGACAAAAAAAATGTTTAATCTGATAAAAATTATTCCTGTGGAAGATACATACTTTATAAAAGATAACATACCTCCAAATATTAAACTAAACTATGAAGTGGTAAAACTAAATTACATTGAAAAATCTCCCTTTAAAAACGGTGATGTTATATTTCTTCAAAAAGATGGATATATATACATTTGGTTTACTAAATATCCTTTGGAAGAAAACAAAGTATACATACCAGAAAGTTATCTATTATTAAAGCAATTAAATTTAGAAAATGGTTTTATAATTTACAGAAAAAATAATTACACTACAATTCTTGTGGTAAAAAATAGACAGTTACAATCTCAAATTACATACAAAGGTGAAATTCCACAACTTCATTTAAAATTAAAGTTATTAGAGAAGGAGTACTCATTAAAAAACCCTCAAACTATAGAAATAACATCATTTAAGCCCAAATATGATATAAAAGACCTAATAAAATTCTCAAGATTTGATTTCTCATTAGAAAACATTCTAAAAGTTACTTTGAATAATATATCAATACCTTTATCTATATTTTTCTTAAGTTTGCTAGCATATAAGTTTTTAGATGTTAAATATCTAGAAAGGAAAAAGTCAGCTTTAGAAGAGTACCTTTTTCAGTTAAAACTTGAGAATAAAGAAATTAAAAAAAAGATTCAACTAGCAAAAGAAAAAAGTCAATTTTGGAATAATTTTGTTGAAAAAGAATTGAGATATCCATTCCCTATTATTGTTATTACAGAATTTGCAAAAATTATAGAAAAATATGAAGGTTTTATTGAAAATATTGTTTATTCCCCTGAAGTTATATCTGTATCCATAGGATTACCTAAAAAAAGAGGTAATTTTATACAGGATCTATTAGATACTAGTCTGTTTAAGGATATTAAAATTTTAGGAAGTGCACCTGATAGTTTAAGTAAAGATTATGAAATATTAAGTGTAGAACTGTATGTAAAAGAGTGGATCAAACATGGAGAGAAATAAAAGTCTGTTTATTTTACTTGTAAGCATATTACTATACATATTTTTCTCATCAGATTTAGATGAGAAAATAAACGCTTATAAAGAAGAGATAAAGTTTTTAAATATGAAAATCCAAAAGGAAGAGAGTATAAAAAATCAAAAAGAGATTATCTTAAAAAAGATAGAAAATCTCTTAAAGATTGCAGAAAATAATGAAAAATATCTTTATAAAGAAGAAAATAATTCCCAGATTCAAAGTGATATTCAAACATTTCTAAAAAAGATAGCTCAGGAAGTTGATGCAAATTTTTTAGGTGCATCGTGGGATGAACCATTAGTATACGATACCTATGTGGAACTTCCAGTATCCGCTAGTGTAAAATCCTCTCCTCCCATAATTGCAATGTATTTTTACAAAATATACACAGGCAAAAAATTAATAAACTTAAAAAGTTTAGAATTTGGTAAAACAAGACCATTAAGTTTACTTTTTCCATTTAAAGCTTCCGGTTATAAAATAAAAACTCAGGAAGAAGAGAATAAAAAATGACTAAAAAAAATATATTTCTTATCATAATATCCTTAATTGCAGTACTTATCTATACAGGAATTGATTTTTTTCTTCAGAATCAAGAGTTAAAGCCAGAAGTCAATGTTTCTTTCAAAATGAGTGAACTAAATGTAGAAGATATATCAAAGTACATAGAGTTAGCTAGAAAAGATAATGATGCTATTACAGTTTTAGGAAATTGGGAATTATGGAGATATCCTAAACCAAAAATAGAAAAAAAAGAGAAAAAGGAAAAGAAACATTATATAAAATATACAGTACGTAAAATAGGAAATAGAGAAGCAATCATTAATCCTGAAGACAGAAATGAAATATGGGAATTTTACGGAGTATTTGTAGTAAACAAAAAACCATTTGCTATCTTTGTGAATCCAAAACTAAAAACATCAAAATATAAAATTGTTACAGTTGGAGATAAACTTAACGATTATTTATTTATAGATAAGATAACGAAAAGTAAAATATATGTTAAGTTTCCTATTGGAAAAAATAAATTTGAAACTCTAGAACTAAAAGTTTTCTATGTTGATTTAGAACAGTTTAAGAAAAAGTTAAAGAAGGAGTTAAAAAAATGAAAAGATATATGCTAATAGGATTTCTTTTACCTGTTCTAATTTTGTACCTAACATCCTGCTCATATAAAACCAAATATGCCAAAAAACCTCCTGTATTTAAAAATGTTTATAAACAGATAAAATCCAGTGAAGAAAAAACAACTACGCAAGGAGAAAAGGGAATATCTTTTGAAGAAGGAAAAATAGAGAAAGAAAAAAGAAAATATAAATTAGAAATAATAAAGATTCCTTCTGTTATAAAGAAGCCAAAAGGAATAATTTCGGCTTCTCAAGAGAAAGTTCAAACATTATCTCAGGTAAGATTACCTGTCTCAGGAGATGTTCAGATATCTGTAGAAGATATTCCTATATATGATTTTATAAATCTTGTTTTTGGAAAGATTTTAAATGTCAACTATATAGTATCTCCTGAAGTTCAAAGAATAAGAGATAAGATAACTATAAATATGGTTGAACCGATGAAACCTAAAGCTTTTTTACTTTTTGTTATAAATTTATTAAAAAAATATCAGATTTCTGTTAAATATGAAAATGGTATATTTAAAATAGAAAAAGCAAAGAGAGTATCTCTATCAACATATTCAGATAATATTGTTATAGGAAGAGTTATTCCTAGAAACATTCCTGAAGACCAAAAGATTACAGTTATTATCCCAACATATTATGTTGATGCCCAAAGATTAATGTCCACGTTAAGTTTATTTCTTGGTAGTAAAAAAGGAATTTTATATACAAGACTGTACTATGCAAATGGTATAGTAATGTCTGGAGAAGTAAGAGATTTAAGAAGAATCATTAAATTAATTGAAATATTAGATAGACCATATTTTGAAGATAAATATATATATTTAATAAAACTCGAGTACGTAACGCCTGAAGATTTTAAAAAAGAGATAGAAAAAATAATAAAGAATATAGGAATTCCATTAACAAATGATGTTCACAAAAACGGATTATTATTAGTCCCATTAGATAAGATAAACGGAGTATTAGTTGTATCTCCTAAACAAGAATGGATAAATACAATTAAATTTTGGACTTCAAGAATAGATACAATAGAATCTTTAGGAGAAGATGTAAGACTTTTCACATACAAGACAAAAAATAGATCTGCTAAAGAAGTTAAGGAGATATTAGAGAGGTTAATTGGTGCATTACCTTCAGTTCCAAGAAAAGTTGCAAAAGTGGAAGGAAAAACAAAGAAAAAAACATCTAAAACAATTATAAAATCTTCTATATCTCCTTTTGAAAGCTTTAATGTAGTAGTAGATGAAGAAAGAAATACACTGATTATATCAGCGTATCCTTCAGATTGGAAAAAGATAAAACAGCTTTTAAAGAGAATAGATACTCCTCCAAAACAGATACTTATAGAAGTTACCATTGCTGAATTAACCCTTTCTGATGAATTAAAGTATGGACTAGAGTGGTATCTAAAACATACAAGTAGTGATTTAATAGGTACTATAAATTTCTTATCTGGTAGTGGAGGTGCTGGAGCAGCAGGTGTTTTATACACATTAACAGGTACAAGTGGTAGATTTCAGGCTATCTTAAGTGCCTTTGCAAGTAAAAATTTAGTAAATATTATATCTACTCCACATATTGTTGTTTTAGATGGAAAATCTGCCAGCATAAATGTTGGGACACAGGTTCCTGTTATAACAAGCGAATCAACATCTCCAGATCTAGCAGCAGGAAATCAGCCAAGTATATTAAGAAATATCCAATACCGTTCAACAGGTGTGAACCTAAATGTAACACCAACAATTACATCTCAAGGAAAATTAAGAATTAAAGTTTCCCAATCTTTAAGTGAAGTTCAAGGCTATGCTCCAGGATTAAATTCACCTATTATTTTAAACAGATCTATAAGCACAGAAGTAACTTTAAGAACAGGAGAAACTGTTTTACTTGGCGGATTAATAAGTGAAACAGAAGGTGGAGGAGAAAACAAAGTCCCAGGTCTTGGAGATATTCCTATTGTAGGAAATCTCTTTAAAATAAGATCTAAAGAGAGAAAGAAAACAGAACTTATTATTGAAATAACCCCTTATATCCTAGATAACTCAGATGAGTTAGATGAACTCACAAGAAAGTTTATTCAAACAACCAACATATTCCAGAAATACGATCAAAATAATTAAATAAAAAGCCCTTCTCTTCGGGCTTTTTCTTCATACTCTCTTACTTCTTCATCAGATACCTGATGAAAGTCCTTATAAAAAGCTCCAACAGCAAAGAAAGGCGTATCAACCTTTTCATAACAGATAACATCATCAAATACTTCTTTTACTCTATTTATACTATCTGCAGGACACACAGGAACAGCTAAAATCACTCTATTAGCACCTTTATTTTTAGCATACATCCCAGCTACCATTGCTGTATATCCTGTAGCTATTCCATCATCTACAATTATTACATTTTTTCCTTTCAAATCAGGTTCTTTTTCTAAATATTTCTTTTGTTTTTCTATAGCTTCCTTTAAAGCTAATCTTTTTGCTTCTTCTAGTTGAGGTTCTGATAGATAATATGCATAGCTACTTAGCATATACGTACCATCTGGTGCAATTGCACCAATAGCTGCTTCTGGATTAAAAGGCATAGCTATTTTCTTAGTAATCACCAAACTAAATGGAATCCCTGTTTCCTTAGAAACATAGTAAGCAATAGGGATTCCTCCTCTTGGTATAGCTAAAATAATAGTATTTTCTGGAGATAAACCTAATTTCTCAATATACTGGGATAATAGCTTTCCAAGAAGTTTTCCAGCTTCTTCTCTATTTTCAAATATATACATCTTTTTACCTTATTTAATAAATTTTTATAAAAATTTAGAACACCTACTCTATATTTTCAATCTCTTTGAGAGTCTGTTCAAAATCTCTTAAATCTTTAAATTCATTGTATACAGATTTAAATCGTATATAAGAAATAACATCTATCTTTTTTAATCTTTCTTGAACTAAATCTCCTATTTCCGTTGATTCAACAACTAATTTACCTTCTTCTATAAGATATTTTTCTATCTCATCTGCAATCTGCTCCATCTGTTTTTCTGAAACAGGTCTGTTTTTTGAAGCAAGTCGTATACCGTTTATTATTTTTTCTTTAAAAAATGGTTCAGTATTACCATTCTTCTTTTTAACGATAATTTTTTCCTCTTCAAATCTTTCATATGTAGTAAATCTATAACCACATTCAAGACATTCTCTTCTTCTTCTTATAACAGTCCCATCTTTAGATTGTCTAGAATCAACCACCTTATCTTTTAAAGAACCACACTGTGGGCATTTCAATATTAGATCTCCTCTTTATAAGAAAGTCCATAGTAAACAAAATGACCTTGAATTTTGTAATCCTTATTTAAATAAAATTTTGAAATAACATCTATTTTAGATTCAGGATTTGTATAAATATAGTATTCTAAAAGAGCATCATTTCCTTTTATCCAAAGTCCTAAAGGCTTTATTTTTAATTCAGGAAAAACTTTCAAAATTATTGAAAAATATTTCTTTATGTTTTCTTTTCCAATAAGAGTTAATGAATCAGGATAAACTTCCTTTATTTTAGGATCATAAAGTTCCGCTGTATCTGCATAAACTTCCATTATTTTATCTAAATTATGTTCATTCCATCCTTCTATCCATTTATCTATAGTTTCTTGTACAGGTGATTTCCCAACATTCTTTTGAGGATTAATATCTTCAGACAATTTCTAACCTCCTTTTTTTAAACGTTTGTTAAAAAATGTTAATTATTTGCTTATTATCTTAATTTTAAGAATTTTGTAGCCATTATCAAGTTATATCAGTTATTTTTTTTAAAAAAACATTTGAAATTAAAAATAGCATGTATTAAACTATTGCTTTGCAAAATTTAACAGAATGGAGGAACAGATGCAGGCATTAATTAAAGAAATAGAAGATAGTTATATGCCAAAAAATATTCCTGAATTTAGAGTGGGAGACACTGTAAGAGTACATGTTAAAGTAAAGGAAAGAAACAAAGAAAGAATTCAGGTTTTTGAAGGGGTTGTAATCAGAATTTCTGGTAGCGGAACTGGAAAAACATTTACAGTTAGAAAAGAGTCTTATGGTGTAGGAATTGAAAGGATATTTCCTTTTGCTTGTCCTTCAATAGACAAAATAGAGGTTACTAAAAGAGGTAAAGTTAGAAGGGCTAAACTATACTATCTTAGAGAAAGAAGAGGTAAAGCTGCTAGAATTAAAGAAATCAAAGAGTGGGAGATCAGAAAAAGAGCAGAAGAATCTGCTGCAGCTAAGGAAGCAAAAAATAAATAGATGCTGGAGATTGAAAAATCTCTTTATAAAAAAGGCTATAAATATATAGTTGGTATAGACGAAGTAGGCAGGGGTCCACTAGCAGGTCCAGTGGTCTCTGCCGCTGTTATATTTCCAAAAGATATTCAGCCTTTCTTCTTTAAGGATTCAAAAAAACTAACTGAGAAGCAGAGAAAAAAGCTTTTAAAAGAGATAAAAGAAAAAGCTCTTGCAGTTGGGATAGGAATTGTATGTAGTTCTGAAATAGATAGGATAAATATATATCAGGCTACAAAGTTATCTATGGAAAGGGCTTTAAGAGATCTAAAGCACCCTTACGATTTTATAATAACGGATTTTGTAAAATTTAATCCTTATCCTCATATTTCTGTTAAAAAAGCAGATGAAAAGAGTTTATCTGTTGCAGCTGCATCTATTGTTGCTAAAACCGTTAGAGATGAAATAATGGAAGAATTTTCAAAGATCTATCCTCATTCCTTTGACAAGCACAAAGGATATCCAACAAAAAAACATAAAGAAGAGATAAAAAAGTTTGGAATAACCCCTATACACAGATTATCTTTTAAACTGAAATAATCTATACAGTAAAGATATCAGGATTTTCCTTTAGATACTTTTTTACCTCGTCAATATTTTCAAAAGTTTGTAGGTTCTTTATGACATCCTCTACTATATGAAAAAGATTTTCATCTCCTATAAGCTCTTTTAAAGCAGGAAAAACAATATCTTCCTCTTCATTTCCAAGAGAAATTCCTGTTATATCTTCTGTTTCTTTTGATAGATTAAATCTGTAATGGAGAACTTTTTCTTCATTGAGACCGTATTTATTTAGTAAAGAGATAATATCTTTAACTTCAAGATTTCTTAAATTTCCTTTCAGTATAACAACAGGTTTTTTCTGTTTTTTATCAAGTAGATGCTCTACCTTTTCTTTTATATTTAAAATGATCTCATCTATATTTTCCTCTTCAAAATCTACTGAAATAAAAGGTCTTCTTCTTTTAAAAGTAACAAACTCACAGCTTATATTTCTATCTTTAACCTCTACAATGTAAAAACCTTTTTCAACTTTATCTTCATTTTCGTTGTAAGCTGTAAATTCTGTAGAACCAGGGTATACAACAGTAGCAGAATTTAAAAATTTTGGCTCCTGTCTTATATGGTAATGTCCAATACCTATATAATCAAAACCTTCAGGTATCTCCTGTTGCATGTATAGAGGACTGTCTGGAAAGTAAGGCTGAAACTCCTGATGAAGCATCAGTATTTTAAAAGCGTTACTATCTGTAATCTTTTCAAGATACCTTTCTAAGATTACTCTTATACCACCTGTCTGTTTTAAGCCTGCCTTTGATAGATACTTTAACCCACCTATGAATATACCTTCGTATTCAATAAAGTCTGTATCAACAAGCTTTAATCCTAAAGACTGTAGTATAGCTAAAGGAGAAACATCTCTAACCTGACTTCCCCTATCATGATTTCCAGATATTGTGAATATAGGGATGTTGGCATTAAACAATCTCTTTACTATCTCTATTCCATCTAAAAATGTTTCGTTAGAAGGTCTAGATGTATGAAAAAAATCTCCTGAATGGATTACAAAATCTACCTTTTCATCAATAGCCCTATCAACGGCCTCATGAAAAACATCTAAAAAATCTCTTTTTCTTTCAGATAAACCGTACTGAGAGTAACCTAGATGTGTATCAGATATATGTAAAAATTTCACTGACTCTCTCCCTTTTTCCCAAATAGTTTTTCAAATACAACGTCAGATGGGCAAAATCCTGTTAATGCAGATAGATAGAGCATAAAAATAATGAAATAGATTATATACTTTCCAATATCATTACCAACATTTATCAGTAGGATAGAAATAAGTAAAAGAGTACCCATTACAAATCTCTGTGCTCTAACAGCTGCTTTTGACATAGAAAGCCCTCCTAATATTTATTACCACTTATTTATAATATAATACTTTTTCACAGAATTTATAAGGAGCATTGAATGTTTCAAGATTACAAATTAAATGAGCTTTACAAAAATCAGAGAGTAGCTATGTTTCTTGATATACAAAATCTCTACTACTCAGCTAGAGATACATTTAATCGTAAGGTAAACTTTGAAAAAGTTCTTCACATGGTTTTGAGAGAGAGAGTGTTGATAAGAGCAATAGCATACCTTGTTAAACTTCAGGGAGTTGATCAGAAAGGTTTTATAAACACATTAAAGCATATTGGTTATCAAGTTAGAGTAAAGGAACCTAAGATATTTAAGAGTATAGATGAACAGGGAAACTTGTGGACAACAATAAAAGCCGATTGGGATATGGGTATTGCTATGGATGCTATTTCTATGGCAGAAAAAGTAGATGTTGCTATATTGGCAAGTGGAGATGGAGATTTTGTAGATTTAGTAAGATATCTCCATACAAAAGGTGTTAAGGTTGAGATTGCTGCTTTTAAACAGACTGCTGCAAAAGAGCTTATAGAGATAGCAGATGAGTTTATAGATTTAACAGCTTTTGGAGAGGAAGTTTTTCTTTAATGGAGACGGCCGGGCTCGAACCGGCGACCCCTGCCATGCCGAGGCAGTGCTCTCCCTGCTGAGCTACGTCCCCAGACAATATCTAATTTTATCAGAATATTTTCTTATCCTACAACCTTATAATCGATATCAGAAATCTTCTCTTTTATTCTTTCAGCCATCTGTTCTGGAAGTAGTCCTAAATCTTTTTCAAGAAGTTCCACTTTTCCATGTTCAATAAATCTATCAGGTATTCCAAATCTTATAAGTGTGTTTGAATACTCATTATCCATAATATACTCTGCTATAGCACTACCAAAACCACCATTTAATGCTCCATCTTCCATAGTTACAATATACTTGTGCGTTTTTAACAGTTCAGTTAGCATTTCCTTATCAAAAGGTCTTATAAAACGAGCATTCACAACTGTTGGATTGTATCCATACTTTCTTAGAATATCTCTAGTTTCTAATGCTTTTTTTACATACTTACCAACCCCCAGAATTGCTATATCCCTTCCTTTTTCAATAAGTTCCCAGGAACCTATTGGTATTTCTTCAAATCCTTCTTCCCTCTCACCAAAAACAGAACCCCTTGGATACCTGATAGCAAATATCTTTCCTGACTTTATTCCTGTGTATAAAAGATTTCTAAGTTCCTGCCAGTCTTTTGGAGCTGAAATTATAATGTTAGGAATTGCCCTTAAAAAAGATATATCAAAAACGCCGTGGTGAGTTGGACCATCTTCTCCAACTAATCCTGCTCTATCTATAGCTAAAACAACAGGAAGTTCTTGAATAGCTATATCATGTATAACCTGATCATAGGCTCTCTGTAAGAATGTTGAATAGAAAGATGCAATAGGTTTCATACCCTCTGCAGCAAGACCTGCAGCAAAGGTAGCAGCATGCTGCTCAGCAATACCTACATCAAAAAATCTTTCAGGAAACTTCTCTGCAAACTCTGTTAGTCCAGAACCTTCTTTCATTGCAGGGGTTATAGCTACAATCTTTTCATCCTTTTCTGCAAGCTCCATTAAGGCTTCTCCAAATGCCTTACTCCAGCTAGGTTTTGCTCCAGCTTTTTTAATAGGAGTGCCTGTTATCTTGTCAAAAGGAGATATACCATGGAATGGAGTTGGATTATCCTCAGCAGGTTTGTATCCTTTACCTTTCTGAGTTATCACATGAACTAAAATAGGACCTCTCATATGTTTTACATTTTCAAGGGTTTTTTCAAGATCGAATATATTGTGTCCATCAATTGTCCCAACATATGTAAAACCAAGTTCTTCAAATATAACTCCAGGGGCAAAAAGACCTTTAATATACTCTTCAAGTTTTCTAGCCATTTTGGCCCCTGATTCTCCAAATATTGTTTTAAGTATCTCTTTCAGCTTCTGTCTTGGTTTTTGGAAAACCTGATTAGTTATTATCTTGTTAAAGTATGTGTATATAGCACCAACATTAGGAGAGATAGACATCTGATTATCGTTTAGAATAACAATAAACTTAGAAGGATCTAGCCACCCTGCATGATTTAAACCTTCAAAAGCCTGCCCTGCAGTCATAGCTCCATCACCAATTATAGCCACTGTATATCCTTCCTCTTTTTTTAGATCTTTTGCTACTCTCATACCTAAAGCTGCAGATATAGAGGTAGAGCTATGGCCTGCTCCAAAGTGATCATATGGACTTTCTTTTCTTTTTAAAAATCCTGAAATTCCTTTATACTGTCTTAAAGTTTTAAACTCTTCCTTTCTTCCTGTTAGTATTTTGTAAGCGTAAGCCTGATGTCCAATATCCCATACAAGCCTATCTACCTTAGGATCAAATGCCATAAGAAGAGCAATAGTTAGCTCTACAACTCCTAAAGATGGTCCTATATGTCCCCCATTTTTAGATGTGACATCTATTATATAGTCTCTGATTTCCTCAGTTAGCAGTTTTATTTCTTCTTTTGATAATCTTTTTAAATCTCTGTAATCTTTTATTTCCTTTAATACTCTATATCTATTCATTTTTATTCCTCTTAATTTATTAAGATTTCAAGATAATATAATATATTCAAAAAAGAAGTCTATAAAGAAAATTTCCTGGTATTTTAAATATTCCACTAGAAGAAAAAGTTTTTGTTGTAGCTTTTTTAAATTATCCAAAAATATCTTTCATAAGATTTTCTATAATATCATCCATTTCAATAACACCCTTAAGTTCATTAT
>JALVKE010000082.1 GCA_027028005.1 Persephonella sp. | reverse complement strand
CCTGCAAAGAATAAATCTAATGAGCGGCTGAATGTTGCTATTCTTGAAATTGAAATTTTATCACCTAAACCTTTGCTGAATAACTTTCCTAAATTATCAACATCCATTCTAATAATTCCTATTCTGTTATCTCCATTAGAATATTTTGCAAGGCAAGTAAAAGGTGCTATTTGACCTGAGTATATATCTTCATCTTCTCCACATTCTTCTTTGGAAATAGTTTTAATAACTTCTGGAACAGTTTTTCCCATAAATTTAAAACCAGTGATGTATTTGTCTAATTTTGTGTCATTTATGTCTAATATTTCTGTGCTTTCAGGACTTTTGTATAAATCCGATATATCTGTGAAGTTTTCATCAGTCAAAAGGTATATTGTTCCGAATTTTGAAAAGCTAATAACTTTATTTTTATCATTTTTATCAATTTTCTCTTCTAATTTCTTATCCTTCGAAAAAATTAAAGACTGTGTTTTTGGTAAAAAATTACCAATGTTTTTAAATGTTAAACAAATATCACATATATCATCTTCACCTTCTAAATCTTCTCTTATTAAATAAGTTTGACAAACTGGACATTTCTTTTTGTTTCCTTCTATTTTCTCTGCTCTTTCATTTAACTTTTTAAATATTTCTCCAGTATCGATGAGTTTTTCAAACTTTTCTTTCTTTGCATTATCAAGGTTCTGATTTAAGCATCTTAAAACATCTTTATAATCTTCCATCATTTCTACAGGTGAGTATTCGTGAGTTCCAAGGGATAGTCCCAAATCTGCTTCAAACTCAGATGATAAAAATTCATTTATTTCCTTTTTGATTTCTTCTAATTTTTTCCTATTTTCATCTGTATTTGCGACTAATATTTCAAAAATTCCGCCACCACTATAAAGCAGATTAGATATAGGATATTCAAGTTCGTTCAGGATATAGCGGGATAAAATTTCTGGAAGTAAAGCAACATAAAAACTTCTTCCTCTGAGTATCTTTGCAACTCCACCTTTACCTTGATATACATTGTAAATAAACTTTTGAATTCCGCTAATATCAGCCTTTACATGAAGGAAAACTTTTTTATCTTTTAATTCCTCTTTAAATGTTTCTATAGATTTTTGAGTAAACCCATTTTTATCATAATCTACAAAACAACAAGCTACCGCTGACAAAACCCTTGAATGGTCAAAAAGTGAGATGTCTGGATAGTGATTTGAATAGTTTTCTTTATCATAGGTTGATGCTGGGATACACCATAGATATTTGTAAAGTAAGTGGTAAATTAAACTAAAAACTTTTTCTGGATGTGTGTCAAACTTTAACTCTGAATCTTTTAATTTTTCGTTAAATTCTTTTTTAAATGCTTCCCATTGCTTAGAGTAAGAACCTAATAGTTCTTCTTTTGAATATTTACTGTCTTCATATATGTCTGCGTATGCATCTTCTAATGCAGTTGGGAAAATATCTTCAGATAAATTCAAAGGTGATATTTTGTAAAAGTAGTTTCTAGGATTGGGTTTTTTACTTAGTTCTAAATTTTCAAAAACGCTTCTTAATCTTGGATTGTTTTCTGCAAACTTTTGGAGCTTATCTTTTTTATTTTCTGGCAAAATTTCTAAATTAAAAATGTTCCCCTCTTTTGCCCTTTCTGAAGAAGATACCCAGTCTGCTTTTTGTATTAAAAACTCTATTTCATTTTTAGGTTTATGGTGATAAACACCTTCTAAAATAACACTAATCTCATCCTCAGAAAATACAGCTTTTAATCCTTCGC
>JALVKE010000081.1 GCA_027028005.1 Persephonella sp. | reverse complement strand
TTATACAAGTTTATAAATTTTGTTGGAAAAAGTAAAAGATACATAAGAATAGACAACGTAAATATAAATAAAAGTGAAAGTGGTTTAAAAATAAGAGTTAAACTTTCTACTTTCTACTTACCAGAAAGGAGGTTAAGATGAAAAAATTAATTGTTTTATTATGTTTGGTAATTTCTGTGACTACTGTTAAAGCTTCCGATGTATTCACCGAATTAAAAAATACTGTTGGATATATAAAAGTTAAAAATGGAGCCAACTACCTCATTGTTGAAACTAAAGATGGAGCAAAGTTAATAAAAACCCGCAAAGACCCCGAAAAGATAATTAAAGGAGACATTGGTATTTCTAGGGAAGACTTGAAAATAATTGGAGAGTGAGAGATAAAATGAGGAATATTAGGGTTTTTGCTTTAATATTAGTCTTACTTATAAGTTTTGAAAGTTTTGCAGGAAAACTTCTTACTGCAGAATTTTTTGGAGCTAGGTTAGGAACTGTTATTGATGCAATATCAAAAATTTCAAATAAAAATATTATTTGGGATAAAGAGGCTGTAAAGAAAAAAGATAGTCCTGTTTATCTATCTTTTAGAAAACCTGTTGATGTAGATAAAATTTTTAAGTTAATTTTAAAAAACTATGGACTTATATATGTAAAGCAGGGAAATATTTATGAGATAAAGATAGCAGATTCGGCACTTTTTACTTTACCTCCAGTTGTTGCAAAATATCTAGGTAAAAGTGTTTTTGAAGGTTTAATAGAACTAGTAAGAAGTAATGTATCTTCTTCTGCAGAAGTGAAGATATACCATGCAGGAAATGCCATTTATGTATGGGATACAAAGGAAAATATTAACAGATTAAGAACCCTCGTTAATGAGTATGTAAAACCTATTATTGTAGAAGCAGAAAAGATCGAGAAAACAGAGGAAGAAAAAATTCAAAAGCTTAAAGAAATTGAAGCAAAAAAAGCAGAATTAGAATCTTTATTAGTAAAAAAAGAGGTTTATGTAGATCCCCAGAAATTTAAAGAGATAGAAGATGAACTTATAGCTGCTTTATCAGCTTACGGAAGTTACAAGTATGATCCAAAAACAGGTAAATTAACAATTATAGAGATGAAAACGAATATTCCTCGTATTTCAAAGATAATAGCAAAAGCACAGAGAATAAATATAAGAACAAAATGTTACTATGTTAGAGCTTTAGAACCAGCAGAACTTTTAATGACAATAAAGGAAAACTATCTTTCAAGATTTGGTTCTATCATTTTTAAATCAAAGGAGATATCTAAAGCTTTAGGTGTTGAAAAGAAAGCTGGAGTGGAAGGAGGAAGAGAATCAGCTCAAGAAAAGGAAAAAAGCATAATTACTTCTCTACCTAAGTTATGTATAACAGATAAACCGGAAGTAATAGAAAAGATATACAAGGATTTTTCTGAACTTCTTTTAAATAGGCCTTATCAGATTGCTATAGAAGCAAGAATTGTTCAGGTAGAATCAGGATACAAAAAGGATTTAGGAATACAGTGGACAGCTGCAGGTTCTGGTTCCGTAGGAAGTTTAGGATATTCATTAAATCGTGGAACATTAACAAATTTTATGTTTGATTTTCCAGGACAGAATGTATCTCCAGGAAAAGGTGCATCTATTTCTATAGGACTTGTTAAAGTTCCTGATTTTAGTCTTGATCTTCAACTATCAGCTTTAGAACAGATTGGTAAATCTAAGTTGCTATCTAGACCAAAGATAGTAACAATAGACGGAGAAGGAGCAGAAATCTCTCAAGGTATAGAAATCCCTTATCAGTCTTCTTCAGCTCAGTATGGAACAAATGTTCAGTTTAAGGAAGCTGTTTTAAAACTAAACGTTATTCCTAGAACAACTCCTGACGGAAATATTATTATGAATATAGAACTAACACAGGACTTTCCTGATTTTGGAAAAGCTGTATTGGGGCAACCGCCTATATCAACAAAATCTATAACAAGTAAAGTTATAGCAAAAGATGGGACAACTATTGTTATTGGTGGAATATTAGAAAAATCTCAAGAAGTTTCAGAGTATGGGGTACCAGGGTTAAGGAGAATACCTATTCTTGGATGGTTATTTAAAAATAAATCTATAAACATCACTAATAAGGAGCTTTTAATCTTCATTACGCCTAAAATTATATATGAATAACGAAAAGTGGAGAGTGGATAAATGAAAATTAAAATAGCAACCTTTTTCTTTACCTCTATTCTAATTTATTCCTGTGGGACTGGTGGAAGCTCAGATGCAGGGATATCAACATTAATAGAAGTAACAGATGTAGAACCAACTTATCTTACAATAGATCTTATAACAAAAATAGATAATGATAATCAGGGGGAGTGTACAGGATATCAAATTCCTATAGGAGATGCTGTTCAGGTCACGTTTAAGTCTGTTATTCCCGAAAACATAAAAATTCAACCTTCCGATGTTCAGATAACCGATTATACAGTGGAATTTAAACCTAAAACAAAAACAAATATACCAGTAAGACGAGAAACATATAAAACAACATGTTTAATACCGGCAGGTCAAACAAAAACATGTTCTTTCCCTTTATTTGAAAAAAATCAAAAACTTTATTTTTATCAAAATAGATGGTTTGATGATTTTGATATAACTATAACTGTTCATGGAAAAGAGGTTATATACGATAAGTCTATAGAGATAGGAAATATATCGTTAACGGCAAGAATTTCTGATATACAGGAAGCAAATGAACCAAACTGTACATTAAATATTCCATAAATGGAGATTAATATGTTTGATTTAATTATTATTGGATTAGGTCCAGGTGGTTTTGAAGCTGCTTTAACAGCTTTAAGAAAAGGTTTATCTATTGCGGTTGTTGAAAAAGATAAATTAGGTGGAAACTGTCTTAATAGGGCCTGTGTACCTACAAAGTACTTTTGGACAGGAGCTCATCTCATAGAAAAGCTTAATGTTCTAGATGAGTACGGCATACATATAACAGATCATCAAATAGACTACTCTAAGGCATGGGAAGGTAAGGAAAAGAATATAGCCTTCTTGAGAAAGAGCATATCTCAGCTTTTTAAAGCTAAAAAAGTTCCTGTTTATAAAGGTGAAGGAAAGATTATTGACAAAAATAAAGTGGAAGTTATAAAGGAAGATGGAACAAGAGAGATAATAGAAGGAAAGTACATTCTTATTGCAACAGGTTCTAAACCAGTGGCTATTGGAAATCTTGTTCCTGATGGGAAGTACATTCTTACAACAGAAGATTATATGGATCATCTAAAAGAACTTCCTGAAAGCCTTCTTATTGTTGGTGGTGGAGTAGCTGGATGTGAACTTGGGTATATATCAAACAGATATGGAGCAAGCATTCATATTGTCGAGATAAAAGATAGACTTTTACCTGTTCCGTTTATCTCAAATGAAGTTTCAAAATTTATAATGAGAAAGTTTAAACAGCTTGGTATAAAGTATTATTTAAAAACTACTGTAAAAGATTTTTCTATAAAAGAAAATAAAATTAATGTTTCTCTTTCTACAGGGGAAACATTAGAAGTGGATAGAATTCTTCTATCTGTAGGAAGAAAACCAAATTCTAATATTGATACTATAGGTATAGAAAAAGATGAGAGAGGATTTATAAAAACAAATGATTTTTTACAAACAAACATAGATAATATCTACGCCTGTGGAGATGTAGTAAGTTCTCCAATGCTTGCACATGTTGCTATGTACGAGGCAAAGATTGCTGTACACAATATTATTTCAGGAAACAGTAAAAAGGTTGACTACTCTCTAATACCTTCAGCTGTATTTACAGCTGAAGAGATTGGACAGATAGGTTTAACAGAAGAACAGGCTAAAGAAAAAGGAATAGAAACAGTAACAGGATACTTTCCTTTTATGTACAACGATAAAGCTGTTGATGAACATGAGAAAGAAGGATTTGTTAGACTTGTTTTTGAAAAAGAGAGTAAAAAAATAATAGGAGCCTCTATAGTAGGAAGTAGTGCTTCAGAACTAGTCCATATAATGCAGCTAGCAATTAAAAACAAAATGACAGCAGAAGAAATACATGAGTTTATATACTTCCATCCATCTTTAAGTGAGATATTCTCCTATGCCACTTATGATGTAGCTGTAGGTAAGCTGTTTTAATTTCCTGCAGCTACTTTTTCTTTTAATCTACAAATACTACATATATCCCAAAATGTAGGTTCTCCACATATTTTGCATGATGATACTTCTTCTGACTGTTTTTTCTCATGTTCTTTTAGAATAGGATACATCTTTTTCAAGAAGTTTGTATAAAACTGTAGTTTTGTTCCTGGGTGTTTTTCCTCTAGCTGTGATAAAAGTTCTTTATACTCAATAGAGGATGCGCCTTCTGAAAAAGGACATTCATACTCTATATACTCAATGTTGTTAAAGAAAGCATACAAAGCAGCTTCTTTCTCTGTTATTTTACATAGAGGCTTTACTTTTCTAACAAATCCATTTTCTTCCTCTAAAACAGGATACTGTCTCTTTAAATATTTAATATCCCAAGATAAAGTATTTCCAAATAAAACAGCTGCCTCATCATCAAGATTATGCCCTGTAGCAATTATACTGTATCCAAGTTCCTTTGCATACTTGTTCATGTAGTATCTCTTTACTGTCCCACAGGCAGAACAGGCTGGTCTATTTGTTGACTTTTCTATTACAGGGATTGGAGCTATCTCTTCTTTTAGAGAAACAATATGAAGAGGTCTTTTAATTCTTTCTGAAAAGGTGATAGCAAGTTTTTTACTGTCTTCTGAATACTCAGGAATACCTAAATCTATATAAAATCCATCAGCCTCATAACCTAGTTTATTTAGAGTGTTCCACAGTGCTAAGCTGTCTTTACCCCCTGAAACAGCAACAAGAATTTTATCTTTTCTTGAAAACATCTTAAATTCTTTAATAGTTTTCTCTACTCTTTTTTCAAACCACTCAATAAAATGTTTTTTACATAAAGCTAATCTATGATGAGGCAGAAAAACAATAGCCTTTTCCTTCTTTCCTTTTGCCTTACATATAGTACATCTAGTTCCTTTCTTTAATTTTGCCATCCCTTTCCTCTGTAAAAGTTTTAGAATGTTAAATATAGTTAAAACATTTAAATTTCAATAAAATTTAACCATGTTTTTAACGTTGTAGTCTAACTTTAAACAATATTTAAAAGCAGGAAAAATGAAAGTTTAGAGACAAACAAATATGATCAAATCAAAAAAGGTCATAAAAATGTAGAAGTTAATCCTAGGGACAGATAAAACTAAAATTACAAATTGAGAAATTTTTTAGAAAATCTAAGAGGAAGAGTTATTATCTTCCTCTAACTCCTTTAACTCTTTTTCCTCTTTCTCTATATATCTTTTTGCATCTTTATACATGTTATAAAATCCAGCAATGATACCTAGGAAGAAAAATATAATAGTCATCCATGGGGATGTATTGAAAAACTTATCAAGCATATATCCTACAAAGGTTCCAACAATAATACCTGAAACTAAATGAAGTCCTATTGTCCCAAAAGAAAAACTTTCACTTAAAGAAAATTTGGTTTTTTTCTTTATCATACTTTATTATTTTAATCCAAGAACATCCATCATATCGTATAATCCAGGTTCTTTGTCTTTTATCCATTTAGCTGCTTCTATAGCCCCTTTTGCAAATATATCCCTCGAACTAGCTTTATGGGTTAACTCTATTCTTTCCCCTAAACCTGCAAATATAACAGTATGCTCCCCTACGACATCTCCACCACGTAAAGCAAAAACAGCTATCTCGTCAGAAGGTCTTCCCTCAGGATAAATGCCTTCTCTTCCATAAACAACCTTTTCAATACCTGTTTCTTTTTTTAATATATCAACTAACTTTACAGCTGTTCCTGAAGGTGCATCTTTTTTATATCTGTGATGCATTTCAACAACTTCTATATCAAAACCTTTATCTTTTAAAGCTCTTGCTGCTTCTTCTACAAGTTTAAATAATAGGTTTACCCCAATACTCATATTAGGAGCTAAAACTATTGGCATATCTTTAGATAACTCTTTTATCTCTTCTAGCTCTTCTTGAGAAAAACCAGTGGTTCCTATAACCATTGCTTTTTTATTTTTGTCTGCAGCAGCTAATCTAACATGTCCTAAAACAGCTTCTGTATTTCCTGCAAAATCAATAATGACATCACCTTTATCTATGACCTTTGACAAATCTGATACAATAGGAGCATCTATGTTTTCCCCTAAAATCTCCCCTATATTCTCATGAGAATGAACACAATCTGGACTTTCTATACCTGCAACAATTTCGACGTTTGGGTCAGCATAGGCTAATTCAGCAATTTTTCTACCCATGCGACCCAAAACGCCGGAGATTATAACCTTAACCATTTATTGATTCTCCTCCTTGGAGAATATCACTTCAGCAAGTTGATTAAGAGCATCATCCACTTGATCAGGTGGAACAATGAATGGAGATATAGCTATATCTACCCCTTCCTTAAATATAGTTTTTTTAAGAAGTTCTTGAAGTTTTTCCAATTCTTCAGGGGTTATATTCTGCCTAAAAACATCCTTAACCTCTTTATCTGTTACAAAAAAACCAACTAAAGCAAAAGGATAAGCTTTTGTTTCTTGATTTTCCATAATATTTACCTCAAAAAATAAAAATTATTACTCTTTTCCCATTTGATACATAATTGTTCCCCAAAGAACTAATAACATTGCTAACATAAGAACTAAAAGTATTTTTTCAGCTATAGGAATGCCTCCAAAAGTTGCTTCCATGATAATAACCTCCTTGCTTATTTTGTCTATATAAATACTAAATGTATTTTAGAAAAAAAGCAAATACTTACTACTGTTTGCGAAGATATTTATACAGATAATAGAAACCTTCCATTGCAAGTTTTCTATTTAAAATATAACCTTCTTTTAAACCTTTAAATATTTCTTCAGAACTACCTCCAGTAATAACTACTTTAAAACTTTTTTTATACTCTTTTTCTATAAGATTAACAATTCCTTCTATTAAAGAAATATATCCCCAAAATATGCCAGCATTTATACTTTCTTCTGTTGTTTTCCCAGTTACATAATTTGGAAGCTTTATATCTATCTTTGGAAGTTTTTCAGCTTTTGAAAATAGACATTCAATACTACTTTCTATACCTGGAAAAATTAAACCTCCTTGATATGAACCGTCTTCTTCAACAATATCAAATGTAACTGCTGTTCCTAAATCTATAACTACAAGAGGTGGTTTTATCTTTCTAGTTGCAGAAAAAACATTTAAAAGTCTATCTGCCCCAACCTCTTCCGGTTTTTTATACATATTTTTAATTGGGATCTGAACATCCTTTCCAATAAATAAAGGATCTATAGACAAAGTATCTTTAAATGTCTGTGATAACTTTGTATCAATTGTTGGAACAACAGATGAAATAAGAACTGCCTCTATATCTGTCTTGAATATTCTCTCATTTTTCAAGAGAAGTGAGAGTAAGAGACTCCACTCATCTTTTGTCCTTTTTTTCTCAGTAGATATCTTGTAACTCTTTATACTGTTTAGATTTTCAATAAAACCTATCTCTGTTGTTGTGTTTCCTATATCAACACCTACTATCATACCTCACCATCAATAAAAGTATTCTACTATTGCTTCATATATACTTTTAGCAAATTTGTAAATAAATGACGAGTTTCTTAAAAGTTTTGCCTCTCTTCTATTTGTTATATATGCTGTTTCCACAAGCACTGAAGGTATTCCTGGAGTTTTTAAAACTGCGAAGTTTGCACTATCTATTCCTCTAAAAACAACTGTTTTTCTTAAATGCTTCTTTAGATGTTTTGCAAATATAAGACCATCGGTCATTGTATTACTAATAGCTAAATCAGCAATTATTCTATTTACATAAGGATTTGCGCTGACTTTAACATAGTCTATAACAACCTTATTTTCTCTTTGCTCAACTAGTCTTGCAAGTTTTGATCTTGCTCCTCTAAGATTAAGAGTATAAACGTATGTTCCGTATCCTCTTCCTGTTCGTGAAGCGTTACAGTGGATACTTATAAAAAGATCAGCCCTTTTCTTTATAGCAAATAATGTTCTTTTATAAAGAGACACATATCTATCAGAGTTTCTCGTTAGATAGACTTTAAATCTTTTATCTTTTTCTAAGATTCTTTTTAAAGCTTTTGCTATTCTAAGATTTACATCCTTTTCCCTTAATCCATTTGCTATAGCACCAGGGTCTTTACCACCATGCCCTGGATCTATAACAATAATTTTAGATTTTGAAAATCTGTAATACTTTTTTGCTGTGTATTTTTTCTCTTTTGCTACATTTTTTATAGATTTAAAATTATCTTTTTTATAGCTACTTTCTATAATACTTCTAATCAATCTATCAGCTTCATCAACAGATGAGATATCTACTTTTTTAATAGTTTTCTTTATCTTTTTTTCTTCTTTCTTTGCAAGTAGAATACTATCCTTTCTTTTTCTTATATGTTTTTTCTTTAAAAAATCAAAAACAACCCTGTTTGGCTTTTTAAGAGAAAAAACCTCTATACCTTTAAAAGATGGATCAAACTCAATAACTAGCTTTGTATGGTTTCTGCTTTTTATAATATCTAAATCTTTTATGTACCTTTTTATTTTTGGATTTTTCAAAAAAGAAAGATCAAAATGATGAATATTCTTGTTGAGAGTAATGACTATAATATTTAAATCCCAGAAAGGTATATAATCAAAGGAGGCATTCTCTTTATTATCAAATACAAGTCTAAATCTATCTGGATGGTTTCCAGCTCTAATGTGCATAGAAAAAGCTACATTTATAAGCATTAAGAAGATTAACATTATCTTCCTATACATTTTCCCTCACCTGAATGTATAATGTACAATTTATTTCGTCTAAAATTTAATGCACTTAAGGAGAAAAGATGAAGTTAGGGGTAAATATTGATCATATTGCAACAATAAGAGAGGCTAGAAAAACGTATGAACCTGATCCAGTAAAAGGAGCTCTTATTGCTCAGGATGCCGGAGCAGATCAGATAACATTTCATCTAAGAGAAGATAGAAGGCATATACAGGATGAGGACGTGATTAGACTTCGTTGTACTATAAAGAGAATTCCTTTAAATATGGAAATGGCACCAACAGAGGAGATGAAACTCATAGCAATAGATGTAAAACCTGATAGAGTTACCCTTGTTCCAGAGAAAAGACAGGAGATAACAACGGAAGGGGGATTAGATGTTTTAAAGATGAAAGTTTATCTAACCTCTCTTATAGGAGAACTTAAGGAAAATGATATAAAGGTTGCTACATTTATTGATCCTGTGGAAAAGCAGATAGATGCATCTATCGAAATTGGAGCAGATGCTGTAGAGCTTCATACAGGAGAGTATGCAAATGCTACAGGAAGTAATGTTCAAAAAGAGTTAGAGAGAATAAAAAAAGCTGCAAAGTATGGAAGAGAGAAAGGTATATCTGTTTTTGCAGGACATGGCTTAACATATACAAATGTTCAACCTATAGCTGCTATTGAGGAGATAGAGGAGTTAAACATTGGACACTCAATTATTGCAAATTCTGTGTTTTGGGGTCTTCATGAAGCTGTTTATAGAATGAAAAAGCTTATTTTAGAAGCAAGAAAACAGGTTTGAAGGTCTTATGAAGAGAATATTTATAAGTGTTGGAGAAATATCTGGAGATAACTATGCATCTCAATTGATAAAGAGAATTCCAGATGTTGAGTGGATAGGAATTACAGGTCCAAAAATGCGGCAGGCTGGATGTAAAACTGTTGAAAGCATTGAGAATATATCTGTAGTTGGGATAACAGAAGCTATTCCAAAGTATTTCCATATAAAAAAAACGTTTAAAAAAGCTGTCGAAGAACTTAATAAAGGTGTAGATCTGCTAGTTGTTGTTGATTTTCCTGGATTTAATCTGAGACTTTTAGAAGAGGCAAAGAAGAGAGGTATAAAAACAGTCTATTTTATTGCACCGCAAGTATGGGCTTGGGGAAAAGGTAGAATTCCTAAAATAGTAAAAAATACAGATCTTCTCCTTTCTATATGGCCTTTTGAAAAAGAGATATACAAAGACTACATAGGGAAAGATTTTAAACTTGAGTATATAGGTCATCCTCTCCTTGATATTATAAAAACTGAGGAAACAGAACATTCTTTTAGAGAAAAAATTGGAATAGAGGATGAAAAGAAGGTTATAGGTTTACTTCCTGGTAGCAGAGAAAGTGAAGTTAAAACGCTCCTTCCAGTAATGTTAGAGGCTGGAGGGAAAATATTAAAAGAGGAAGATGTTCATTTTGTTATACCAACAACAGAAAATGTTTCTTCAAAAGTAAAAGAGATAGCTTCTTCTTTTAATCTTCCTATATCTATTGTTGATAAATCAATATTTTCATATCCCTCTTATGAGGTGATGAAACACAGCTATTTTGCGGTTGTTGCTTCTGGAACAGCCACTTTGGAAACAGCTCTTTTTGAAACCCCTTTTGTTCTTGTTTATAAAGTATCCCCTCTAACATTCTTTATAGGAAAACTCCTTGTTTCTATAGACTATCTTGGTCTTCCTAACATTATTGCTGGCAGAGAGATAATAAAGGAGCTTCTACAAAAAGACTGTAATCCTGAAAATATATACAGATGGACAAAAAACTATCTAAAAGATAAAAAGCTTTATGAAACAACAAAAAAAGATCTAAAACTAGTAAAGGAAAAGTTAGGGGAAACTGGTGCATTAGATAAAGCTTCAAAAATCATCAGGGATATGTTAAGGTAACACTTAGAAGTTTTCCAAAATAAACATCTAAAGTACTTGTCTTTTCCACGACATGTCTTCTTAAAGAGGACTTAAAAATATCTAATTCTTCTTCAAGGGACATCTTCCTAACATTTGAATGTATGGCTTCCTGCTCTCTCGTGGGATAACTCTTACTCAACAATCCTTTTTAGATTGAGCTTGCCTAAAAAGGTGCAGAGTATAGGCAATACTTCTCCCCAAAGGTAGGGCTCTGATTAGAGAAAATTATATTTAAGATTATAGGTTTTCTCGGAGCTTACCTGTAAATAAAGCTATTTTTTATTATCTATTCTTGATGCGATATGTGTTTTTTCAAAAATGGAATAATTAAACTTTATATTGTCTTTATTAGTGTCTGTTAAAAGAATAATAGTTTGTGATGATTAAACAATTTTGTGAATTACTTAAATAAGTGGTGCGAGAGGGGGGAATCGAACCCCCACGGCCTTGCGGCCAAGGGATTTTAAGTCCCTCGCGTCTGCCAGTTCCGCCACTCTCGCATTAAACGGATAAATATTTTATATTCATTTTAAAAATTTTTCAAGATGTTTTTAATCTACTTTTTACTATGGATAGTATTTCTAGAAAAACATCTTTCAATGATTTATCCGTTGTGTCTAATATAATAGCATCAGCAGCGGGTTTAAGAGGACTATCTTTTCTTGTAGTATCGAGCTTATCCCTCTCTATAATTTCTTTTAAAATCTCCTCATAGGATACATTTAATCCTTTCTCTTTTAACTCTTTGTATCTTCTTTCTGCTCTTACTTCAGGTTTTGCTGTCATAAAGATCTTTATGTCAGCATCAGGAAATATAACTGTGCCTGTATCCCTTCCCTCTATAACTGCATTTTTTGCTTCTTCTCCTATCTTTCTCTGCATTTTTACCAGTATTTTCCTTACCTCTGGATATCTTGCTATTTTTGATGCTATTTTTCCAATCTCCTCTGTTCTAATCAAAGATGAAACATCCTCTCCGTCTAAAAATACTTTAACTTCCTTATTTGTTTTTAGTTTTATATCTGTTTTTTTTAACACATTTATTACAGATTCTTTATTATCTGGATCTATTCCTAAACGTTTTATCTTTAAAGCTACAGCTCTGTACATAGCTCCTGTATCTATATATGTAAAACCAAGTTCTTTTGCTAGCAATTTTGCTATTGTACTTTTTCCAGAACCAGCAGGTCCATCAATGGCTATAATCATAACTATTTAATACCTCGCATATTTCATCAGCCTCTTTTATTTTTATATCCGCATTTATATCCTTGTTATGAGGTGTTTCCTTTAAAATAAAATTCACGTTTTTATTCTCTTCTTTATTAAACGAATTTATCATCTGAAGATCTGCATTTGTATCTCCAATGTAAAAAACTGGCTCTTCATAAGAAACCTTTTCAAAAAACAGTTTTAAGGGATATGAAGAGGGCTTTCTAAGTTCAGGATTTGGTATATCATCCTCTGTTATTATGTAATCAAAGTATTTATATAAATCAAAGTGTTTAAAAGAGTAATCAAGATCAGAAAAAGGTCTTCCTGTTATAACCCCTAGTATATCAGCTTTTTTATAAACTCTTTCAAGCACATCATGGGGAAATATAAGTTCTTCTTTTTTTCTATGTTCCTGATATCTTTCTTCAAAATAATCAACTAAGTTTTTATACTCAGGTAATGGTATATTATTTTTTTCTGCAAACTGATACATCTTTTCCAAAGAACTGCTGTATGGTTTAAAAATCCTTTTAAACTCTTCAAGAGGTAATCCTAGTTTTGAATATATGATTCCCGCTATAGAGGCATCCCAGTCATTGTTTATATTAAAAGAGAACTTTATATCAAGTAACGGTTCTTTGCTAATATTTTTTCCAGAAAAGAAGTTAACAGTATCTACTATAGAGTAGTGGTAGGATTTTGATACATCTATTAAAACACCGTCAACATCAAATATAACAATCATTTTCTCACCTTTTTATTTAATGTAACGAAATATTATACAAAAATTTGATGTTAGCAAATTTTACATTTATGATATTTAAGACCGAAAAAGAAAAATAAAAATAAAACCGGACGTAATTTACATTTCATCTTTGGAGGTGAATCTATGGCTGATGTTAATCAAAAATTAGAAGAGATTTTAAAACATTATGAGGTTTTAACAGGTTTAAACGATAAAGATTATGAAATATTATCTAAACATAAAGATACTTTATCTCAATGGAAAGACGAAGTTGTTAAAGACTTTTATGACACTTTGTTTTCATATGAACCTACAAAAAAGATCTTTCATGATGGAGAGAGACCAAAAGTAGAAAAAACACTTGAAGAGTGGTATTTAGGACTTTTAGAAGGTAAAAAAGATCTATCTTTCTGGGAGCATCAGTGGTTTGTAGGTCTTGTTCATATAGCAAGAGGGGTAGATAATGCTTTTATGCACGGAATGATGGCTAGAGTTCAAAATTTTATAGCTCAAAAATGTTTTGAGAATTTTTCTCCTGAGGAAGCTAAAGAAATATATACAGCTTTTAAAAAGATAACAGATACAATAGCTGGAGTTATTATGGAAGGATACTTCCTCCAGTATATTGAAGCAATAGTGAGAATGACTGGTATAAAAGAGGCAGTTATTGAAAGAATGGCTAAGTTAGAATCTCAAAAGATGATAGATGAGTTTAGAGCAAAGGGAGGCTAAGATGCCTATATCTTTTGAAGGTTCTGCAAAAGCATATACAGAGTATCTACTCTTTAACACAAAACATAGAAGAGAGTTAATAAGAATAACAGATAAAGTTAAAGAGATTGTTAGAGCTTCAGGAATAAAAGATGGATTATGCCTTGTTTCTGCTATGCATCTAACAGCATCTGTTTTTATACAGGATGATGAGGAAGGGTTGCATGAAGATATATGGGAGTGGCTTGAGAAACTAGCTCCTTTTAGAAAGGATTACAAACATCATCTCACTGGTGAAGATAATGCAGATGCACATTTAAAAAATCTCTTGACACATCTTCAGGTTATAGTTCCTGTCACAAATGGAGATTTAGATTTAGGTCCTTGGCAGGAGATCTTTTATGCTGAGTACGATGGTCAAAGACCTAAAAGGGTTATAGTTAAGGTATTAGGGATAGCATAAGCTGTCCCTTGAAAATTTACCCCTTTAGTATATTCTTTCCCTTATCAAAAAACATTTCAAAGAGGCGTTATGGAAGTTAGATTAAATAAATTTATATCCTCAACTGGCTACTGCTCCCGTAGGAAAGCTGATGAGCTAATAGAAAGAGGAAAGGTTAAAGTAAACGGGAAAGTAGTAAAAGAACTTGGGTTAAAGATAAATCCTGAGAAAGATACAGTTGAAGTTGAAGGAAAGATTTTAAAACAAAAAGATAAAAAGACTTATATAAAGCTTTATAAACCAAGGGGATATTTAACACAACTTGGAAAAGATAAATTTGGAAGAAAAACCCTTACAGACTTGTTTAAAGAAGTAGGCATAAAGGAAAAGGTATTTCCTGTAGGAAGACTTGACTATGAAAGTGAAGGACTTTTACTTTTAACGAATGATGGGGATACAGCAAATCTTATAATGCATCCTAAAAATAAGGTAAAGAAAACATACGTTGTTGAGGTGAAAGGCAGAGTTAATCTAGAGAAGTTTAACAAAATGAAAAAAGGTATCCGCCTAGAGGATGGATTTTTAAAACCTGATGATATAAAGATACTAAAGAAAAAGAAAAACAGTACTCTACTAGAGATAACTATACATAGTGGTCAAAAGAGAGTTATTAGAAGATTTATGAAAGCTTTTGGTCACCCAGTAACAAGATTAATCAGAACAGATATAGGTAGGGTAAAGCTAGGGGATTTGAAACCGGGACAGTGGGAAAAGGTGGATAAAAAACTACTTCCAATTCCAAAAGAGAAGAAAAAGTAGGGGCTTAACCCCTAGAAAGGTAGCTCATTACATATATTTCCTGGCGGGTAGAATTTACATACAATTACATAAGCATTTTTTCCTTTATATTTAGCCATTCCACAACCTATTTTTGTTGTATCTTTCCATACAAGTTGTGTGTAGTGTCCAACTTCTTGAAAGTTTTTACACCAATCAGCACCTAGTTTAAAGTTCTTCTTTTCTTCATACCAATCTTCAATAGCTTCTACCAATGTTGGTATAGAACCATAAACCATATAAAGGTTTTCCCCATAAGGAGAGTTTGGTTCGTGTTCAAAAAGTCCGTGTTCAGCTAGATACTCAGCCCATCTTTGAGCAGCTTCAGCTAACTGACAATCCCACTCCAAAGGTGGTAGCCCAACTTCAGCTCTTATCTGTTTTATACGATTAAGAGCATCTTTAATTTCTTCACAGGTAAACAAAGCTCCCTGAGGAATACAGTATTCACAGTTTGGGAGTGGTGGATTTGGAATTCCAAAGGATACATCTGTATCATCTCCATCTCCACCTAAACAACTTAAAAATAGCATTGGGGCAATAAAGATAAAAAAAAGGAAAATTTTCTTCACACTCATCCCTCCTTTGCTTCCTCTATATAATACCAAACTGCTTTAAATCCTCTTTTCTTATAATTCTAATTATTGATGTTGAACCTGTTAACCCTCCTACAAAACCAACTAATGTAATAAGAATATCTTCAAGTTTAAAGTCATGCTTATATGCATACTCAACAAACTCTTTTAGCATTATATCTGTGTTTTCATTACTCTCTATAACTAGATATGGATTTACACCCCAGACAATTGAAAGTCGCCTTAAGGTTTTATCATCATGAGTTATGGCAAGAATTTCACATTTAGGACGGTATTTTGATACATTCCTCGCTGTTCTTCCAGATTTTGTAAATGCAGCAATAGCCTTTGCATCTATATTTTCTGATAGATTAACGGCAGCTTCTGCAATGGCAGATGTAGCTGTTTTCTCTTTTTGTCCATAATCCTTATAATAGGGATATATCTTCTCTGCCTCTTTTATTGTTTTATCCATAACCTTTACAGCTTCAACAGGGTATTTTCCCACTGTTGTTTCATCTGAAAGCATAGTTGCATCTGTTCCATCTAAAACAGCATTTGCAATATCTGAAACCTCTGCTCTCGTTGGTACAGGAGATGAAACCATTGATAAAAGCATCTGTGTTGCAGTTATAACGGGTTTTCCAGCTTTATTACATTTCTTTATAATCTTTTTTTGAATTATAGGAACTTTTTCTACCTCAATCTCTACACCAAGATCTCCCCTTGCAACCATAATCCCATCAGCTTCTTCTATTATTTCATCTATATGATCTACTGCTTCATGTTTTTCTATTTTTGCAAATACAGGTTGATCTCCTCCTGCTTTTTTTATAAGTTCTTTTGCCTCTTTTACATCAGAAGCGTTCTTAACAAAGGATAAAGCTATCATATCAAAACTTTCTCTTACCCCAAACTCTATATCTTTTTTATCTTTTTCAGTTATAGATGGAATATTAAGATCTACATTTGGAAAATTTACTCCTTTTCTAGATGAGATTAATCCCCCTACAAGAACCTTAGCTAATACTCTATCTTTTTTCTTTTCTATTACTTCTAATCTTATTGTTCCATCAGCAATGTAGAGTTTGTCTCCTACTTTTAACTGATCTATTATCTCTGGATAGTTTATTGATATTCTATGTTTATTCCCTTTTATATTATCTTTAACAATTTCTATGACATCTCCATAATGAACATAAAATGGTTTTTCAACGTCTCCAACTCTAATTTTTGGTCCTGATAAATCCTGTAAAACAGCAATAACCTTTTTTAACTTTTCTGAAATTTTTCTTACTTTTTTTAAGTTTTCCTTGTGAGTTTCATAATCTCCATGGGAAAAGTTAAATCTAAAAACATTTACTCCTGCTTTTATAAGTTTTTCAATCATTTCTTCAGAGGAAGTGGATGGTCCAATTGTAGCTACAATCTTTGTTCTTCTCATTTCAACCTCTTGATATTTTATAATAAGTATCATACATATTATATAAATATTAAAATAATATTTATTATTAATAAGGGGATTTAGCATTTTAAGAGGTAGGTTTCATGATAAAAAAAGACAGTATTAAGAGAAGAAATACTTATCAAAGACAGTTAATCCTTGAAATATTAAAATCAACAACTTCTCATCCAACTGCTGACTGGATATACGAGCAGGCTAGAAAGGAAATTCCAAATATAAGTCTTGGAACTGTATATAGGAATTTAAAGATACTAAAAGAAGAAGGTTTGATTATAGAGTTAACAGATGGAAAGCAAAGTAGATTTGATGCGAGGATTGATAATCACTATCACTTTAAATGTGAGAAATGTGGTTCTATCTATGATATAGAACCTAAAGATATAGAGATTAAGCATTCTTTAGATGTTAAAGGTTTTTCTATTGACAGTGTTGATGTTAATATAACAGGCATATGTAGTAAGTGTAATGGAGAAAATGCTTAATGAGAACAATCGTTAGTCCTATTAATAGTAGATCTGATAGATTACCTCCAGGTCAGCACTGGGCAAGTAAGTTGCATGTTTTAGGCATTGCAGATCCTCCAGATATAGATCTGTCAGAGTACAGATTAAAGATTTTTGGAGAGGTTGAAGAACCTGTAGTTTTAACATGGGATGATATTATGGATCTTGAGAAGGTTAAACTTATTGCTGATTTTCACTGTGTTACAAGGTGGAGTGTTGCTGATGTTGAATGGATAGGTTTTCATGTAGATGAGTTAAAAAAATTAGTAAATATAAAAGATACTGCAAAAGCAGTTATGATACATTCCTTAGATGGATACACAACAAATATTCCTCTAGAGTACTTTTTTGATGAAGATGTTATCTTTGCTTATAAACTCTTTGATAAGACACTTCCTGAAGACCATGGATTTCCTTTAAGACTTGTTGTTCCAAAGTTATACTCATGGAAAAGTGCAAAGCATGTTTCAAAGATTGAGTTTATGCCTGAAGATAGACCTGGATTTTGGGAGCAGAGAGGATACCATATGTTAGGAGACCCATGGAGAGAACAGAGATACTCAGTGTAAAAGAGATTGAAAATAAGGTAAAGGAAGAAGTTAAAAAACTTATCTCTATTCCTAGTCACAGAGACTTTATCCCTATTCTTGAGTACATTCAAGATAGACTCTCATATATACCTTTTAAAAAGCAGGAAGTTCCAGGAAAGGGATACAATCTGATTTATAAAAAATCTGAAATTCTTATTAATACCCATGTAGATACAGTGCCTCCTATATCAATGAAAGATCCCTTTACTCCTAAAGAGATAGATGGAAAGATCTACGGTAGAGGAGCTGCTGATACAAAAGGTCTTTTAGCCTCACTGATTGTTGCACTTGATCTTTTTAAAGAGAAATATCCTGATAGAGATATTCCTGTTTCTATAGCATTAACAGTTGATGAAGAACAAAATACAGCTTTAGGATCAGAGTATCTATTAAAAGAGCTAGATGAAATTAGGTATGCTCTTGTTTTAGAACCTACCTATGGAAAGTTATGTAACAGACAGATGGGGACATTAGAGTTTACTCTTAATATTGAAACTCCTTCTTATCATGCATCAGAGTTTGAGAAAGGTAAGAATGCTGTAAAATTAGCCTGCGATGTTATAAACAGGATAGAAGAGAAGATAAAAAGACCAGTAAATATTTTATACATACATGGTGGTTGGAAACTTTATCTAACTCCTAAAAATACATCTGTTTTAGCTGAAGTAAAAGTATTTGAAAATGAAGATATTAGAAATATTGAAAAAAAGATAAAAAGTGTTGTAAAAGAGTTTCCTGAAGTGAAATATACCCTTGAAGATGCAGAAAACTTTATTTCCTTTAAAAAAGGAAAGTTATTTAGTCTTCTTGAAAAGTCTTATAGGGAAGCTTTAGATGAAATCCCTGAAGAAGGTATTATGCCTTCATGGACAGATGCTGCAAATTTTGCAAAATCTGGAATTGAGTGTGTAATTTTTGGATTTGGAAGTTTAGCTGACTCCCACACTGAAAGGGAACATATAACAGTGGAAGAACTTATAAAAAACGTTAAAGTATTCTATAGATTTCTCTCCATTCTAACCCACTGATTATACTTTCTTACAGTTTTAAATCCATACTTTTTGTAAAACTCTATTGCTCTTTTATTTTTCTCTCCAACCCATAAACCTGCTTTTTTCAAATTTAATTCCTTAAAATGTTTTAGTGCTTTATTCATTAGATATTTGCCTAATCCTTTTCCCCAGTAGCTTTTTCTTATTGCAAGCTCATGAATTTCCCCAACGTTGTCCCCTGAAAAACTACTTATCCAGTTTCCGTCAGCTACAATAAAGGCAACAGGTTTATCATTATCTAAAACAACGTCAAATAGTGTTGAATGATTTTTTAGCCAGTTTATATACCTTTTTGCACTTTTTCTTGAATGTTCCCCATACTCTGGATGTTCTGAGTAAGCATCAAAGATGATATCAATTAGACCTTCTCTATATTTATCTTTAAAACTATCTTCTTTTATCTTATTCTTTACCGCAATCATAGTAATGATTAAGATATTTCTTTAACCGAAAATTTCCAACGTATTTAGCATTCTTTTTTTTCAGAAACCTTTTTCTTATTTATAAACTCTTCAATTTCATACAAAACTTCCTCAAAAAAAACTTTAAAATAAGGTTCTATTTTCTCTTTCATATTTTTTTGAAAGGCATTAACCTGATTTACATTCCATTGAACAGCGTTTCCCCATCTAATAACAAGATTATCTTTGTTATCAAGCCAGTTAAATGAGTATTTTCTTTTATCCTCAAACTGATAGTCTCTTACAATAAGTTTATACCCGTTTATAAAGTATATCTCAGCATGAAACCTGTACCCTATAGGCTCTATATCATATTTAATAATATTTACAGATGAAATAATTCTTTTAAACTTATGTATTATATCAAGCACAACTAATACCCTAACTGTTTTAGTTTATTTTGCCAATACCTGAGATTTTCCCATGCAAATTCCCAGTCCATTAACTCATCTTCAAAATCAAAATCCTCCCCATGGCAGTTTTTCATCTCTTCTAATGTTGCCTTATACTTTCTTTCATAAAACTTTACTTCATTTTCATACCTTAGTATTTTTTTCTTTATATACTTTTCAGCATAAAGTTTAAGAGGTTCAACTGGAGAAAGTCCTATCTCTTCATACAGTTTAAGGATCTCCTTAAGAGAGTTATATTTCATTGCACTAAACCTTTTTTGTCATATTATTAATTATTTTCGATATTTCTAAAAAACATTTCAATAATTTATCTGGTATTTTTTCATTTTTCTCCACAGTGTTGCTATACTTATTCCTAGCAATTCTGCAGCTTTTTTTCTGTTTCCTCCTGTTTTTTCCAGTGCAGATTTAATCCTTTCCTTTTCATCAAAAATCACTTTTTCAGGTAATACATCTTCTATATTTTTATCTTCTTGAAGCTCTTCAAATGGAGATATCTCATCTATTAAATGATCTATATCTATAATGTCACTGTCATATGCTAATATACAGGCTGACTCTAAAACAGCTCTCAGTTCCCTTATATTTCCATACCACTTTCTTTCTACAAGAAATTCTATAGCCCTTTTTGTTATACGTTTGTTTTTTGTATGTAGAAAGCTATTTACAATAAGAGGAATATCTTCTTTCCTCTCTCTTAGAGGGGGTATTTTTATTCTAACAACAGCTATTCTGTAGTATAGATCTTTCCTAAACTTTCCTTCCTTTACCTCTTTAAGAAGTTCTTTATTTGTTGCTGATATTATCCTAACATCTGCTTTTTTTGGTTTATTTCCCCCAAGTCTTTCAAACTCTTTTGTATCTACAAATACAAGTAATTTTGCCTGTGAGGTTAAAGATAGATCTCCTACTTCATCTAAAAATAATGTTCCTTTATCAGCTATCTCTACCTTTCCTGGTTTGTCTTTGTTTGCTCCTGTAAAAGCCCCCTTTTCATATCCAAAAAACTCACTTTCAAAAAGGGTATCTGGGATTGCAGAGCAGTTAACTTTTACAAACGGAAAAGCAACTCTTGGAGAATTTATATGTATCCATTTAGCTAGACGTGATTTTCCTGTTCCTGTTTCCCCTGAAATTAAAACAGATACATCTGACTGGGCAACAAGGGAAGCCTTTTCTAAAAGTTTTTTCATCTTTATGTTCTGCGTATTAAATACAATAAAATCTTCAGTTTCTGTGGTTTTGTCATAAAAGTAAAACTGTATTAAAAAACCCTGTGTATTTCCGTGATTATCAACAATCTTTGTGATATCAAATATTCCTGTTATTATTCCTGAAGAGCTATCCTTTAATGCTCCAAAAAATTTTGAGTTTGATAGCTTTTGACGGATATCTCCAGAGAGGATATCTATATCTTTACCAATTACAGCCTCTTTTGAGTATCCTAAGAAGCTTGCTAGATCTTCACTAATCCACGAAATTTTTAGATTGTTGTTAATGAGCACAGAAAATGAATTTTCTAGTAAATTCATAGTTTACTTACCTAAAAGAACAATTTTTTTCTCTATTATTTCTTTTATCTTCTGTGGAATATTTGGATCTTTATAAAGTTTTTTGTATAGAGAAAGTGCTTTTTCCTTTTCTCCAAGTTTCTCATAGATTTGAGCAAGATGTAAAGCCCCTTCTATATACCCTTTATCACTTAACATTTTATACATATCTTTGGCTACTATCAGTGCACCTTCCTTTTCGTACATCTCTCCAAGATTTAGTATTATATCTTTGTCTTCAGGATACTTATAGTAAGTTTCCTCTAGTATTGTTCTTGCTCTATTGTGAAGACCTTCTTTTTCAAAGATTTTAGCTTTTAAAATAATAGCAGGAATGTAATCCTTTTTACTTAAGATCCTCTTTATGTAGTATAAAGCTTCTGTAAAGTTTCCTTTTTTGTAAGCTTCATAACTTTTCTTAAATAAACCTTCTACAGTATTTGCTTCAGGTATTTCTACCTTGTTTACAGTTTCCTCAACAATTTTTTTTACATTTTTTGAAATATCAGTGATATCAATATCTTTTTTAGTTGTTTTTTCTAATATTTGCTTTTTTGTAAAAATCTTCTCTTTTTTAAAGAATTCTGTATAAAAGATAAATCCATAAAGAACAAATGTTAAAAAGAGCAAAAAGTATATATATTTTTTTAATTTTCCCTTTTCTTTCTTAACAATAGTAAAAGGATGTATATCCCCTTTTTTATCTTCTGATTGAGACTGAAGTTTCTTAATCTCTTTAAATATATTCAACCTTTACCTCAAAAATGTTTCCTTATAATAAAGAATAACAAAATAGAAACGACACTTCCTAGTATAAAAGGTACATCTGCATTAATATTATCCCATAAATAACCTGCAATCATACCAGAGATTAAAGATGCAAATCCTACTGTAAAATGGTATGTTCCAAAAACAAATCCTTTTCTAAACTTTGTTTTCTTTCCTATAGTAGCCCAGATACCAATATCTAAAAAAGCATCAGCAAAAGCAAAAATAATAAAACCTGCTATAGGAAAAAAGATCATAAAAAGATGTGATAGAAAAAAAAATAGAGATACTATTAATAAAAACCTTTTTTCTCCTAATCTATCAAAATACCTTCCAGCTACTAAAGAAGCTAAACCCATAATTATAGTAAATAAAAGATAGGTAAGAATTGTAAGAGCTTCATTATTTATCTGTTTGTAAGCTTTTAGAACATAAAAGGAGTATCCGTAATCAATGAGTGCAAATATAAAAAATATGATTATATACCTTGGGAAAAAAGCTTCCCATGAAACTATAGGAATAGGATATATTCTTTTTTTAGGTTTCTCCACAGGAAGAAAAAGTATTGCCACCATAGATAGCAATACTGGTATAAGAAATATTGAAAAGTAAGCTCTATAGGAAAATTCTGAAATAAAAAACATTGTGTATATAAATGCTATAGATATTCCAATGACAGCCCCTACATTTTCAAAAGCCCTGTTAATTCCAAAAATTCTCCCTAACTTCTTTTTTTTCCCTGAGGAAAGGATTGTATCGTTTACAGGGGTCTGTATACCTTCTGATATAGCTTCAAGGGATGTTGCTATAAGAATATCTCCCCATCTTTTTCCAAAGATAAAATAGATCTTACTGATTAAAGAAACTATCGCTCCTGTTAGTAGAATATGTTTTTTATTTAAAAAATCTGACCAGTACCCTGAAAATATTTTTACAAAGTTTGATATAAGATCATACCCTCCTTCTATAAGACCTATAACAAACATAGATACACCTAAAACAGTAGAAAGATAAAAGGGAAGGACAGAAAATATTCCCTCATAGGATATAGATAAAAGAAACGTTGTAAGATTGATTATAAAGATAGCTTTTGTTGTTTTTTCCATAGGAAAAAGAGAAGGCAGCTAAAAGCTACCTTTATCTATTTTCTATTTTTTCTTTCCATTTTTTTGCTATATCTAAAACATAATCTTTATCTATAACTAGAACTTCTTTATTTAAAACTTTTATATCTCCATTTATTACTACTGTATCAACATCAAGACCTTTTGCTGAGTATACAATTTGCGTATAAGGATCAAAAAGAGGATTTAAATGAGGAACCTGTGCATCAATAAGGACAATATCTGCTTTTTTTCCTTTTTCCAGTGTTCCTAATTCATTTTCTTTCCTTATAGCTTTTGCACCTTCTCTAGTAGCCATAGCTAAAGCCTGTTTTGCGTTTAAAATAGTAGGGTTTTTCCAGTAGCCTTTATGAAGTTTTGCAGCAGTTGATATCTCTCCTATAATATCTAAATCATCATTTGAGGCAGTTCCATCTGTTCCTATTCCCACTGTAACGCCTGCTTTTAACATCTGTGGAACAGGAGCTATTCCTGAAGCAAGTTTTAGATTACTTTCAGGACAGTGAGCTACTTTTACTTTACTTTCAGCTAAAATCTCTATCTCCTCTTCTGTAGGGTGAACCATATGAGCAGCTAAAACTCTCTCATTTAATACTCCAACATTTTTTAGATGTTTTACAGGAGTATCTCCATACTTTTCTTTTACTGTTTGAACCTCAAACTCTGTCTCAGATATATGGATGTGGTATAGAACGTCATATTTTTCTGCTACATCCATAGCTTTTTTTAATGTTTCAGGAGAGCATGTGTATGGAGCATGGGGACCTATTGCAGGATATATATACTCTGAGCCTTTATACTCTTTTATAAACTCTTCAGTTTTTGCAATTCCTTCATCAGGGGTTTTAGCTCCAGGAGTTGGAAAATCCAGTATTCCTGTAGATAAAACACCTCTCATTCCAATATTATTTAAAACATCTGCAACAGCATTTTCATAAAAATACATATCAACAAATGTTGTTACACCATTTCTGAGCATCTCATATACAGCAAGCTCTGTTCCTTCCTTTACAAACTCATAACTCACAAACTTTCCTTCCACAGGCCATATATACTCCTCAAGCCAGACTTTCAGTGGATTATCACTTCCATATCCCCTTAAAAGGGTCATAGCTGCGTGGGTATGAGTATTTATAAGACCAGGTATAGCAATCTTACCTCTACATACAACAGTTTTACCAAAATATTTATTCTTTACATCTTCCCCAATATCAACAATTTTCCCATCTTTTATCGCAATACTTGCATTTTTATACTCAGTGAAGTTTTCATCCATTGTTAAAATGTAGTCTATATCTGTTAGGATTAAATCAACTTTTTCCATAAAGCCCTCCTTGTTTCTGCTAAAAAGTTTCTTTTATTAAAAAACAAGAAGAAATTTATAGCAAGGGGATTATATGATATTAGTTTAAAGAATAAGATATGAAGGAAGACAAGAATACTTAATAATACTTATAAAATTGTTAAATCCAATTTTATTCCTTTTCCTTAACAACCTTTTCAACAAACTCAACAGAAACATCTAAAATTTCTGCTATTTGTTTAGGGGATAACTTAAGCTTTTTATATAAATTTTTTATATCTTCCTTCTTAGTTTCTTCTTTTCCTTTTTTAAAGAACGGATCATTTTTTATCATCTCTTCTGTTATAGTTAAAGGCATATCCCTTTCCTCCAAAATGGATACTAACTTTTCCTTTAATTTAGGTCTATAGTTTAATGCTATCAACAACTTTCTTATATAGTCTGCTCTTTGTTTCTCTGGTAATTTTAATAGCTCTTTTGTTAATTCAAATATGTACTCTTCAAAATCTTCAACTTTGCATAAAACAGCTAGTATTTTATCTTCTAAACTATCACTTTCTAAAAGCTTCTTACATTCTATATCTTTTATATCTCTTATCTCATAGTTAAATCTCAAGTTGTCTGTTTCTAAAATATTTGGCATATTAGGTTTGCCATCTCCCACATACAAAACCATTTGTTTAATAGGCTTATCAGGATACCTTTTTTTCAAAAGCAGATAGTATTCAAGCATTCTAAAGAGCATATTTTTATCGTTCTGGGTTTGTAGTTCTAGATGGAAGATAGAGTTATCCTCTAGCTGTAGAACTAAATCAGCTACTCTTTCTTTTGTAGAAGGAAAAGTGTTATCAAGGATTTTTATCCCTTTCTTTCCTGTTAAAATGCTTATGAATTTCTAAGGTATATTTTGAACTATATCTCTTAAAGTTTTGTCAAATTCAGCCATTTGTTTTTTATAGAAAATAAAAAAGCCCCGAGGTCTCGGGGCTTTGACATTTTTAGTATTTTCTTTCCTGAGGTTCGTACTTAGTTATTCTAACCTCTGTATATTCAACTTTAGGACCATCTTCTGTGTAGTATGCCATTGAGTGTTTTAGGAAGTTTTTATCATCTCTCTTAGGATAATCTCTTCTTGCATGAGCTCCTCTTGATTCTTTTCTCATTTCTGCAGTTATTGCTATAACCTCAGCAAGGTCAAGGAGATATCCAAGCTCAAGATAGTTTATAAGAGCTGTGTTAAAGAGTTTTCCACTATCTCCAGGAGCAAGGTTTTTGTATCTTTCTTTAAGTTCTTTTATTTTTTCTATAGCTTCTTGCATTGGTTTTTCTTCTCTGAAAATACCAACTTTATCCCACATAGTTTGAGCCATCTCGTATCTTATATCATTAATGCTTTCTTTACTTTCTTTCTTAAGAAGTTCTTCAACCTCTTTTCTTGCTCTTTTTTCTTCTGCCTTGTAGTCGTAAGTTTTATCTTCACTTCTGCCTCTTGCATACTCAACAGCTGCTGCACCTGCAGGTTTACCAAATACAACAATATCTAAAAGAGAGTTTCCACCAAGTCTGTTAGCACCGTGAACAGAAACACAGGCACACTCACCAACAGCAAAAACACCATCAACATTTGTCATTGATGTCTCATAGTCCTCTACGTGTATACCACCCATTGAGTAGTGAGCTGTTGGTCTAACAGGAATTGGTTCTTCTATTGGATCAACTCCTTCAAAATCTATTGCAAGCATTCTAATCTGTGGAAGTCTCTCTTTAATCTTTTTAGCTCCAAGGTGTCTAAGATCAAGATGAACATAAGCCATCATACCTTCTCCCCATCCTCTACCTTCAAGGATCTCTGTTTCAATAGCCCTAGCAACTAAATCCCTTGGAGCAAGCTCCATTTTATTAGGAGCATATCTTGCCATAAATCTTTCGCCTTTATTATTTATAAGATAACCACCTTCACCTCTTGCACCTTCTGTAACAAGAATACCTGTTGATCTTAATCCTGTTGGATGGAACTGAACAAACTCCATATCTTTTATAGGAATTCCAGCTCTGTAACACAGAGCAACACCATCACCTGTTGAACCTATAGCATTTGAGTTTCTTACCCAGTAAACCCTTGCATAACCACCTGTTGCAAAGATTATAGCCTTAGCCTTTATAACATGAACTTCACCACTTCTTATATCTATCGCAACAACACCTTTTGCTTCATTGTTGTCAATTAAAAGCTCCTTTACAAACCATTCATTTAAAAACTCAACATCATTTCTTAAACACTGTTCATAAAGAGTATGAAGAATAACGTGTCCTGTTTTGTCTGCTGCATAACATGTTCTTGGGAAACCAGCTCCACCAAAAGGTCTTTGAGCAATTCTTCCATCAGGAAGTCTTGAGAAAGGGACTCCTAAATGCTCAAGCTCATATATTCTCTTAGGTGCTTCAGTGCACATAAACTCTATTGCATCCTGATCACCTAAGTAATCAGAACCTTTAACTGTATCAAATGTATGAACTTCAGGACTATCTGAAGGATCAACGTTTGCAAGAGCTGCGTTTATTCCACCTTGAGCAGCTCCTGTATGAGAACGGGTTGGATATACTTTTGTTATTACTCCTACTTTTACATCTGTTGCTTTGCTTGCTTCTAGTGCAGCCATTAAACCACCGCCACCAGCCCCAACTATCAAAACATCATAACTTAACATAAGGAAACCTCCTTTTAAAAACTAAAACGTGGTTTTATTATAAAACAACAAAAAAATATTTTCTATAAACGGCTTTATATAACGTTAAAATAGTAAATATCTTAAATATCTATATTCTCAGTAATTTTCTTTGTTGCATTAACTAGCTGCTTTTGATTTACCTTTGCATATCTAGCTGTGGTTACTGGTGAAGAGTGGCCAAGAAGTTCCTGTATTACTCTAAGCTCAGAGCCAAGCTGAAGAGCTTTTGTTGCAGCTGTATGTCTGAGTTTATGAGGATGTAGTTTTATTCCTGTTTTTTCTCCAATGTTTTTAATTCTCTTCCACAATGTTTTATAAGATATAGGAAAAAGGATATCCTCTTCTTTTAAACCCTTTATAGAAATATATTTAATGAGTAGTTTTAGAACTTTACCTGAAACAGGAACTACTCTCTCTTTATCTCCTTTCCCTCTCACTTTTATAAATGCCACTGTCTCTTCATCTATCTCATTTTCCTTTACACTTAAAATTTGAGATGTTTTTCCTTCCTTTAAAAGGGTTATATCCTTCACTTTTATATTAAGCATTTCCGATGAACGTAACCCTGTTGTAAGCATTACTGTTATGATAAGTCTATCCATTAATGTTTCTGCATTATCAATAATCTTCTTTATCTCTTCATCGTTTAAAGGAGAAGGGACCTTCTGAGAAATTTTTGGTCTTAAGGATTTTGAAACAGGAGAGGATGTTATAAGCTCCATGTCTATAAGGTACTCAAAAAGAGAGTTAACTGCAGCAAGTTTTCTTGCTATTGTAGAAGATTTTTTCTTTTTACTCTGCAGTATCATACGAAACTTTGCAATATCCACTTTTGAAACAAGAGAAATATCTTTATCTCCCACTACTTCTATAAACTGTTTCAGATCTACTCTATAGTTTTTTACTGTGTTAGGGGATTTGTCCTCTATAAAAGATAAAAAAAGCTCAACACATTCACTAATCTTCATCACTTCTCCATTTTTTGTATAGTGAATGTTTAACACCAAAACTGTCTAAAATCTTTCCTACAACAAAGTTAACCATATCCTCTACTGTTTTAGGTTTATGATAAAAACCAGGAGAGGCAACAGATACAATTCCCCCTGCCATTGTTACTTTTTTCATATTTTCTATATGTATTAAAGAAAGAGGCATCTCTCTTATAAGGAGGAAAAGTTTTTTTCTCTCTTTTAAAGCGACGTCAGCTACCCGGTGGATAAGATTTTGGGATAATCCATTTGCCACAGCTGAAAGTGTTCCTAAAGAACAGGGAGCTATTATCACTCCTTCTGTTTCTATAACCCTTGAGCCACTAGCTATAGAGGCAGATATATCGTAAGGATCAAAAAGTTTCACATTTTTATTAAGTTTTTTAATGAAATCCTCTTTTTTAATTCCCATCTCTCTTTCAAGGACAACATACCCGTTGCTAGAAACAATAAGATGTACAAGATACTTTTTTGACAACTCTTCTATCAGTTTTAACCCATATACAGCACCGCTAGCTCCAGTTATACAGACTATAAATTTTTTCATCTTTTCCTCATCTTTCACGAAATATTTATGTTAATAGTTGTAATCTTTTACAAAAAATAATTAACCCCAGGGGGAGATCTATTTCCTTTTAAATTTTATATCTGTTAAACTTAACATATTAGTAAACTTTAAGGTTATATATTATGCATTTTGCATACATTGATTTTGTTGAAACAAAGCAGGGACACAGAGCAGGAATACTAATCACTGATGAAACAACAAAACCTGTAGAGTTTAGGGTTACTACTAATGTAAATATTGATGAACTACAGAAGATACTTTATGGAGAGTCCTTAGAAACTGTTTTGTATAAAGAAAGATTTACTACTGAGCTTGTTCAATCTCTTAAAGAAGATTTTGATATTCTCTTTACAAAGGAAAAAGATCTTCTATCCCTAAGAGAAGAAATAGGTAAACCTATTCTCTTTATTCAAAAATACGATCCATTTAAAGCAATGGATAAATACAGTTACAAAATAACAAATCTATCTGATAAATTTGAACCTTTAGCTATAACTATATCAAAAGAAGATGCTAAACTTCTTATTCCTTTAGGAAGAAAACTTCAAGAGATATACAGAACTTACAATATAGTAGAGCCTTTTGATAGGATTAGAAAGGCCATAGATTATCTTTCAAAAACTAAATAATGCATTTTCTAAATAAAAAACCTTTTAGATATAGAGAATTAGGGATATTCAAAATATACGGATGGTCTATATCCTGATACATATGTTCAACTATCTCAACAGGTGTCTTTCTATCTTTAGAAGCTGATAAAGCTGTATCTTTCAAATCTTCCATATCAACATGGTGGGAGCAAGAGAAAACAGCTATAAATCCTTCTTCAGATAAAAGCTGTAAACTTTTTAAAATAAGATACTTAAAACCTCTCAATGCCCCTTCTTTCTCCTTTTTTGTCTTTGCAAAAGAAGGTGGATCTATGATAATGATGTCATATTTTTCTCCCTTTTTAACTTCCTCTTTTAGAAAATCAAAAACATTTTCCTGGACTACCTGATAGTTCTTTATACTATTTAACTTACAGTTCTCAACTATAAGATTTACCGCATTTTCAGAGATATCTACAAACTTTATAAAATCCGCTCCTTTTAATCCACAATAAATTCCAAATCCTCCTGTATTTGAGAATAGATCAAGAACTCTAAATCCTTTCTTCACATAATCTGAAACAATTTTTCTGTTTTTCCTCTGATCTAAATAAAAACCTGTTTTCTGACCTTTCTGTAAAGAAATGATAAATCTAACATCATTTTCTATAATAATGATTTCTTCAGGAATATTACCATACAAAATACCTTCCTCTGTGTTTAATCCTTCCTTTTCCCGTGATTTTTCATCAGACTTTTCATATATACCTTTAGGCTCTAAGACCTCTATTAAAGCTTCTAGTATCTCTTTTCTGAAGTTTTCCATTCCTGCTGTGTTTATCTGCAAAGATAGATATCCATTATAATAATCAACTATAAGACCTGGTAAGAAGTCTGCTTCAGAATGTATAACTCTAAAAGCATTTGTGATCTTTTTTAGATATTCCCTTTTTTTAAAAGCTCTTTTTATCCTTTGTATAAAAAACTCTTTATTTATATCTTCTTTCTTAAAAAAAGATAGCATCCTAATAGTTATTACACTAAGAGGGTTTATATAGCCAATTCCTAAAAACTCTCCATTAGGAGAGTACACAGATAAAACTTCTCCTTTATAAACATCCTTTGGAAATTTTTTTATCTCATTCTTATATATCCATGGATTGAAACTTTTAATTTTTTCGATAGCTTGTTTCTTAACAGTAATCTTTTTCATTAACATTTAATCCTGTAATATATTAATGACGATAAATTATAAATAAAAACATTTTAAATTGGATATGGATAAATTAAAAACAGTTTTCTCTATCTTCTTAATAGGTTTTTTAATCTATCTATACATAGAAGATCTTCCTCAGCTTACAAAAAAAGTTGAGCAATATTTCCTTCATAATACCTCATTAATTAAATCATTATATTCTCCTTTTTCAGGTTCAAGAAATTTTTCTCATGGAAATAAGAGTAAAGAAAAATTAACAGGAAATGATGAAAATGAAGAAAATGAAAACATTTTTAATAGTCAGTATTCCAAAAACATAGACAATAAGTATGAAAGGAAAGCTGAGGAAGAGATAGATAAACTCCTAGAACTTAAATGAAAATTCCCTGTAATTGTCTATATTTATGATTAATAACAAATTCATTTGGAGGTATCAATGAATTTTAAATTCAATACAATCCCTGAAGCTATAAAGGATATACAGGAAGGAAAAATGGTTATCGTTGTTGATGATCCCGATAGAGAGAATGAAGGTGATCTTGTAATGGCTGCTGAAAAGGTAACTCCAGAGGCTATAAACTTTATGGCAAAGGAAGGCAGGGGACTTATATGTCTGTCTTTACTTCCAGAAAGATGTAAGGAGTTAGACATTCCTTTAATGACAACAAACAATACAGATCCAAAGGGAACAGCCTTCTGCCTTTCTATTGATGCTCATCCAAAGCATGGAACAACTACAGGAATATCTGCATTTGATAGAGCTATAACAATAAAGCTTGCGGTAAGTCCAGATGCAAAACCTTCTGATTTTGTCAGACCAGGACATGTTTTTCCCCTTATGGCTAAACCTGGTGGAGTATTAGAGAGAACAGGACATACAGAAGCTTCAGTTGATTTAGCAAAACTTGCAGGTCTTTATCCAGCAGGTGTTATATGTGAGATAATGAAAGAAGATGGTACAATGGCAAGACTTCCAGATCTAATGAAGTTTGCAAAAAAACATAACTTAAAAATAATAACCATTGCAGATCTTGTTCAGTATAGACTTAAAAAAGATAAGTTTGTAAAAAGAGAGGCAGAGGCCTACCTTCCTACAAAGTATGGAACATTCAAGATTTACGGATATAAAAATACATTAGACGGTTCTGAGCATGTAGCTCTTGTTATGGGGGATATAACCCCTGATGAACCTATATTGGTAAGAGTTCACTCTGAATGTTTAACAGGAGATATTTTTGGTTCTTTAAGATGTGATTGTCAGTCTCAGCTCCATGCAGCTCTAAAAACCATCGCAAAAGAAGGAAAAGGAATTCTTGTGTATATGAGAGGACATGAAGGAAGAGGTATTGGTCTTATTAACAAGATAAAAGCTTATAAACTACAGGAAGAGGGTTATGATACAGTAGATGCCAATCATAAACTTGGATTTAATGCAGATCTCAGGGATTTTGGAACAGGGGCACAGATACTTCTAGATCTTGGTGTTAGAAAAATGAAGCTTATGACAAATAACCCAAGAAAAATTGTTGCCCTTGAAGGGTTTGGATTAGAGGTTGTTGAAAGAGTTCCTATAATAACAGAGCCAAACCCATATAACCAAAACTATTTAGAAACAAAGAAAAATAAATTTGGCCATCTAATAGACAGTTTTACAGGAGAAAGCTGCAAACTGGACTTTGATAATGAAAAGGATAATTAGTTTATTTTTCTTTTCTATACTTTTTTATAGTTGTGATACATTGCTTAAGGTCTTTCAGGAAGAGGATCTTCTTGAAAGACCTCCTGCAAAAAGATGTGCTGATTGTCATAAGAATATATATGAGCAGTGGACAAACTCTAGACATTCTTTAAGCTGGATGAGTGAAAGTTATAAGAAAGCTACTGAAAACTATAGAAAAACAAAATGTTTCTCCTGTCATATTCCATATGAGATAAAGATAGAGGAGAAACCTAAGTGGAGAGAAAAACATAAAGAGGACGGAATAAATTGTGTTTCTTGTCATTTTAGAGAAAAAACAAAATCAATGCATGGTCCCTATCATGTATTTTCTCCACCTCATCCTTCCACCGAGGATAAAAATTATAAAACATCAAAAATATGTTCAGGGTGTCATCAGGAAACATACAAACAGTGGATAGCTTCTAAATCTAACAAACAGTGTCAAGAATGTCATATGCCAGCAAAAAAAGGTAGCTTGATTCAAAAGTTTCCTTTTGAATATCTTCATTTTCCTAAAGATATTCATAATCACGCTTTTCCAACAGGTATAGCAAAAGATAACGATTTTATTTTAAACGTAGAGAAAAACACAAAATCTATAAAAGTACATATAAAAAATACAGGAATACCTCACAACTTACCAACAGCAGATAACGGTAAACCTAAACTGTATTTAACAGTTATATTTTATAAAGATAATAAAGAAGTATACAAAGATTTTGAAATGTTCTTTCCTAAAAAAGCTTTACCTTTTAACAAAGATTATGTAGTAGAGTTTCTATCCCCAGCACATTTTAACGGAATAAAAATTATTTTAGAAAGGAAACTTTCTTGGAAGAAAAAGAGAGAAAAGATACTAGAGAAGAAGTTTTAATAAGAGCGTTTAAAAAGGAAGATGTTGACTTTGTATATAAAATAATAGAGGAAAATTTTCCAAGACCGTGGATTAGAGAGCAGATACTTCTGGAAAATGTATTTTCATACAAAGTTGTCCTAGAGAAAGAAGGAGAGATTATAGGATTTCTCTTTGGTGAAATAATATATGAAGAGGCAAATGTGCTCCTTATAGCTATAAAGAAAGATTATCAGGGGAAAGGTTTTGGAGAGCTTCTCCTTGATCATTTTGTTCAAGTATGTAAAAACAAAGAGGTTAACAAGATACTTCTTGAGGTTTCAACAGAAAATAAAAAAGCTATAAACCTGTATAGAAAAAAAGGTTTTAAAAAACTGTCTATAAGAAAGAAATACTATTCTAATGGATCCGATGCCTTTTTGATGGCTTTAGAAAAGTAAAATGGAGCGAGAGACGGGACTCGAACCCGCGACCCCCTCCTTGGCAAGGAGGTGCTCCACCAACTGAGCTACTCTCGCATCTTAAAGTGCCCCCGACGGGATTCGAACCCGTGTCGCCGGCGTGAAAGGCCGGTGTCCTAGGCCTGGCTAGACGACGGGGGCATAATCAATGGTGAGCCGCCTGGGGGTCGAACCCAGGACCACCGGTTTAAAAGACCGGTGCTCTACCGACTGAGCTAGCGGCTCAACCAAAAACGGATAAATATTATATGCACTAAAACTTAATTTGTCAACAAATTTTTAAGAAAAAATATTAGTTTTTAATCTATCCTTATCCTAATCTATCGTTAAAAATATCTATTTAATACTGCTTTATGTTTTTTGTTAATTTATAATGAATTAAAGAGAAAGTTTATAGTTCACATTATGGAGGTTTTGACATTGGAAAAAAAAGCTGTTGTTACTTTAGAAGATAACGGACATTTTATAGGGGAAGTAAACGGAAATAAATGTGATCTAACGGCTACAGGAATGAGAGCTGTTGATCTAATGCTAGTTTCTATTGGATACTGTTTTGGATTGACTGTAGAAGCTTATGCAAATCATAAAGGATATAAAATAAAGAACTTAAAAATAAACGTTGTAGGGAGAAAACATGAAAAAGAAAATAGGTATGAGAATATAAGAATTGAAGTATCCTTTGAATCAGATCTTTCTCCAGAACAGATAGAAAGAGTATTAACAATTGGAAAAAGAGGATGTACTGTTAGTAATACAATGTTAAAAGCACCAGAGATAGAAACTGTATTTATAGATTAAATAAAGAGGTAGAAGAGATGGATGCACAAACATTTTTTTTAGGAATAATAGCTATATGTATGGTTATTATAACCATAGGAATGATAGGAATTGGTGTAGTTCTTATAGGAATACTAAAGGTATTAGCACAACTTCTTTACAAAATAAATGTAGATTATCAAGCAATATCTCCAAAGCTCCATAGAATTATAGAGAATCTTGAATTTTCTACAACAATGGTTGGTTTTTTAAACTTACTAAGAAAGAGAAAAAAATAGTAACTGGTATTTAGGGAGGAGGTTTAAATGAAAAGAAATTTTTTTGTATTTATACTAGGTTTTATATCTGGAATTATTAGTACATATATTTTTTATAAAAATAAAAAACAGGTAATGGAAAAATTAAACACATTAGAAGAAAAGATAAAAAAACTTGAAGTTAGCAAAATAATAAGCACAAATGCCTCTGAAGTTATATCTTCTTTAAAGAAGATAACAGATAATGTAGAAGAGGTGACAGATAGAGAAAAAGAAATATTATTAAATAAGGTGGAAGAAAAGATAAGAAAACTTGAAGAAATCATTAAATAAAGGAGGGTTTAAGATGAAAAAGGTAGTAACGTTACTTGCAGGTTTAGCTGTAGGTGCAGTTGCAGCTTATGTTGTAGCTCAAAGAAAAGAAGAGATTATGCAAAAACTTAATGAAATTCAAAATGCCATTAAGGATCTTGAGTTAAAGGAAAAAGCTAGAGTTACAATGAATGAAGTAGTATCTAAAGTTAAAAATCTCCTTCAAAAGGGAGAAGAGCTTACTATTGAAGAAAAAGAGAAGATGCTTGCAGAGATAGAAGAAAAACTTAAAAAGTTAGAGGATGCTATAAGAGGATAAAAACTGAAAGTATTAAAAAAATATTCCCCTTACAGGATTTTAAAATTAAATCCCCAAAGGGGATTTTTATATAATCTATTAGCTTCAATTTACAGATCTGTTTTAGACTATGTAGTAAAAGGTTATAGTTATCATTCAGCATCTATTTCATATTTCATATTAATGTCTTTTTTCCCTCTCTTATTTGTTTTAACAGTTGTGCTTTCATACATAGCTGATATAAAAATGGATATAGTTACTGAGGTGTTGGATAGAATTTTTCCTTCTATAACCCAAACATTTGTAAATTTTCTTGTATCTCTTTCAAAACAAAGGACAATATTTGGTATATTTGGACTAGTCATATCTTTTTATTTTTCTACTGGTATCTTTTCTTCAATACACACAGCTTTAGTTCATATATTTGAAGGTAGAGAAGTAGGTATTCAAAAAACAGCTCTAGTTTATATATTAGGTGTTCCTGTTTTTACTATAGCGTTAATATTCATATATATACTTGGGGTTATACTATCTTTTTTAGTTGAAGGTTTTATGCATACTCTTATCTGGAAAATTTTCTTAGATTATCTCTCTAAGCTTGGACTTGATGATATTATCTACTTTTTTGTAGATATAACAAATATGGTTCAGTTTATTACATACTTTATTATTATTTTCCTTATATATAGATATCTAGCTCCACTAAAAATAATAAACTTAAAAAATATCCTTGTTGTTACATTAATAATATCTGTAACATTGTTCTTACTAAAATCTGTTTTTAACTATTATGTTTCGTTTGCTTCAAAAACAAATCCTTTATACGGTTCTTTAAGTGGAATTTTTGCTTTTTTAGCATGGCTGTATATAAGTTTTGGTTTTATTTTAGTGGGGGCAAGAATACTTTTCTATTTAGAAAGCATTGATATTTTAAAAGCAAAAATTAAGTATCTTCAAATTCCCAGTGAAATCTTTAAATAATTTATAAAACGGCGTTTTATAAATTATGATATAATTATAATAAAAATTTTTTATAAATTCTGACTAAAATCATATTTCCTCAAAGAAAAGTCTATATAATATACTTCCTCTTTTGATAGGGGGAGGAATAAAAATTTTTCCTATTTCTATTCCTAGAAAAAAATGTTAGTAAATATTTACTGAATTTTAAAAATAAAAAATTTAAAGGAGGTGAAGTATTATGGTAAGAGACAGACTTAAGGAACTAGATGTTAGATTTGAATCCGTTCCTTACAAATGCAAATGTGGACATGAAGGAAAAGAAGTAATTGTTGTTGCAAATGATACTGGTATTCTTGATGTTGAATGTCCAAAATGCAAAAAAAGAATTCTTGAATTCAAAGTCCTAGAGAAGAAAGAAAAAAAGGGTTAATCCCTTTCTTTCTTCTTTCTATTTTCTTGCATCTCTATAAACATTTTCTTAATATCATTACTATAAATCTCTTTCTTTAGGACATTCCTATGCAAAAAAACTGTGGCTGTAAAAGTAAGTTTAATGCCATTTTTATGAAAAATCTTGAATGGTATATGCATAAAGTTTATGGGGACTTTAAAAGAGAGTTGTTTGATAAACTAGGTAAAAATGTCCTTGAGATAGGAGCTGGAACAGGTTCAAATCTTCCATATTACAAACCTTGGACAAATTTAACTGTTGTAGAACCAAGTAAGGATATGCTTAATTTTTTCTTAAAAAAAGCACACAATTATCCTCTAAATATTCACATTAAAGAAGGTTTTGCTGAAAATCTCCCATTTGAAGATGAAACATTTGACAGTGTAGTTTCAACACTAGTCTTATGTAGTGTAACATCTCCATATAAAGTTTTAAACGAAATTAAAAGAGTTTTAAAACCAAAAGGAACATTTATATTTATTGAACATGTAAGATCACCTAAAGATAATTTTGTTGCAAAAACTCAAGATATTCTTCACAAAAGCTGGAAGTGGCTTTTTGAAGGCTGCGATTTAAAAAGAGAAACAGGGAAATTAATATCAACGGTATTTCCAAAATCAAAAATAAAACTAGTTAAATTTAACAGCCCTTTTATACCAGTAAACTATCATATAATCGGATATGCAGAAAAAGATTGAAAGAATTTACAAAGATGTAGAGCTGCTAACGTCTATAAGACCTTTTAGAAACTATTTAAATACTGAATCTTTAGAAAAAACAGCCTCATATATAGAAAGTATTTTTAAAGAAAACTGTGAAGAAACACAGATTCAATCTTTTGAAGCTGAAAATAAAACATACAAAAATATTATTGGTTCTTTTAATGTTTCTGAAAAAGAAAGAATAATAGTAGGTGCTCATTATGATGTAGCTGGGGATACTCCTGGAGCAGATGATAATGCAAGTGGAGTAGTAGGGCTTTTAGAGCTTTCAAGACTGATAAAAGAGGTAAAACCTTCTTTAAAATACAGGATAGATTTAGTTGCGTATGCCAATGAGGAACCACCTTTCTTTGCAACAAGAAAGATGGGAAGTTATATCCACGCAAAATCTCTCCATGATAAAAGGGTTCCAGTAAAAGTTATGATATGTCTTGAGATGATTGGTTATTTTTCTGATAAACCTAATTCTCAATCCTTTCCACTTCCATTTATGAAATGGTTTTATCCTGATAAAGGAAACTTTGTAGGTGTAGTTGGAAAGTTAGGACAGGGGAGAATAACAAAGAGAATAAGAGATATAATGAGGAAAAATAGCAGGATAGGCGTTTACTCTATAAATGCACCAAAAATAATTCCGGGAGTTGATTACTCTGATCACAGAAACTACTGGCATTTTGAATACAACGCTGTGATGATTACAGATACAGCATTCTATAGAAATCCTAACTACCATAGAAGAACAGACACCATTGATACATTAGATTTTGAAAAGATGTATCAGGTTATAAATGGAATTTTTGCTGTTTTAACAAAATTATAAAATAATAAATAAAAAGCTAAGATGGAGAAAAAAAGGTGGATGGTAAATTTTTATTTCTTCCGTTTGGATTTTGGGTTACAGTTATTGGATTAATAACAGCATATCTACTTTTTAGACTTATAAGAATATTTTTTTACAAAAAAACAGAAGGAGTTATTGTAAGGTCTGAGGTTAAAAAAGTTGAAAATCAGATAAGCTACGACGCCTACTATCCACTTGTTGAATATGAGTATCAGGTGGATGGAAAGACCTACAGATCAAATAAGATATTCCTTACAAATTTAGAGTCAGATTACAACACTATAAAAAAGATAGTAGATAAGTTTCCTGTAGGTAAAAAGATAACCATCTATTACAATCCTTTTAAACCAGAGGATAGTCTTTTAAAAAGAAACTATCACACAGGAATGTTTATTCAAACCCTTGTTTTCTTTGGAATGCTTTCAGTATTTTTATACACCCTTTTTATTGATATTATGGGACAGGGAACAACCATAGATCAGCTGGCAAAGATAGTTAAAGGAATACTTCACAGAGTTATATACGGAGAAGAGTAATGAGAGTAAATCCTATTCTTCTTGAGGTTTTTAAAAATAGATTTTCTGCTATAGCGGAAGAGATGGGAGCAATTCTTCAAAAAACAGCATTCTCAGCAAATATAAAAGAAAGAAAAGATTTTTCCTGTGCAGTGTTTGATGAAAACGGAGATATGATTGCTCAGGCAGCACATATTCCAGTTCACCTTGGTTCAATGCCTATGTCTGTAAAATCAGCAATAGAGAATGTAAAGCTAGAAGAAGGAGATATGGTTGTTTTAAACGACCCATATAAAGGAGGAACTCACCTGCCAGATATAACAATTGTAGCACCTGTATTTATAGGAGAAGAAATCAAACCCTCTTTTTACGTTGCCAACAGAGCACATCACGCCGATATAGGAGGTATATCGGCAGGTTCTATGCCTTTATCAACATCTATATTTCAGGAAGGGATAAATATTCCACCTATAAAGCTAGTGAAAATAGGAAAAGTAGATGAAGAGATACTTAATTTCATAAAGAACAATGTTAGAACTCCTGAAGAGAGAGAAGGGGATTTTAAATCTCAAATTTCAGCTAATCTAACAGGTATAAAAAGACTAAAAGAGCTTTGTGAAAACTACTCTTTAGATACAGTAAAGTTTTATGGAAAAGAGCTTATTTCCTATGCAGAGAAGTATATGAAATCTATTATAGAAAATATCCCTGATGGTATATATGAAGCAGAAGATTTTATTGAAGATGATGGGATTGACAGCACAGACATAAAAATACATGTTTCTATAAACGTAAAAGGGGATAGATGCAAAGTTGATTTTTCAAAATCGGACAAACAGGTTAAGGGAGCTTTAAACGCTGTTTATGCCATTACAGCTTCTGCTGTTTACTATGTTTTTAGGGCTTTAGCAAAAGAAGATATTCCAACAAATGCAGGTTGTTTTAGACCAATAAAAATAATAACAGAAAAAGGAACAATTGTAGACGCAACATTTCCTTCAGCTGTTTCAGCTGGGAATGTTGAAACATCTCAAAGAGTGGTAGATGTAGTCTTAAAAGCTCTCTCAAAAGCTCTTCCTCAAGAGATACCAGCTGCAAGTCAAGGGACAATGAATAACATAACAATAGGAATACAAAATCCAGAAACAGGTGAGTATCTCACATACTACGAAACTATTGGTGGGGGAATGGGAGCTTCAGCGAAAGGAGACGGAGAGAGCGCAATTCAATCTCACATGACAAATACTTTAAACACGCCTATTGAAGCCTTAGAGTTTGAGTATCCATTGATGATTACAAAGTACTCAATAAGAAAAAACTCAGGTGGAGAAGGTCTTTACAAAGGTGGAGATGGAATAATTAGAGAGTTTTTATTTTTAAATAATGCAGAAGTTACTATTATTTCTGAAAGAAGAAAAATAGCACCTTATGGACTTTTTGGAGGAAATTCAGGAGAAACAGGAAGAAATATACATATAAAGGAAAATAAGGAAGAAATTCTGCCAGGTAAATGTCACTTAACAGTAAAAAAGGGAGAAAAGATCAGAATAGAAACTCCCGGCGGCGGAGGATTTGAGAAACCTCAGGATGTTTAAAATTCTAAAGTAAAAAGATTCTTATGTAATTTATAAAACATTGAA
>JALVKE010000080.1 GCA_027028005.1 Persephonella sp. | reverse complement strand
TTATGAACATGTGCTGGGTAAACCGAGAGAAATATATAATATAAATCGTCCGAAGAAAGGCAGGCAAATACCTAATGTATTGAGTGATAAAGAGATATTAAAAATAATAAATAGTCCAACTAATATTAAACATAAAGCAATACTGACAACTATATATAGTGCAGGTTTAAGGATTTCAGAAGCAATAAATCTTAGAGTTGCAGATATTCATTCCAAGGAAGGGTATATATTTGTTAAGGATAGTAAAGGTAAAAAAGACAGAAAAACAATACTTTCCCCTCATTTATTAGTACTTTTAAGGAATTATTATAAAAAATATAAGCCTTCATATTGGCTTTTTGAAGGTCAATCGGGAGGTCAATACAGTGTAACAAGTATTCGTAAGATATTTAGAAGAGCTGTAAAAGAAACCGGATCAAATCCTTGGTCCACTGTTCACACTCTCCGCCATTCTTTTGCAACACATTGTATAGAAAATAACGTTAATTTAAGGTATGTTCAAAAAATGTTGGGGCATTCCTCACCGAAAACCACTGAAATATACACAAAAACGATAGAGATTAATAATAAAAAAATAACAAGTCCTTTGGATATTTTAATAAGAAATACTAACTTGCAGACATAAGCGATATAAACGCCATTACGTTTATATAAATGTTATATGCCATTTAAAACCCAAAAACTATATCACTGCAGCCAAACGCAGAGGCTGTATTTTGGAGGTTTTGGGTTTGGCAAAATTATGGTTATTTAGTGATTTTTTTAATTTATGCTTGGAATTGGGATATAGGTATAAATTTCAGGAGTTGTTTTAAAAGAAGAAGAAAAGGTATAAGAAAATAAACATATATTGAAAATACAGTTGGTAGAATAAGTAAAGCAGGTTGTAAATATATATAGCATTAGCTCAATAAATGATGTAAATTTTCTTTTTAGCCGGAACTTTAAACATATAAAAAACGTTCATAGAGCAAACGGATACAATGCTGTTAAAAAGAAATGCATCTTTAAGATTATAAATGAACATCTGGTTTCTATTTTTTGTATCTTTGACAAAAATATAAGATTATGCTGACGAAAGAAAAAATAAAAACTACTATCGATTCTCTTCCTGATAACTTCACTATCGAAGATATTGTTGAAGAATTAGTTGTTCTTGACAAGATTGAACAGGGACTTAATGACGTCAAGAAAGGCAAAGTATATTCAACAGAAGAAGTAAAAAGAAAACTCGATAAATGGTTAAAATAATCTGGACGGAAAGATCTTTATCGGATATGAGAGACATTGCAGAATTTATTGCAAAGGATTCTGAAAAATATGCAAAACTAACCATTGAAAAAATTATCGATCAAGTTTCGATCCTGGAAAAACAACCTTTTATTGGAAGAATTGTTCCTGAATTAAATGATAAAAGGATAAGAGAATTGATTGTTGGATATTATAGAATCATTTACGAAAATAAAGAGTTTTCTATTAATATTCTTACTGTTCACCACTCAAAAAGAGACTTAAATAAAAGGAATCTAAATACAAATAAAGATTGACTAAATATACTTTTTTATATTAGCAATCAACCAATAATAACGGATAAAATTCTTCGGAACTCGCCAAATTTGGAAGTGAATCCGAAGCTCCCGGTCAAAAGTGCAGGTCGTCCGGTCAAAAAGTAAAAAATAGCAAACGCTCTTTCGCTTTTAGTGCAAAAATCGGGCAAAATCGTGGATATTTAAGCAAAATTTGATAAATTTACGCTTGGAAGTGAAGC
>JALVKE010000079.1 GCA_027028005.1 Persephonella sp. | reverse complement strand
TAAAAGGAAATACAGAAGGATTAAGGTTTATGCCTTCTTTAAGTAATATATTTGGAGATACTCATTTAATCCAAAGAAAAGCAGATAACTATCTGCCTTTTGATTATTTATGTGCAGACTGTATAAGATCTTACGTAGAGTTTATTCATTACTTACTAAGGGAAATAAGAGGCAAAATTAAGAAAACCACACCTTCAGGAAAAACTGTATTCATGTTTCCAATGACAGACTACCTGCTTGATGACGAGCAAGAAAAAGAGATATTCTTTTATCTGGAGAAACTAAGAAAAAGTTTAGACGATGAAGAACTAAAAAACCTTGTAAAAGAACTGATAGAGTTTAATAAAAGAGAACTAATAAGATATTTTGGAGAGTGAATTTAACAGGACTATGCTGAACATATCTGTCAAAGTCTTAAATTTAGTTGAGTCAAATGAAAATATAAAAATCAAATTTTATGCTATGAAAGAAATATTAGAAACTCTAAATAAAGCAAATAAACCACTTATACTTAAAGGTGATTCTGCTTTGATGTTTTTCTATCAGTTAGACAGGATTTCCACTGATTTAGAATTTGAAGCTATGGAACAAACTGACATTTATAACCTGTTATCTGAAAAATTTGACGTTTTTTACTCCCAAAATACAAACACTTTTAAAAGATATAAAGTCAATATAGGCTTAGCCAACCCATTAAAAATAGAAATTTCTTTGAAAGAAAAAGAATCTCTCCAGTATAAAAATCTAAATGGTATTTACGTCTATTCCATAGATAGCATTTTCAAGCAAAAATTGGAGAATATAAAACATAAAACTTTAGCACATGATTTATATGACATCGCTTTTATCTTAGATAACTATTTTTCAAAACTATCTATAGAATCAAAAGAAGAAGCAAAGACTTTTTTGGATAGATTAGAGAATTTAATTGATAGATGTATGAATTGTTATCCTAATGACGAATTTCTCGGAGAAGGCTGGCTATATAAAACAAAAGGAAGACTCAAGGAAGCAAAAAAGAAACTCAATGTTATAGGAAATAAAAATCACCTTAAAATCTTGTTTTGAGACAACAAGTAGATATAAATCTTTTATCACCTCTCGAACTAAAAAGCAATTCTATTAGAACCCAGGAAATAAACTGAATGAAAAAGGAAATTAAAGAATATACCACATTATTTTTCTAAGATTTAGTATATATACAGTATATACAAAGCATAGACTATAAGGATATGCCGTTAAAATTTACAAAAGAAGAAATCAGAATTCCTAAGGAAGTTATATGTACTGTAAGGATAAGTTTTTCAATCAAAAGCTTGAAATTCAAAAGCTATCAAACTTTTACTGGTAATTTTCAGAATATCTTTAAATTCTATTAATAGTATCTTTTACATTTTAGCTTTCTCTATTGTCAGGTTTTAACTTTATATTTATGCAGTTGGCTATCTCTTAAAGGGCTCTATATAAGTTTTTTTCGATTCCTTATTTAATTTTTTATTCCTAATACAAAATTTAAAATATATATCTTACAAATTCACTCCCTTATACACGTACCCTATAAAATCTCCGTTTTACATACAAAGTATTACTAAATATATACATTTACATACATATACATATATATCTTATGTAAGAAGTAATACTTTATATGTAAATTACATTACGAATTATTCCATTTGATAAATTAATAGGCATGTGGATATAGGAAATGAGATTTAATAATTGGTGAAATAAGAATTATGAAAAATTAATAAAAAAGGAATATTAAG
>JALVKE010000078.1 GCA_027028005.1 Persephonella sp. | reverse complement strand
ACAATAAGGATGCCATTTTGGTAACTTACTGAAAATAAAGAAACTTTTTGTGAAGTTGAATTTTTATAGTTAAAACTTTTTACAAAAAGTAGAAATTTTACTTTTAAAAGTAAAGATTTATTACATTTTTAATGGGAAAAAACTGTTGGAATTATCTTTTTGTAAGAGAAATTTACAGTAAATATACCAGTAAAAAGAGCAACAGCAACCATCATATACATAATAACAAGCTGATAAGAAACAGCCTTTAAAGGGTCGGCTCCTGCTAACAACATTCCTGTTGTTATACCAGGAATATGTATAATACCTACTGTCTGAAGGGAGTTAACTGTTGGTATCAAAGCAGCTTTTATAGCTTTTTTAACAATATAGTGAAAAGCCTGTTTTAATGTTGCTCCTAAAGCAATCATATTTTCAATAATATCAATGTTATTTTCAACCTCACCTTTAAGTCTATCAACAGTTAGAGAGTATATATTCAATGAATTACCTATAATCATTCCACCAACAGGTATTATCTCATTTGGTTTTAAGGAGATAACACCTATAAGAATAAGTGAAAATAGGACAATAAAAGAAGAAAAGAAAATAGATAAAAAGGCAGTTAAAAATCCATTTTCTTTAAGGGAAACTCTCCTTTGAGCTGTATAACTTGCAAATAAAATCATTATAAAAAGAACAAGAAAAAGATATAAAGGATTTTTCAGTTTAAAAACATAAACAAGTATATACCCAAGAATTAAAAGTTGAATTAAAGCCCTTATAGAGTTCCATAAAAGCTCTCTTTCAATGCCTAGTTTTTCTTTATAGGAGTAAAAAAGAGCTATAAGAACAAGGATATAAGACGCTAAAAACTTATATTCCATCAGGAAATAAGCTCCATAGCTTTCCTTACAACTGTTTCAGGTGAAATAGAGTAGAGACATTCTGGTTTTTCATACTTACATTTTCTCTTTCCATGAAGATCACAAGGTTGACATTCAAAACCTGATATTAAAAACTCTCCCTCTTCTTTAGTAGGAGCAAAACCAAAATATGGATGAGTTGCCCCGTATATCATTAGAACAGGAGTAGATACAGCTCTAGACATGTGAGCTACAGCACTGTCATTACTTATTGTTAAGACGGCATTTTCCAATGCAGCAATACTTTCTCTTAAGGATAGTAATCCTCTTAGATCTAACACTCCATCTGGATATTCTCTATTATCATTTTTTTTATCTTCTTTTGATCCAATTAGCACAACATTAAACCCTTCTTTCAGCAAATAATTAGCAACTTCTGGATAAAAAGGATATATCTTATTTTTGTATCTTGCGCCTGTTCCAATAGCGATAAATCTTTTAGGTAATCTTTCTTTTATCTTTTCTACTTCTTCATCTAAAAGGATAATTTTAGGTTTGTATAGGTTTTTTTCATCTATTCCAATTTCTTTTAAAGTCTCCTGGTAAGCTTTTAAAACATTAAACTCCCCTAAAGATAAAAATCTTTTTCCAAAAGATGTTGTTAGCAGTCTTCTTCTTATAGAGTTTTTCTTATATCTAACAGTTTTTTTTCCTGAAAAGATAGATAAGAGATTAGATCTTAGATTGTTATGTAGGTCTAGTATATGGTCATATTTTTCCAGTATTGAGGAGAATGTTTTTATACTCCTAACAGTTTTAAGCTCTCTTTTCTCAGGTGATATAACTAAGTTTAATCTGTAATCGTGTAAAAAAAGTTCATCAAAAGGTTTAAATGTTAAAAAATCGACTACAAAACCTTTTTTATATAAAGGCTCGATAACAGAAGAAGCTAAAATAACATCTCCAAGAGAAGAAAATCTAATAACAAGAACCTTTTTCAAGGAAGCTCCTAAAGCAGGTCTTTTAGCATCTCTATCTCTTGAGTATACTCATCAACCATAGATTGATGTTTGAACTTTTTAGCCTGCTTTATACCTTTTTCATAGCTTTCAATAGCTTTTTCTACATCCCCAATATTTAGATAGCATTGAGCAAGTAAACGATAAGCAGCTCCTTCATCCTCATGTAAAGATAAATATTTGTCTAAATATAAAAGAGCTTCATCGTATCTTTTAGCCTTAAATAGCTCAACAGCTAAACCATAAAGCCCTAAAGGATTATCAGGATTCTTTTCTAATGCTTTCTTTAGTTCATTTATTCTATCATCAGACATCTTTTTAACCTCTTATAAAACAGGATAATCTCCAGTAAAACAAGCTGTGCAAAAACCTTTTTGCCTATGTTTATTTGCAGCCTCTATCATTCCCTCAAGGGAAAGATAGTAAAGAGAATCTGCACCTATATATTCTCTAATCTCTTCAATAGTTTTATTAGCAGCGATTAACTCTTCCTTAGTAGGTGTATCTATTCCATAGTAACAAGGGCTGATTACTGGTGGGGAACTAAGAAGAAAATGTATCTCTTTTGCTCCCGCCTTTCTAAGCATATTTACAATTTTTTTACTTGTTGTTCCTCTAACAAGAGAGTCATCTATTACTACTATTCTTTTACCTTCAACTACCTGCCTTACAGGATTTAATTTTAATCTTACACTTAAATCTCTTATTTCCTGTTTTGGTTGTATAAAGCTTCTTCCAACATAATGATTTCTTATAAGACCTATCTCTAGAGGGATACCACTTTCTTCTGAGTAACCTTTTGCAGCAAGTAATCCAGAATCTAAAACAGGAACTACACAGTCAGCATCAACTTTATACTCTCTAGCAAGGGTTCTTCCCATTTCCTTTCTTATCTCATAAACCCAATCCTGAAATATGAGGCTATCAGGCCTAGCAAAATATACAAACTCAAATATACATTTTTTTGGTTCTTCAGGATAGCTCAAAGGAAAGTAAGATCTTAACCCTGCATCATCTATAACAAGAACTTCGCCAGGTTTTATATCTCTTAGGTATTCAGCATCCACAATATCAAGAGCACATGTTTCTGAAGCAATAAAGAAACTTCCAGATCTATTTTTACCAAGAACTAAAGGTCTAAAACCGAAAGGGTCTCTAATAGCTATAAGCTGTTTCTCTCTAAGAATAACAAGAGAATAGGCACCTCTAACTTTTTTCATAGCACCAAAAATAAGAGGAAGAAAGTCCCTATCATTTTTATGGAGCATTATATGAGATGGGGGAGGTTCTTTTTCCTTTGCTATAAGATGAATAAAAACTTCTGTATCTGCTGTTGACCTAAATATGGCTCCTTCTTTTTCTAACTGCTCTCTTATCTCAGTTGCATTAGTTAAATTTCCATTATGTGCTATTGCAAAGGAACCACCGTAGAAGTGGGCAAAAAGAGGCTGAATATTCTTAGGATCTGAACCTCCGGCTGTAGAGTATCTAACATGTCCAATAGCTATATCACCTTTTAGCTCATTAAGATCTTTTTCTTTAAAAACTTTTGTAACAAGACCTTCCCCAAGTTTAAGATTTATATCATAACCATCAGAAACAGCAATTCCTGCTGACTCTTGTCCTCTATGTTGAAGAGCATGTAGCCCTAAAAATGTCATATGAGAAGCAGATGTGTTGTTAAACACTCCAAATACACCACACATAAAATTAACACCTCTTGGGATTTAATTTAGATAAATTAGGATATATTAATTTATGTTTTTTGGAAATAAAAAAAAGAGGACAGGTAATACCTGTCCTTAAAGATTATTCTATTGTCTGTATCCATTTCTTTAGGAGATGACCATTTTTCCAGATAGTAACCACAGGATTCTTGATATCAGATGCAGTAATTAGAACATCTTCATTAGCAAATACTACAAATTTAGCAGGAGCTCTTAAATTTTTGATTTTATATAATACTTTCCCATCTTCAAAGTTAAGGGCTTCTGCAGAGTTATCAGAAAAACCTACAGCAATTTTATCATTTTTAGGAGAAATATTTGCAGATAAAGCTTCTTTATCAAAAGAAAACTCTTTAACTTTGTTTAATTGATTATCAAATACTTTAACTGTTTTATCGTGAGAAGCAGTGATGATGTATTTGCCATCTTTTGAAACTTCAACAGTGTTTATTTTATCGTTATGAACTTTTTTACTATTCTTAATAGTATCAGAGATAGTATCATAAACAACTACGTAGCCGTCTTCTGTTGCAATATAGATCAATCCATCTTTATATCTTGCGTAAGTGGGTTTATGTCCTAAATCTTTTTCATCTTTTATATTTCCTGTTTTAAAGTCTGCAATTTTAATTTTCCCATCTTTTGTTATGTAATAGATCTTTGAAATATCTTTGCTAAATGCTACAGCCATAGACACCATTGGATACATTTTTGAAAGAATAGGGAATGTAGTTTTCATATCCCATACTAAAATTTTGTCATATTTTTTAGATTTATCCTTTAAAGCATAGGCAAGTTTTCTAATAGGTTTTATACCGGCTACATACTCACCATTCTGAGAAATTCCATAGTTAATAAATTTATCAAAGTTTCTTACATCTTTAGGATCATATAGAGAGATCTGAGGTTTGAATTTTTTCAGATCCCAGAAATAAATACCAGCTTTACCCATTGTAACTAAGTATTTATGATCTGGTGTGAAGCTTAAAGGTCCATAGGCCTGAACAGGTGGTAACTGAACAGGTTCAAGAATATATGTAACTTTTATTTCATCACCTTTTTTAACTTTTAAATCAAATGTATCCTCATATATTCCCTTTTTAACAGTAACTTTGTGAATTCCTTGATCTAGTTCTAATGTTACAGGTGGTTTTCCTATTTCTTTTCCATCAACTATTAAAATAGCATCAGAAGGTCTTGCATAAAAATGAACAACAGCCTTTTCTAAATTAACAAATATTTTAGTAGTTTTACCATATTCTATTTTTACAAGTCTTGTTGTACCTACATCTCCAAGTTTAAAAATAAGCTCGTGTTCTCCAACAGGAATTTTTTCTCTTAAAGGGGTTATTCCTATTAGATTTTTGCCTTCTAAAACCTGAGCTCCTTCAGGTTTTGTATCAGCAACTAAAAGACCTCTTGGTATTGGATGGAATTTAAGTTCTATTGTTTTATCAAAATAGACCTGTACTCCTTTCTTTATGTCTATATCCCATGGGGATGTTGCAACAGCAATATCATACTTTCCTTCTTTCAATTCAAGAACAATAGGTGTTTTCCCAACATATTTTCCATTTACATAAACATCTGCATTTGGAGGTTCTTTGATAACGATCTTCCCTTTTCCTTCACAGGAAGCTAAAACAAGTGCCACTAAAAACACAAATAAGAAACTAAGAATTCTCTTCATTCTCCGTACCTCTCTTTGATTTTTCTATTGAAGGTTAGCAAAAACTAACAATATTTATTATACTATATTATAATAACCTAAAAAGATATATTAATATTAATAGTGGAGGTACTAAAATGTCTGTAAGCCAATCTCAAGCAGCACAGGCTTGTCCCCAGCCTTCATATTGGGAGACACATAAATTTACAATACTTAGGAACATTGCCTATATATCTGTTGTTTTGGCTTTGATAATAATCCCTACATTCAAAATAGCAAAAATAGATATAGCTCATAATGAATCTTGGATTTTAGGTCAGAGAGTTTCTCTACAGGATGGACTTGGTCCTGTTATATTTGCAGCTGGTTTTTTTGCAATTCTTGTTATTGTTATGAATCTTATCAATGGTAGAGTTTTCTGTGGATGGATATGTCCTGGAGGATGGGTTGCTGAAATAACAGAAAAACTTAGAAGAAAGTTTTTACATCCCCAATCTTCTACAGGAAGTAAAATTTCATACTACTTTATTGCTCTTGTTGTTGCAGTTTTATTTACTCTTTTGTTTTTTAACTGGGTTACGGATCTTAGAGTTTTTATATATAAAACAAATCCAGCATTTCTATGGATGTGGGGATCGTTTTTAGGTGCACTAGGTATTATCTATTTTGAGGTATTTATTGGAAAAAGATGGTGTAGAACTTTTTGTCCAACAGGTATCTATCAAAAAATCACTCCTTACCATCACAAATTTAAACCTACTATGGATCCAAAATTTGATCTTTCTGACTGTGGGACATGTAAAGAGTGTATAAAAAACTGCCCAATGGCATTAGATCCTAGAAGAATGGCATATATAAATGATTTTTATAAAGGAATTCAAGCTTGTATTGTTTGCGGAAACTGTATAGATACCTGTAAACAGGTTAGATTACCTGAATGTAAAGAGCCTTTAATGACATGGGTTCAAAAGCTTCCTGAAAGGGATGCAGATTTTATAGCAGGAAAAGTTAAAAAATCAAACTAAGGGGATATTTTCCCCTTTTTCTCATATATCTCTTGATAAGAATCCTTTCAAAAGTTATTATTTATTCAAATAGAATAATTTCAAAGTAATAGGTTATTTCTTGGATAGAGAACTAGTCATTATTTCCTCACATAACTTATATATGTTTATTCTTTTTGAAAACAAAGAAGCTGTTGAGCTTAGGGTTGAATATCTTGAAAACATAAAACAGTCAGGGAATATATATAAAGGAAAAGTAAAACGTATAGTCCCTGCAATGAATGCAGCATTTGTAGATATAGGTGAAGATAGGGAGGCTTTTTTACCTTTAAAAGATATTGATAAAGTATGTCCTTCTGTAGAAAGGGGAAAATCACTTGTAGTTCAGGTAAAAAGATCAGCTATAAGTACAAAGGGAGCAAAATTAACCTGTAAGATAACATTACCAGGAAAATATTTAGTTTTACTTCCAACAACACACCAGGTTTCTATATCATCAAAGATAGAAAACAGACATTTAAAGGAAGAAATAAAAGAGCTTTTAGAACCTTTTAATAAAGAAGGATATGGCTTTATTATAAGAACTTCTGCTGAACATGCTTCACCAGAAAGTATAATTGATGACTTTTTATCTTTAAAAAGTTTATGGAAAAACATAACTGAGCAGGCAAAAAAGAAAAAGATGCCATCTTTGATATACGAAGATAAAGATAAAGTTTTCTCTCTAATTAGGGATTATGCAGGGGATATAAAAAAAATTGTAACAGATGATATTTACATGTATAAAGCCTTAAAAAAACATATAAAAAAACATTATCCCCATAAAAACATAGAAATTGAGCTTTTTAAAAATAAAGGAACAACTTTATATAGTTATTATCAAGTAGAAAGAATAATAGGAAAGATTTTAAATCCATATGTTTGGTTAAAAAGTGGTGGATATCTTGTTATAGAAGAAACAGAAGCTCTTGTTACAATTGATGTAAATAGCGGTAGACACTGTAAACATAAGTCACTAGAAGATACGGCATATCATACAAATCTTGAAGCAGCAAAAGAGATAGCAAAGCATATGAGATTAAGGGATTTAGGTGGAATTATTATTATTGATTTTATAGATATGAAAGATGAGGAGAGAAAAAAAGCTCTTATTGATTTTTTAAAAAATGAAGTTAAAAAGGATAAAAGACCCATTAAAATAAAAGATTTTACTGCACTTGGTTTATTAGAGTTAACAAGAAAAAAGCTAGAAGAGAGTTTAATAAAACAACTTAGTGATATCTGTTCTACCTGTAAAGGAAAAGGATTTGTTAAAAGTTATCAACTTCTTTTATTTGAAATAGAGAAAAAATTAGAAGAGATGAAACCTTTTGTTAAAGTAAAAATTATAGTAAACCCAAGTTTAAAAGAACAGATAACCCAATTTGTAAAAGCAATAAATATGGAAGAATTAGTAGAAATAGCTTATGATAATAGCCTAAATATTGATAAATATATAATTGAGAGAGTAGTATGAAAAAGATTTTAATAGGCATTGTTTCTGTAGGAATTTTATTCTCCTGTGCCCAGAAGGTAGAAAAAAAAGATGTTATGTCAAAAGCTTTTTCATACTATAAGAAAGGTGAATACTCTGATGCAAGAAAATATCTAAAAGAGGCTATATACAAAGCAGAGGGCTTAACAACAAAAGAACTACTTCAATTAAGATACATGCTTGCAAATAGCTACTATTTAGATGGAGATTATGTTGATGCTATTGTAGAGTTTGAAGAGTTTTTGATGCTATTTCCAACTGCTCCACAAGTGCCAGAAGTTCTATATAAGCTTGCAGATGCTTATTTAAAAGTTTCTCCAGGAGCAGAAAGAGACCTAACATATGTTGATAAAGCATTGGAAAAAGCAGAGGAGTTAGTTGAAAACTATCCAGATACTATATATGCAAGGAAAGCAAAAGAGATAATAAAAAAAGCTACACTTATAAAAGCTCAGCATCTTCTAGAGATAGCTCAGCTTTATGAGCATTTGGGAAAGTATTATGGTGCTTATAAATACTATCAAAAAGCTTACGATGAGTATAACGAGATATTAGATGAAAAAAATTTAGAGTTTAAAATTGCAGAAAATCTTTTAAAACTTCCTTATCAGTATAAGGATAGAATACAGGATTATGAAAATAAGATATCCCAGTTAGAAAAAAGAATAAAAGAAGAAAAGGATATTCAGAAAAAGTATGTTTTGACAAATAGAAAAGAACTCTTAGAAAAACATCTAAATACATTAAAAGAGAGAATAGAAAAAGGCAGAGAAAAAGGTATAGCCATACTTAAATACATCATTGAAAACTATCCAGATAGTCAGTATGCTGAAAAAGCAAAAAATCTTCTTAAGGAGGTTGAAAAATCGATACAAAAGAGCTCTTAAAAAATATTGTAAAGTCTGCAGCGGATAAAAAAGGAGAAGATATTGTTGTCCTAGAAATAGGAAAAGTATCTCCTATAGCAGATTATATGGTAATAGTAACAGGAGACGTTCCTATTCATACAAAAGCTATATCTGACGAAATAGTTTCTAATCTAAAAAAGGAAGGAGTTCTACCTTCTCATATTGAAGGTTACTCTGAAGGAAGATGGATAGCCTTAGATTATGGGGATGTTATGGTTAACATATTTATTCCAGAACTGAGAGAATACTACAATCTTGAATGGCTATGGTCAGATGCACCAAAGGTTGATACAAAAGAACTTTTAGGGGAATAAAATGCCTATAGGGGTTTTTGACTCAGGAATTGGTGGATTAACAGTTTTTAGAGAGATTGCAAAAAAATTTCCAAAAACAGATCTTTACTATCTTGGAGATACAGCAAGGGTTCCCTATGGAAATAAATCCCCTGAAACAGTAATAAGGTATAGCCTTGAATGTGGAAACTACCTTTACAACTTTGGTATAGATGCTCTTGTTATAGCCTGTAACACAGCTTCTTCTTATGCCTTAGATGTTCTTAGAAGGGAGCTTGATATTCCTGTTATTGGTGTTGTTGAACCGGGAGTTGATCTTGCAATAAAGATAACAAAAAATAAAAAAATAGGTGTTATAGGGACTCAAGGGACAGTAAAAAGCGGGTCTTATAAAAAACTTCTATTAGAGAAATCTAATGTATATGTTTATCAAAAGTCATGTCCTCTTTTTGTTCCTCTTGTTGAAGAAGGAATGATAGATAACCATATTGCCCAAATAGTAGTGAAAGAGTATTTAGATGATCTAATAGATAAAGGTATTGATACTCTTATATTAGGATGTACACACTATCCTCTTTTAAAACCTACTATAAAAAAATTGTACCCTTATATAAATATTGTTGACTCTTCTCAGGCAATAACTGAGTATCTACAAAAACACCACATACCAAAAGATGAAACAGCTTTAAGAAAGATATTTATAACTGATGAGTCCCCTGCTTTTGAAAAACTTAAAAGTCTATTAATAGGAAATATACCTGTTGAAAAACTAGAACTTTCGCAGATCTGCTCACTATGAAAAAGGTATTTGTTGCAGGTGGTGGAACAGGGGGTCATTTTTACCCTGCATTATCTGTAAGTCATGCTTTACACGAAAAAGGTTTTTCTGTTTTTTATATAGGAACAAAAAACGGAATTGAGGGACAAAAAGAGTTTCCCTTTGGAGAAAAAATTCTTTTTGATACAAAAGGTGTTAGAGGGAGAAATATAACAGGAAAGTTTATATCTATCGTTAAGCTTCTACAGACAACATTAAAAGTAAAAAAAATACTAAAAAAAGAAAAACCAGATTTTGCTATATGTTTTGGTGGATATGCATCACTACCTTTAGGTTTAGCAGCTTTTTTAGAAGGTATTCCTCTCTATATACACGAGCAAAATTCAATTCCCTCATACACAAATAAAGTTTTATCTCTTTTAGCAAAAAAGATATTTATCACTTTTGATTACTCAAAGAGATTTTTCCCTGAGGAAAAAACCTTTTTAACAGGATTACCTGTTAGAAAACGTTTAAAAGAAGATCTTAATCTCTCAAAAGAAGAAGCAAGAGATTTATTAAAACTTCCTAAAAATAAAAAAATTGTTCTTATATTTGGTGGTAGTCAGGGAGCTAAGAAACTAACAGAAATAGGAGAAAAAGTAGCTGAAAAGGAAAAGGATATATTTTTTATTATAATTACAGGTAAAAATTCCCGTTTAAATAAAAAACTATCTAATATAAAAAGTTTTGAGTATTTTGAGGATATGGGACTTTTTTATAAAGCATCTGATTTAGTTATTTCCAGAGCAGGAGCAGGAACAGTATCAGAAATACTTCTTTTTGGAAAACCATCTATATTTGTTCCTTACCTATATGCTGCATCAAACCACCAGTTTTTTAACGCAAAATGGCTTGAAGATAAAGGTTTAGCTTATGTGATTGAGGAAAAATTTTTAAATGAAAAAATCCTTAGAAAAAAGATAAAAGAAGCTCTATTAAAAGATTTATCTAAACTTGAAACAGAAATAAAAAAATATGCAATGAAAGATGCAGAGGAAAGAATTTTAAAAGAAATAGGGATATAGGTAGTATCTTCTAGGTAAACTGCTCTTCAATAAATTGGAAAGTTTCCTGCTTCACAATTAGATATCTGTAGACTTTCCATTGTTGAACACTGCTCCCTTACAGTCCGCCGACATTACCAGTTCTACAACTCCTTTGGGATTGCGTCTGCACCGAAAGATGCAGAGCACAGGCTTAGGCTGCTACGTTGGTCGCTGTATCCTTTTAGGATAGACAGTTTTTTGGTAAGGGTTGTTCTTCTTCCTTCTACTTTCTATTGTAGGAAACTCTCTAGCTTGTTTATTGCTTCTATCTTTTAAAGAGGAAAGAATTAAACAGTTATTTTCTCCTAAATAGAAATAATTTTATTGCTAACAATAAGCTAAGTTTTGAGAGGAAACTACTACCGATTAAACTCTTTTAAAAAAAACTTTAGCCGTTTATTTTTCTATAAAAATTACTGCCAGAGTGTAAGAAAACATATATATAAAGTAAATAGTTATTTAATAGGAATATTATTTTGCTTTATACACTTTAAAACTTTTTTCAAAAATAGGATTTCCTTCACTATCTTCAACAACAACTTTCCACTTTCCAGTCCACTGAGGTATCATTGTTTTAAAACTCCATGTTCTAAATATAGGATACTTTATGTAAAGCCTTATTCTAGCCATCTCTCTTCCTTTGTAATACCATACATGGTATATGTATGTTGGAGGATTTAAAGCTTTTACTTTTGTCCATAAATAAATTCTTTTTACTGTATTTGGAAAACTATCAAGTCTATTTATTGGGTCTCTATTTTTTATACCTGTAGTTAGGGCATAATCTATAATAAAAATCTTTTCTTTTGCGAAAGAAATATCAGTTGAAGAAAATATAAATAAAAGTATAGTAATAAAACGAAACATTATTTTCATCTTACTCTCCCTTTTTTAACAACACTACTACCTCACACATTCCTGCCTTTCCTTCTCCAATCTCTCCAATTTTTTCAAACGTTTTCCCTTTTATAAAAATCCTTGATATATCTATATCCAATATTTTTGATGTATTTTCTATGATTTTTTCCCTATAAGGAAGGAGTTTTGGTTTTTGAAGGATTATATATCCGTCTATATTTACTATGGAATAACCTTTTTCTTTTACTATTCTATAAGCTTCTTTTAGAAAAATACTGCTGTCTGCTTTTTCCCATTTTTTATCGCTGTCGGGAAAAAGCTGCCCTATATCTCCGTATCCTATAGCTCCTAGAAGGGCATCTGTTAAAGCGTGAAAAAAGATATCTCCGTCAGAGTGGGCAACCCATCCTTTTTCATAAGGAATCTTTACCCCTCCTATTATAAGCTCTTTTCCTTTTTCTAATCTGTGTATATCAAAACCTATTCCTATTCTTACTTCCATCCTAACTTGTCCCTAAGTATGTCAAAGTAGTTTTTATCAGGGGTTCTAACAAGATATGTGTAGTATGGAGACTGTTTTACAATGATTTTATCCCCGTACTGAAGCTGAGTTCCTTCCTGCCCGTCTAATGTAAGCCATGCATCCTTTTCCTTTGCTACCATTTCTATGGTAATAGGTTCGTAAGGTGGGAGCATTAAAGGTCTATCTGTAAGGGTATGGGGACATATAGGCACAATAAGAAAGTTTTCCATCATTGGGTAAACAATAGGTCCTCCTGCTGAGAGGGCATAACCTGTTGAACCTGTAGGAGTGGAAATGATAATCCCATCTCCGTTGTATGTCGTTATATATCTGTCTCCAACATAAACGGCAACATCCACTATCCTTGCAAGTATAGCTTTGTTTACAACAACATCATTTAAAACATCAGCTTTCAGTATCTCTTTTCCATCTCTTACAAGGGTAGCCCTTAACATCATTCTTCTTGATATACATAAAGGCTTTGAAAGAATTTCCGCTAAAACATCAAAAGCTTCTTCTTCATTCACTTCTGTTAAAAAGCCAAGTCTTCCAAGGTTTATTCCTAATATAGGTATACCGTATTTTGCTACTCTTCTTGCAGTTATAAGAAGAGAACCATCTCCTCCAACAACAAGAAGGAGGTCTGTATCTTTCAGATTTTCTTCATGCTCAAGGTCAGAAAGATTTTCAAAAATCTCTGATTTTATAGCATAGCTGTTGAGCCAGTTTTTCAACCTAACTGCAAAATTTTTTGCCTCTTCACTTGCTTTTGTAAAAATATGAACTGTTTTAAAGACAGGATACATTTTTATCTGCATTTAGTTCCTCACTGGTGCTGTTTTTTCTTTTTATCAAGATATATTGGAAGGAAAAGGAAAAGAAAACCTATTGTTAGCACACCTATTAATATTACGCTTAAAGCCAGAAGTAATTCATTCATCTTTCTTCTCCTGAAGTTTATCAAAGTATAGAGAAGCTGAAAGTGATATTATCAAAAATATAAATCCAAAAAGTATAAGCATCCAGCTACTCTTGTTTTCTTGTAAAACAAACCCCACCATTGAGGCTACAAAAGAACCGATAGATATACCTTTTACTACATCTATAAAAGTTGAAAATGTTTTTTCATATCTCATTTTAATGAAGGGGCTTTTAGCCCCTTAGATTTATTCTAAATAATCTTTAGTCCATTCTGGATATAGAGGATATGTTGAGCAAAGAGATAAAACATCTTCTTTGACTTCCTGTATTACCTTTTCATTATCAAGGTTTTTAAGAACCTTAACAATATTTTTTGCTATTCTTCTCATATCGTTCTCTTTCATTCCCCTTGTTGTGAGGGCTGCTGTTCCAAGTCTTATACCAGAAGTAACCATAGGTTTTTCTGGGTCAAAAGGAATAGCATTTTTGTTCACTGTTATATTGGCTTTTCCAAGGGCTTCTTCAGCCTGATTTCCTTTTACGTTGAGAGGTCTTAAATCCACTAAAACGATATGTGAGTCTGTTCCACCTGAAACAATCCTTAACCCTTCTGCTTTTAACTCCTCTGCTAAAGCTCTTGCATTTCTTACTGTTTGAGCTGCATACTGTCTAAATTCAGGGGTCATAGCTTCTTTAAATGCAACAGCCTTTGCAGCTATCACATGCATTAAAGGACCACCTTGAAGTCTTGGAAATACCCACTTATCTATATCTTTTGCATACTCATCTTTACAGAGAATAAAACCACCTCTTGGTCCTCTTAAAGTTTTGTGGGTTGTTGATGTAACAAAATCAGCATAAGGAACAGGTGAAGGATAAGCTCCTCCTGCTATAAGTCCAGCATAGTGAGCCATATCAACCATTAAGAGAGCTCCTACTTCATCTGCTATCTCTTTAAATCTCTCCCAGTCTATAACCCTTGAGTATGCAGAAGCTCCTGCAATAATCATTTTTGGTTTATGTTCTTTTGCAAGTCTGTAAACCTCATCATAGTCTATAAGCTCAGTTTCAGGATTTACACCATACTGAACTGAGTTAAAAATAATTCCTGAAAGGTTTACTTTTGCTCCATGGGTTAGGTGTCCTCCATGGGCAAGGCTCATTCCCAAAATAGTATCACCAGGTTTAAGCTGAGAGAAGAAAACAGCCTGATTTGCTTGTGAGCCTGAGTGGGGTTGAACATTTGCATGATCAGCATTAAAGATCTCTTTAACTCTTTTTATAGCAAGGTCTTCAGCTATATCAACATACTCACAACCACCGTAGTATCTTTTGTGAGGAAGACCTTCTGCGTATTTATTTGTTAAAACAGAACCTTGGGCTTCCATAACTGCATAAGATGTATAGTTTTCAGAAGCTATCATTTCCAGATGTTCTTGCTGCCTTTTAAACTCTTTTGAAATAGCTTCAAATATTTCAGGATCTTGTTTTTTTAAGTGTTCTAGCAATTATTCAAACCTCCTATTATTTATTTACAAAAATTTTTCTCTTCAATCTCTTTTATCAGTTTTACTCTTCTTTCATGCCTTCCACCTTCAAAATCTGTTGAGAAGAATACATCAACAATTCCAAGAGCAACATCAATTCCTAATACCCTTGCTCCAAAAGCAAGAACATTTGCGTCGTTATGTTTTCTTGCCATTCTCGCCATATACTCGTTTGTACACAGAGCAGCCCTAATTCCTTTTACTTTATTTGCAGAGATTGAAATTCCTATCCCAGTTCCGCAAATGACAATACCCTTATCTGCTTCCCCTGATGCAACAGCATTTGCAACAGCTTCTCCATATATAGGATAATCAACTCTTTCTTCTGAATAAGTTCCCTTATCTATCACCTGAAATCCTTTTTCTTCTAGATGTTTTTTTACAATTTCTTTGTACTGATAACCTGCATGGTCGCATCCAATAGCTATTTTCACGAAAATTTCCTCCTGTATGTTAGACTATAGTTTAAAAATATTATACATTTAAAGGGAGGTTGTCTTATGTCTAAAATAAGAACAAAAATAGTAGGAAGTGTTCTTTCTTCAGCTTTGTTTTTCTCTTTTTCCTGTGCTCAAAAACCTGTAAAAACGGGGGAGGTAGAAAAAGCTTCTGAAAAAACAGAGTTAAAAACTGGCTGGGAAAATTGCCTTTATCCTCAAAATATAACAAAACAGGAAGTTTATGAAGCCTTAAAGCCATTTTTAAAAGGTCACAAAGTTTTTGATGTTAGAAAATCACCGCTTCCAGGAATTTATGAGGTTATTCT
>JALVKE010000077.1 GCA_027028005.1 Persephonella sp. | reverse complement strand
TGACGATACACATAACTTCATATGTGCAAAAATTCCCAAAGTTAAAAATTTCACAGTTGTTTTAGAGTATCAAAATGATGGCTATCACGATGCTAATCTCTTCTTTAGAATGAACAAACACATTGGTTATAGACTAAAAATGAGAAGTAATAACTATTCTATTAGGAAAGTAGCAGGAGGAGACGAGATAGAGATTGCTCAAAATAGTGCAAGAGATTTAAATCCTGTAAATAACTGGTTTAGGGTAAAACTTGTGGTAAATGATAGCAATATAAAAGTTTACTCTGAAAATAAACTTGTTTTAGATATAACAGATACAGACTCTTTTCTATCAAAAGCAGGAGATATATGTATTAACGGGGAATCCTGGTTTGATAACATCTATATCTATAAATAATAACTCTAAGTCAGCTTTAAGCTGACTTTCTCTTTTTTATGCACATTTAATCACCTGTGCACTTTTTTTGTGCAAATTCTAACTTAAAAATAATAACTTCCCCTCATAAAAATCCAATAAATTCAAATACTTATCAAATTGGCATCCTTTTTTCCTATGTTACCTAAAGTAAAAATCCTAAGGAGGTTTTATTATGAAAAAAATTGAGGCTATTATTAAGCCTTTCAAACTGGATGATGTTAAAGAAGCTCTTACTGAGCTTGGAAATTTTGGTATCACTGTTACAGAGGTTAAAGGATTTGGAAGACAAAAGGGACATACTGAACTCTATAGAGGTGCAGAGTATGTAATAGATTTTCTTCCAAAAATAAAAATAGAGATTGTTGTTAATGATGAAATGGTAGAAAAAGTTGTTGAAGCAATTGTAAATGCAGCAAGGACAGGGAAAGTTGGTGACGGAAAAATATTCATTATTCCTGTTGAAGATGCAATAAGAATAAGAACAGGAGAAAGAGGAAATGAAGCTTTATAAAAAATATACAGGAGGATTTACAATGAAAAAACAGATTCTCACAATGGTGGGGCTTTTAGCACCATTTTTTGCTTTTGCTGAAGAAGCAAAGCTTGATACTGGTGATACAGCCTGGATGATTACAGCAACAGCTTTTGTTGTTTTAATGACAGTAGGTGGTCTTATTCTCTTCTATGGTGGAATGACTAGGTTTAAAAATATTGTTAATACAATAATGATGGTTCTTATGGCTTATGCTATTGCTATTGTTGTTTGGTTTTTATGGGGTTACTCCTTAGCATTTACAGATGGTGGTTCCCTTAATGCTATAGTAGGTGGGTTAAGTAAAGTATTAATGCACGGCGTTGACTATAAGACTTTATCAGATGTTGGAAAATTTCCTGAATGGGTTTTTGCTACATTCCAATCAACATTTGCAGCTATTACTATAGCCCTTGCTGCAGGTGCAGTAATTGAAAGGATGAAATTTTCTACATGGCTTATCTTTGTTATTTTATGGATCACTTTTGTATATGCTCCTATAGCTCACGTTGTTTGGGGTGGAGGTTTTTTATTTGATGCTGGGGCACTAGATTTTGCAGGTGGTACAGTTGTTCATATTAATGCAGGGGTAACTGGATTAGTTTTAGCTATTCTTGTTGGAAAAAGAAAAGATTTTAGAAAAACAGCAATTCTTCCTTCTTCTGTTGTTTTAACTTCTCTAGGAGCAGGATTACTCTGGTTTGGATGGTTTGGATTTAATGCAGGTTCAGCATTTGGTGCCAATGAAGTTGCAGGAGTTGCTCTTTTAACAACAAATCTAGCAGCTGCAGCTGCTGTTATCTCATGGGTATTAATGGAATGGATTACAGCTAAAAAACCTACACTTCTTGGTGCAGCATCTGGTGCTATTGCTGGTTTAGTTGCTATTACTCCTGCAGCAGGTTTTGTTGATGCAACAGGAGCACTTATTATTGGGTTTGTAGCAGGTATCGTTGGATGGTTTGGTGTATATGTACTTAAAAAAGCCCTTGGTTATGATGACTCTTTAGATGCATTTGGTGTTCATGGAATGGCTGGGATATGGGGTGCATTAGCAACTGGTTTCTTTGCACTTCAACCTTTAGCATGGGATGGTTCACCTCTTCAAAATGGAGATAGAATGGGACAGATTATTGTTCAGATTGAATCAATCTTATTTACAATAGTGTTTACAGCTATTATGACTGTTATTCTATTTTTTATCTCATCCGCAATAACTAGGGGTGCAAGAGTTGATGAAGAAACTGAAACAATAGGTCTTGATGAAGCAGTTCATGGAGAGAGAGGTTTTAACTTATAATCTGTAAAAGTCGAAAAGGGGCTATTAGCCCCTTTTTATAAGAAATCAAAAATTAAGGAGGTTTTTCTATGAAGAGATTTTTAAGCCTTGCAGCAGCAGGACTTTTTGTTTTTAGCGCAGCAAAAGCGGGAACAATCACTGTAGCAAATTCTGATATCGAGTTATCTGGTGGAGTTTCTGCTGGTTATTTTTACACAACAAATCCTTGCAACTCTGGATGCGCTGATCCTAACAATGATTATTTTACAGTTTCTTCTTTTGCAATTGGTTTAACGTCAAAAGTTGATTCAACTATTGGTTTTTCTGCAAGCTTTGGTTCTTCTCCTCAAAGTGATCTTCTAGGTTTAGAAACATCAAAAGGCTTTGGGCCAGAATTTGCGTATGTAAGCATTAATCCTATAGAAGGTTTAACGTTAGATGCCGGTTTATTAACTACAAATATTGGTTACGAACTTTATCACACCTGGGAAAATCCTAACTACACATTTGGTATGGTATGGTGGGGACAGCCTGTAACATATCCTGGAGCGAGGGCTACTTATAATGTAGCAGAAGGAATTGACATTTATGCTGAATACAATCAGGACGGGAGAGATGCTTTTGCATTAGGCTCCCTTGGTTCAATCGCAGGAATTGATTATGCTATCTCTTACTATGATTATACTGCTCAAAAGAATCTTGTAGACCTTGTTCTATCTACAAATATTGCTGGAATAGATGTTGCTTTAAATGCAGACTACCAGTGGTTAGATGATTCTGCAAAATCTCCTGGAAAAGATGATTCCGCTTATGGAGTTGCTTTATACATCCTTCCAAAACTTACTGAAACAATATCTCTTCCAATAAGACTTGAATATGTTAATGAAGGCACAAGTGAAATATATGGTGTAGCTGGAGATGATGCCTGGTCTGTAACTGTTACTCCAACATGGTCTCCAACAAGCAATGCTTATTTAAGAGTTGAAATAGCTTATGTTGCAACTGATGAAAAAGGATTCTATGATGGTCCTACTGCAGCAGACGCTGATGATAACAGAATGTTTGTTGGTGTAGAAGCTGGATTTAGATTCTAGTTTTAAAAGATTTTAAGGGGGCTCTTAAAACCCCCTTTTTATATATCCCTAATTTCCTAACTCAAAAACATCAGAAATTTCTCTTTATTCCATTTTCTATTTTTTTCCTTTTATAAGGAAAAAGCTTCAATTGAAATTATTGTTAAAAATCATTTTATAAAGGGGAGGAAATGTGCGATTAAGACTTTCTTTTGATTCAGATTTAGAATATAGGTACATCACCTTAGGTTAATTAGAAATTTAAACTTTAATAAAATTTAATTTGAAGAAATGAGTTTTTAGATTTATCTTTTAAACAAATATATTTGAAAAGTAGAAAAATGATGGATTTACAAAAAATAAAGCAAACCTTAAAAGAAAAAATGCCTGAGATAAAGGAAAAATATGGCGTGAAAAATTTATACATTTTTTGTTCTTATGTCAGAGGTGAACAAACTCCTGAAAGTGATATTGATATTCTAGTAGAGTCTGAGAAAGGTAAAAAAAACTTTTGACAACTATATGGATTTAAAGTTTTATTTGGAAGATTTATTTGGGAAAAAAGTTGATCTAATAATTAAAGAAGCAGTAAAACCAAGATTAAAAAAATATATTTACGAAGAGGCTATAAGTGTGTGAACTTCAGGAGGTAGATTGTGGAAAACATTTTACTGTTTAAGGATAATAGAGGATACGATTGGATTAATGAAATGATAAGCTTGTTGCAAAAAGCAAAATGCGAAGGGAAAGAGGGAGTTGTTTTCTTTTGGTGGCATGTTAGACCTTCTGGAAAATCTTTAGGTTATGATGTAAGTGCAACTATTAAACAAATAAGAGAAAACATAAAGGAATATGGGCATATTAAAGCTTTTGGGCATATTGATGGTAAGTTATATTTATTAGAGATAGTGGATTTTATTGAGGATCCATTGGAAAATTTAACAAAAATTCAAAAAGAATTATCTGATAAGTATAAAATAGCTAATTGGTGGAATAAACCTAAAAATGAGATTGAAAGTGATATAAAAAGGAATATAGAAATAGAAGGAGGAACTGCATATCCCCGAATATTATTCGTTATTTCAAATGTGTTTTGTTTAGATTCCGCTAGTGAAAAAATCATAAATTTTATAAAAGAAAAAGTTCCAAGACAACACATGAAATTAGTAGAAGAAAAAGTTTTTTATTGTGAAGAGCAAAAACAATGAAAACTTTAATCTTTGACATTTGGGGGAAGTTTGGACATTTTAAAAAGTTTTATACAGTATCTTCACCTTTTTTGTTCCATCGCCAACGGCAATTTACGGAACTTAATGGCAATAGCCTTGAATGTAGATTTAAAAATTGTTATAAAGTGGGTAATAATATATTTTCCTCTTTATGAGAATGGAAAAAATTAAAACTTTATCTTACAAAGATGAAAAGATTTCAAAACTTTTAGAGGAAATTATAAATATTTTTAAAGAAAACATTAAAACTCCTTTTAAACTTTATCTTTTTGGCTCTTTTGCTACAGGAAAAGCAACGTATTTTTCAGATAATGATATAGCATTGGAAACAAAAGGAGATTTAAATGAAAAAGAGATACGAAAATTAAGAGAAAAATTAGAAAATATACGGACGCTTAGAAAGATAGATTTTGTATATCTAAACAAAGCTTCAAAAAGTATAAAAGACACCGTAAAAAAAGAAGGGGTTCTACTTTATGAGTTTAAAGGATAGATTAAGTGAGCTTGAAAAATGTTTGAAAAAATTTGAAGAGGTTTTGAGTTTGGAAAAAGATGATGTTGTGAGAGACAGTGCTATAAAAAGATTTGAATTATGCTTTGAGCTATCATGAAAAACATTAAAAGATTTTCCGATAGCGGAAGGAATTTTATGCAGGTCTCCAAAAAGCTGTTTAAAAGAAGCATTTTCAATGGGATTAATACAAGATGAGGATGAATGGCTTTCAATATTAGAAGATAGAAGCTTGAGTGTCCATACATATGATGAAGCATTAGCTGAGGAGCTATACAACAGTTCTTCTTATCTTAAAGCAATGAAAGATTTAACAAAAGCAATAAAAAGTTTTAAGTAATTGGTGTTCTTTCTAAGATCAAAAAGGAATAGATTAAATAATAATAGTACTATTATTCTTTAAAAGTTTAGCACGAATAGATACAAAAGATAGAATAATACAATGTTATGGTA
>JALVKE010000076.1 GCA_027028005.1 Persephonella sp. | reverse complement strand
GTATTGTAGATAATAAAAATGCCCACAGAAATATATAGATGAAGTACAAAAGGAATGTAAAGATTCCTATCAAACTTGATTTACGTTTGATATAGTAGCATATTTATTAAATTTAATTAGCAACACCGACAGGTTCATACACAAAACTGGAGTATATTGCTACCTCTTTAGCAGAACATTTATTTCATTTGAACCTCAGTAGAAACAGTTACTTTTTTTGATTTGAATACGATTAAGTGAAGGGCATGTTTCATTAAAAGCTTAAATAAAATAAGTCGTTAAAAATTTGACAAAAAATTTTGTTTTTTGTATTTTAAAAATTAAAAGTTGTTCAAATAAAATAAATGATAATTTGATAACTAAAATTTATATATATCAATTGGGGTTTTGGGAATTCAAATATGAACTCTAGAGCAATTTAGATTATTTTTATTATTTTGCATTTTGATAATATCAAAAGAAGCTTGTATTAAATATTTGAGGGGAATTTATAAGCTTTTTATATATTTCTACAATGTTTGCAAAAGAGGAGGGAGGGATAATGATGAGATATCATGTAAAAGTAATTTTACTTATTTTGTCTCTTTTCTTTCTACACTCATGTATTTCAAGTGATAAAAATGAAAACATTTCTGAAGAATTGAAGAAAGGAGATAGTTACTCTATTGTAAAATTGAATCTGGAAGAACTTAAAAATAATTCAGAAATATCTAAAGCAGAAGCGAAGAATCTTTATATTACATTGCCTGATGGAAAGATCATTTTTTTAGAAAAGAAAAAAATTGAAAAAAGGGAAACAGGATTTTCATGGTTTGGTAAAGTAAAAGGTGTTGAAGATAGTAGTGTTTTAATTACTGTTGAAAATGGTGTAGCAACAGGAAGTATAAGAATAAACAAAAATCTTTATAAAATACTTCCTTTCTCTGTTAAAGAAGATCTATATAAAATAGAAGATTTATCTGGAAAAAAGGCTGTGCCTTTCCATAATGACACTATACCTATTCCTGTTAGAGAAAAGACTAATAAAGAGAGTGCTAAGCAGATAAAAAAGCAGGTAGCTCTCGAGGATGGGAGTAGAATTGATGTTCTTTTTCTCTATACACAAGCTTTTGAAGATAAGTTTAAAGGAAGAAGTGGAGCTATATCTGAAATTCGTAGACTTGTTGATATAACTAATACTGCTTTTTCTAATAGTGGAATAAATACTAGGATTAACCCTGTAGGTTTTGTTAAATTTACAGATTCTAATGTAGATGAATCTGTATATATAACTAACGCTCTTAATTATATCAAATCAAATCAAGAAGTAGATAACTTGAGAAAAACCTATAAAGCTGATTTAGTTAGTTTACTTAGAGAGTATAGAGGAAATAACTATTGTGGTTATGCTTATATTCCTGTTAATTTACCTACTGATATAGAAAATCATGTTTCTGATTATGTTACATATGATAAAAATTTTGGTTTTTCTGTTGTTGAAGATGGAATTTATGGAAATCGTTACTGTTTTGATACAACCTTAGCTCATGAGTTAGGTCATAATTTTGGCTGCGAACACGATAGGGATCATACAACAGGAAAAGGGGCTTTTCCTTATTCATATGGATATGATATTCCAGGCGTTTTTGCAACGATAATGAGTTATGATAGACCAATAATTGAATACTTTTCCACTCCCAATATTACATATCAAGGATATCCTATAGGGAAGCCAGAAGGAGATCCAGAAGCTGCTGATAATGTTAAAACTATAAATAAAACATCTATTTTGATAGCTAATTACATTAACAAAAATGAAAATATTCAAACACCACCTTATCTATATATAGATTCTCCAAGCATAGATTTTGGGAATGTTAAAATTGGAAATACTTCAGTAAGAACATTAACTATAAGTAATACAGGAACTCAAAATCTAAATATAAGCTCTGTTTCAATTTCCCCAAATTCTGAATTTTATATAAATGATTACTGTACTGGAAAATCTTTATCTATCAATGCCACATGCAACATAGAAGTTGTATTTTCTCCAACATCTGCAGGAAATAAATCTGCTACTTTAACTATAAAATCAAATGCAAGTAACAAACCAACCTTAAATATTCCTGTTAAAGGCCAAGGTTTAGATCCAAATGTCCCAAATATAAGTGTTTTCCCAAATAGTGTTAATTTTGGTGAAGTTGAAATAGGAAAAATAGAAACAAAAGAAATATATATTAGAAATACTGGAGAAGGGTCATTACTTATTTACTCAGTAGATCTTACTGGTGGTTCAGAATTTTTTATAAGAGAAGATTGTACAGATAGGAATATAACACCAGGAAGTGTATGTAGTATACAGATAACTTTTTCCCCTAACTCAGAAGGTAACAAAACAGCAACAATAACTATTCATTCTAATGCAAATAATTTCCCTACCCTAAATATACCTGTAAGTGGCATTGGAAAAAAGACACAAGCTCCTATTATAGAGGTTACTCCTACAGAAATTGATTTTGGTACCATTTTCAGAAAACAGGCTTTAACAAAAACAATAGTAATAAAAAATACCTCAAATGAAAAAAATATAGACCTTTATCTTAATATTCCTTTGTCTGAAGATTTTACACTTACTCATGACTGTCCTCCTACTTTAAACTCACAAGCTTCTTGCATAATAACAGTAACATTTCAGCCTAAAACAGTAGGAGAAAAGAAATATAAATTTACTATTGAAACAAACGATCCTAATAATAGAAGGATTTCTATTAATTTGCATGGGAAAGCTATTCCATTACCTGCATATATAGAAGTAAATCCTAGAAATATTAATTTTGGAGAGATATATGTTGGGGAAACTGTTAAAAAATCTATCATAATTCGAAATATAGGAGATAAAACTCTTGATATAAAAAGTATTACTTCTACAAGTAGTGAATTTCAAATTTTAAGAACATGTAGATCAATAGAGCCTCAAGGAAGCTGTGAACTAATTGTAGAATTTAAACCAATTACAGCTGGCGATAAAGAAGCTTTACTAACAATTTATTCAAATGCAGAGAATAAAGATAAAGTTGTTGTCTCCCTTAGCGGAAAAGCTATAGAAAAAAAAGAACCAAGGATAGTTATTCCAACAAAAACTTTAGACTTTGGTTCTGTAATAGAAGGTCAGACTGTTACAAAGAAATTCACTATTGAAAATATAGGTAATGCAGACCTTCATTTAAATAACTCTGTAAGAGGTGAAGGTTATTCAATTGTATCTAACTGTAAAGTTATAAAACCAGGAAGATCTTGCAATTTAGTTCTAAGCTTTACTCCACCTTTACTTGGTATCATAGAAGGACGTTTAGTTATTTCTTCAGATGATCCTAAAAATAAAGAAATAGTTGTAGTTCTAAAAGGAAAAGGTATTAAAAAGCCAACTCCATTTATCGATGTATATCCAAAGAAAATAGATTTCGGACAGCAGTTTATTGGCACAGTAACTCAAAAAAGTATAACAGTTGAAAATAAAGGGAACGCAGATCTTCTTATAAAAGAGATATCTATAACAGATACTAAAAACTTTATAATCGCTAATTCTTGCAGTAAAGTAGAACCAGGAGATAGATGTACTATCTCCATAAAGTTTAGACCACAAGAAACAGGAAACATTCGTGGAGTTTTAAATATTATTTCTAATGATGGTAGGCATCCAACAATTGAAATTCCTTTATTGGGATTTGGTAAAGAGATACCTAAACCTAAATTGTACGTAGATAGAAAAAACTTAGATTTTGGTGAAATTTTTGTAGGTAATAGCAAAGAACTATATATTACTGTAAAGAATACAGGAAGTGCTGATTTACAAATTTCTAGCATTACTCTTTTAAAAGATGATGGTATTTTTTCTGTTAATACAGATTGTTCTACATTAAAATCTAACGAAACGTGTAAAATTACAATATCTTTTAAACCTACAAAAGATGGAGAAATTACTAATACGCTTCTAATAAAATCAAATGTATCTGATATATATATTAAACTTTCTGGAAAAGGTGTTAAGAGAAAGCCTAAAATAGTTATTTCTTCTAAAACTGTAAATTTTGGGGAGGTGTTTTTAGGAAAAACAGAAGAAAGAAACCTCACTATAGAAAATAGTGGAACGGAAAATCTTGAAATTTACTCAATTTCTATAGAAGGAAGTAAAAGATTTTCTATAAAAGAGATAAAAAAACAGTCCCAATGTAAGACTTTAAGACCAGGTGAAAGATGTAAAATAACTATTACTTACAAACCTGAAGAAGAAACTCAAGATATAGGTTTCCTTGTTATAAAAACAAATGATCCTATAAATCCAGAGATAAAAGTTTCCCTTTTAGGATATGGTGTAAAACAGCCTCAGCCAGATATATATATTTCACAAAAAAGCCTTGATTTTGGTGCTATTGAGATAGGAAAGAAATCTAAAATAAAAGAAATCATTATAAAAAATAAAGGAAATGCTCCCCTTATTATAGAGTCTATGGTTTTTCCAAAAAATAATTTTATTGTAATAAGTGGGTGTAGTAGTCTTTCCTCTAATGAAAGTTGTACAATAAAAGTTGTTTTTACACCTACAAAAATAGGTAAAATCACTGATTTTCTTGAAATTATTTCTAATGATCCTGATCAACCTAAAATAAGAATTCTTCTATCAGGAATAGGTAAAAAGCCATCATCTCCTGATATCTTTATCTCAAGAAAATATTTAGCTTTTGGAACCGTTTTCATAGGAGAAAGTAGAAAAATACCAATTTATATAAGGAATAAAGGGACTGCTCCTCTTGATATTAAAGAAATAACAATTACAGGAGATAATGACTTTTATATAAAAAATAACTGTCTAAAAACCCTTGAGCCAAAAGAAGAGTGCTCTATATCAATTAGATTTACTCCTTCTTCTGAAGGTAAAAAAACAGGCTTATTAAAGATAGTAAATAATGATCCTGATGAAAATGTTTTACAGGTAAAAATCTTAGGTATTGGAAAGAAATTTAAAACTAAAGAGTTTGACATTGATAATGATGGGGACATATCCATTAGGGATATTTTATCTTTAACAGAAGTTGTATTAAAAGAAGAAAAAGAACCAAAAGCAGATTTAAACAAAGATGGGGAAGTAGATATAGCAGATATTATCCTTTTAATTAAAGCACTAAAATTTAAAGGAGAAGGAAGATGATAAAAGTATATATAACAATCTTAGCTTTTATATTTGCTATTTCATGTGGTGGAGGAAGTGGAAGCTCAGAAGGAAAAAATGAGGAGAAAGTTTCTCCTCAAAAAACTTTTTATGTTATAGCATCAGGCATTTCTGACGCTGTAGGTTTACAAATTGAATTTAATATACCTGAAAAGGTATCAAACATCTCCGTAGAAAAAACTTCAGACTTATCAGATTGGACGTTAAAAAAATCTATCGAAGGTAATGTTTTGAAAGTTTTAGCTTATAATGAAAATCTTAAGCCTATTAGCAAAAAAACATCTTTAACCTTATTAAAAATAAAATTGCTCAAGGATATTCCTATATCCTTAAAAAGTTATAAGTTTGTAGATAGTTTCGGTGCTCCGGTAACACCAGAAAATATATCTCTTCGTAGCGAAAAATAAAAAAAGCCCCTTCATTGAAGGGGCCTTAAAAAATTTAAAATAAACTTAAAAAGATATGTTAGATAAAAACATTATTTAAGATCACTAAGCTTTTTTAGGAAGTATTTAGATCTTTTGTAGAAGAAACCTTTAGGTTTTTCTTTTACTATTTTTAAAAATATTTTTTTCGCTTCTTCTTTTTTTCCCTCTTTCATATATGTTTTACCTAAGTAAAACATGCTTTCATATAGAGAATTTTCATTTCCTATTTTTTTGTATAGAGAAATAGCCTCTTTGAGATATTTTTCTGCTTCAACAAAGTCTTTACTTCTATAAGAAGTAATTCCAAGATTATATGTTATAAATGCAATGTAGGATTTTCTTAGGTTTATTTTATTAGCTAATTTTAATGCTTGAATATAGTATCTTTTTGCTTCCTGAAACTTTCCTATGTCATAATAAACATTACCTATATTCATTAATGCAGGGGGAAGCATCTTTTTATTATTATTTTCTTTAGCTAGTTGATAGGCTTTTTTAAAATGAAAAAGAGCTCTATCAAATTTTCTTAAAGATCTAAAAATTTCACCTACTAAAACATGACTATAGGCTTTCCACCTGTATTTATTATGCTTTTCTGAAAATTCTACTGCTTTCTTTGCGTATTTTAGTGCCTCAGGTAAATTTCCAAGAGAGTAATTTGCAATACCAAGATAGTAATAACCTTCTATAATCCCTTTAGGATATTTTTCTTTTAAAGATTGAGTGAGTATTTCCTCAGATAATTCTTTCATCTCTATATACTTCCCCTGCTCATATAGAGACCAGGCTTTTTCTAATTTTTTTAAAATTTCCTCTGAAGCATATAAAGATACAGAAAAAAGAAAAAATATAAATAAAATTTTCTTCATACTTACCTCAAATGCTATTATTGCTGGAGAATTTCTCTTTTATCTTCGGTAGAAGAAAAATAATAGATATAACAATCAGAAGTACTCCAGCTGCAATAAAATAGTATTCCTTAGCTTCTTTAAAAAATGTTTCAGCAGCTTTTCCAAACATATATCCAATAGAAAGGTAGATAACAGCCCAAAAAAATAAAGAGATAATATTGAAAAATATAAACTTCCCTACGCTAAATCCTGTTGCCCCCATTAAAACCATGGGAATTATTCTCATTCCATACCAGAATCTAATGATAAATATGGATAAAGCACCATATTTATCAAATAGATTTTTCACTTTTCTAAACTGCCTTCTTGTATAGTTATTCTTTAGTAGAAATTCTCTACCTTTCCATCTTCCTAAGTAAAAATATATAATCTCATGGAGAAAAGCGCCAGACATTGCTACTACTAAAGATTTAACAGGTTCAAGGAAGTTTAGTTTGATAAAAAAGCCGACAATAAGTAAGAAAAGCTCTCCTTCTAAAAATGTCCCTATGAATACAGCAATATATCCATAATTATGGAGTAATGCTTCTAAATTTTCGATAACTCCTAACTCCTTTGAACTTAGAAATTTATATCCTTAAAGAATTATAAGATATCCAAAAATTAATTAGTGAGCAAATTGTTAATTAATATAGAGACCTCTATGCCCAATTAATAAAAGTCTTCCAAGGCCTTACATAATTATCGTCTTTTGAAAGATTCGCCTATAAAACAGGGATTTTACGCAATATAGTATAAAGAAAATAGAAAGAAGTTATACATTTTTATATATATCAACTTCCTTCTTCATATTTTCTATAAACTGTTTTAAAGCCTCTGCTTTTTTAATCCATTTTTGAGTTATATTTTTTGAACGGGGATAGTTTTCCTCAAGCCATTTATACTGATCTATTCTGTAATCTATAAAATCAATAATAACATCTAAAAACTCTTTCATTTTATTTAGCTGCTTAGCGTATATAAAAAGATCCTTAAGCATAAACTTTCTATCTTTAATAGGCATCTCAATTCCTATAGCTCTTCCCATATCTCTTAAATTGTATCTAGATATATAAACACCACTTTTAGCAGGAACTAGCAGGATTTTTATAATTCTTTCAAACTCTGTCTCTTCTTTAGTTTGTTCTAGAAACTTCATATTTGACATAAATGGATTTTTCATAAGATCCTTTTCATCTTTCATATCATAACCTCATATATAAGCTTTATATTTAAAGGGTATCATAAAAATATATCCTTTTAAAGGAAAGGTTGACGAATTTTATATCGATAATCATTATTAATAATAAATTAAAAAGGAGGTTGTAAGTATGGATAGAAAGAAATCTATAAATCTGTTAAACAGAGCTATTGCAGAGGAGTTAACGGCAATTCACCAATACATGTATTTTCATTTTGTTTTAGATGATTTAGGTTATGATCTTCTTGCATCTATCTTTAAAAAAACTGCTATTGATGAGATGTTACATACAGAAAAATTTGCAGAGAGGATACTCTTTTTAAATGGAGAAATAGAGATGAAACCTGCTAAGAATATTGAGCATATAAAAGACCCAGAACAGATGCTTAAGTGGGCAATGAAAGCAGAAGAAGAAGCTATTGATATGTATAATGAGTTTGCCCTTGAAGCATCACAGGCTAAAGATGCAGGGACTAAGCAACTTTTTGAAAATGTAATAATAGATGAAGAAAGACATTTTGATACATTTAGCACAGAGCTTGAAAATCTTAAAAAGTTTGGAAAGGAATATCTATCACAGCAGGCAATGGAGAGAAGCAAAAGGCTCGGTTCTCAGATAAAAAGTCAAGAAACAGGTTAAAAGATATCTTTTAAAAGAAGTATTCCAAAAATTATAAATAAGATGCCTATAACTTTAAGCAGGTATACGTAGTACCTGCTTTCTATAAACCTTTTTAATTTTTCTGTAAATAAGGTTATGAGAATCATACTGCCAGTTATTCCAATAAAAAAAGAAATAAGAAAGACAAATCCCTCTAATAAAGAAACCTTCCTAAAGTAAGGAGCACCTATAAAGAACCAGAACAGATACGTGTAGGGATTAAGTATGTTCAGTATGATTGCCTTTTTAAAAGAACCAGCAAGATCTGTTTCTATCTTATATTCCTTTACTTTCAGATGTTTTATACCGTAATAAATGAGAATAATCCCACCAAAAAGGGATATAAGTTTAATGAGATTTTTGTATTTTTCAATGTTATCTAGTATAACAAGAGATACTATAAAAACTGGAATGTCTGTAAATAACGGAGATATAGATACTAAAAAACCGTTTTTCTTATGTCCCCTTATTGTTTCAGATATTAAAAGGGCTAAAAGAGGACCAGGAGATATACCTGCAGAAATTCCAAACATTAAACCTGTAAGTAAATCATCAAGTATGTTCATCTTATTATCATCTCAACCCATGGATTTTGAACAATCGTTTCAGCAATAAAGGCATCTAATACATAAAGAAGTAAAAATACACCTATATGAAGAAAAATTTTTTCCTTCTTAATATTTAATGCTGAAAAAGCTCTGTATACTAAAAACAAACTGTATAAAAGTCCAAGATTACTTAAAGGTCTAAGATATTGATATATATCTACAATATCAGATAGCCAGATAGGAGTATAAACAAATATAGATATTTCTAAAAAAAGATAGAAATCTTTCTTTTCTAAAAAGCTAACTAGATAGGCAAAGACAAAAATACATACAATATCCAAAATATACGTTAATAAAGCATACAAGAGAGATCTACCAGCAGAGATATGCTCAACAAAATGCATACTGTAGAAAGAAAGAGAGGGACCAATGAGATTAAGTAAAAGCATATACTTTATAAGAAAGGGAACCCTAAACCTTTTCTTTATAACTCCTTTAAAAAAATCCCTTGGTTTAAAAAGAACCTCAAAAACAACCTTTATTATGCTCATCACTAGATATTTTCCTTTTATCTTTAGTAGAATATGTGAAAAATAATATATCTTATCTTGTATCAATGTTATAACTCCTCAGCAGTCTTTACAGTAAAAATATAAAGATTAAGGAAGGTTAGAAAGATGAAAGAAGTTGTTATGACAATTCATATTCTTGCAGCTTCTCTTTGGGTTGGAGGAATGTTGTTTATGGTTCTTGTTCTTTCTCCATATGTAAAAAAGCTTCCTGATTATATAACGCACTTTCAGGAAGTTGGAAAAAGATACAGTATATGGGGGACAGTTATCTCTCTTTCTGTTTTATTTTTAACAGGTTTGTACAATATGAATGTGATGGGAACACCTTTCCCAAAAGTTTTTTCTATAGATACAACTTATGCCCATACTCTTTCCCATAAACTTTACCTTTTCTTTACAACAGTTATCGTTGCTGTTGTGCATGATTATCTTCTTGGGCTTAGAGCCCATAAAAGTGAAAAAATAAGAATTCTCTCTGCAGTAGCAGGAGTTATAAACCTTTTACTAGGAATAACAATCGTTTATTTAGCAGTTAAATTAAGATTTGGAGGATAAAGATGAGCAGATTAGAACAGTTAATAACAGAATTAACAACAGAACATACACAGCAGCTAAAAAAAGTAGAAGAGTTTAAAAAGAGAATGGAGGAAGGTTTAACACAGGAGTTAGTTGAAGAGATCATTAATTTTTTAAAAACTGAGGTTGAAAATCATGCTATAAAAGAAGAGGAAGAACTTATAAATGAGATAGAAAAAGTGGCTCCTGACTTTGATACTGAGGCTATCGTATTTGGACATAACACATTAAGGGAGGCAATAGAAGATCTAGAAGCAACTTATGAAGAGTTTAAAAAGGGAAAAGCTTCAGAAGAAAAACTTAAGAAATTTATAAATCAGGTTTTTATAATACTAAAGGATCATTTTGTAGAGGAGGAGAACTTCCTTTTTCCTGATCTAAAGAAATACGATATAGAAATATAAAAAGGAGGTAAAATGAAGAAAGTACTTATAGGTCTATTATGTGCTTCAACAGTTTTTGCCAATGAGCTTTTTCTAAAGAAAGAGGGTCTATCTACATACGTTCAAGAAGAGGAGTTTATGGTAGCTGAAGGTGAAAATGTAATAGGTCCTGTTTTTTTACTGCCAATAGCAAAGCTTCAGGGGCTTGAAATTCAAGGGAAAGATCTGAAAATAAAAAGCTATGTTATAGAGGGAGATAATAAAAACTGGAAAGATGCTTTAAAAGGTCAGATTGTATCTGTTGAAGGTGAAGGAAGATTTCTAAGAGGAGAGGTTGTAAATATTACAGATGACAGAATCATGCTAAATACAAGAAAAGGATTTGTTGTGACAACATTGCCAAAATTTCCTTCAAAACTATCTTCTCCATTAAAATGGCAAGAGCTTTTTTCTCCTAAAGTAACCTTCAAAGTAACAGCAAAAGAGGCCAAAACAGAAAAGTTTATACTTAGATATCCTGTGCAGGGTATAAACTGGCAGATAAACTATGTTTTAAGAAGAGAAAATGGAAAAGCTATTATTAAAGGTTTTATAAGACTTGTTAACAACACTCCTCTTTCTCTTAGAAATATAAATGTTAAACTTTTAGAAAAAGGAAGAATTTTTAAAGAACTTCCTGAAACAGTTTTACCAGCATTTTCTAAAAAAGAGATTCTGTTTTTGGAAGACTCATTTCCTCCAAAGAAAAAGTCAACTCTTCCAGATGGAATTGTATCTATATACGAAAATGGATTATTTAAAGGTTTCAGAATGTTAAAAGATGGGAAAATTAGATAAATGGGAACATTGTATGTAGTTGCAACACCTATTGGCAATCTAAAAGATATTACACTAAGAGCTTTAGATATACTTAAAAATGTTGAATATATAGCATGTGAAGATACAAGAGTTACAAGAAAGCTTTTATCCCATTATGGGATAGAAGGAAAAAAGCTAATTTCCTATTATGAGCATAATGAAGAAAAAGCTGCAGAAAAGATTTTAAGTATATTAAAAGAAAAAGATGTTGCCCTAGTGTCTGATGCAGGAACGCCTTGCATATCTGATCCAGGGTATAAAGTTGTAAAAAGAGCCTGGGAAAAAGGTTTTAATGTTTCTCCTATACCTGGAGCTTTTGCAGGGGCTGCAGCCCTCTCTGCATCAGGTTTACCTTCTGACAAATTTTTTTTCTTAGGATTTCTTCCTCATAAAGAAAAACATAAAAAAGATATATTAGAAAAGTATAAATCCCTTGAAATAACACTTATTTTTTACGAAAGTCCCCATAGGCTCCTAAAAACATTACAGTTACTTTCTGAAATCTGTCCGAAAAGTAAGGTAGTTGTAGCAAAAGAGTTAACAAAAATTCATGAGAAATTTATTAGAGGAACATCTAAAGAAGTATATGAATACTTTTTAGATAACCCCGATCTTATAAAAGGGGAGTTTGTTATTCTGTGCTATCCTGAGGAAGAGAAAGCTGTTTCAGAAGAAGAGATTTTTGAAAAGGCACAGAAACTTAAAGAGAAAGGCATGAAAACAAAAGAGATAGCAAAAACCATTTCTAAAGAAACAGGCTTATCAAAAAATGAGATATATAACTTTTTACTAAAATTTTTAGACTAAAATGATATACCTTTTTAAAATAGCACTTTTATAACTATATAGGTTAGATAGCCTGATGCTATGCTTTCAGGATAAAATAACTGCCTAATCCTTTTCTCTTTAAAAGATAGAAGCGGTAATCAAGCTAGAGAGTTTCCTACAATAGAAAGTAGAAAGGAGAAGGACAAATCTTACAAAAAAACTGTAAGGTAGGAACCACCCGAGGCTATCCCAAAGGGATACAGCGACCAGCGGGAGCAGCCTAAGCCTGTGCTCTACATTTTTCGGTGCAGACGCAATCCTTTTGGGATTGTGGAGCTGGCTCTGTCGGCGGACTTTTGTGTAAGCATTGGCAACTGTAAGGGAGCAGTGCAGGATAATCTGCAGTTTACAAGATATCCAGCTGTTAGGTAGGAAGCTTTCTAATCTATTGGAAATAGCAGTTTACTTATATCTACATTACTTAGCTCTATTCGTAAACTTCTTTTACTTTTTATTGCTTATTAATTCTTGAGTATCTCAGTTCTAACAATTTTTTGAATTGAATATAAGAAAATGGTTTTGAAAGCAAAAATTTTTATAAGAAGGAAGACATAGAGTCTTCCCTTTAGATTAACCACCAATACTTGTCATTATCCTTCTACAATCTGAGAAAGCGTAACCAGATTTTTGAATTTTTGCATTTGATATCTCTTTTTCTATTAAAACCTTCTGTATAAATCTATCTAAGTCTTCATCTGTTCCATTTCTAACAACTGTTTTTATATCTATCTCATCATCAGTTCTTAGACAAAGTTTAATATGTCCTTCTGCTGTAAGTCTGAGTTTAGAGCAGCCATCACAGAAAGGATTAGACATAGGCGTTATAAAACCAACCTTTGTTCCAAGTTTAGGTATTTTATAAACCCTTGCAGCTCCACTACCTATCGATATAGCAGGAATAAGTTTTCCGTATTTTTCTTCTATTTTCTTCTTTATTTCTTCAAGAGGTTTAACAAGATCATTACTCCAGTGAATCTGCTCTGCACCAATAGGCATCATCTCTATAAATCTAACTTCAACACCATACTCTTTTCCAAATTCAACAAAATCTAAAGCCTCATCTTCATTTAATCCTTTAACTATAACAGCATTCACTTTTATTGGATTATAACCTAACTCTTTTGAAACCCTAATACCTTCAAGAACATCTTCAAGTCTGCCTTTTGTAATCTGATAAAAAAGATCAGGCTTGAGACTATCTATGGATATATTTAATCTATCTAATCCTGCTTTTCTTAAACTTTCAGCATGCTTTGCTAAAGTAATGGCATTTGTTGTTAGAGATATATCATGTATCTGAGGAATTTCTTTAATCATCTTTATAAGTTCATCAAGATTTGGTCTGACTAAAGGTTCTCCCCCAGTTATTCTCACTTTTCTTAAACCATATTTTGTCATTGCCCTGACAATTTTTGTAATTTCTTCATATCTTAAAATTTCATCGTGAGGAACAAACTCAGAGTTATCAGGTCTACAGTAGAAGCATTTAAGATTACATTTATCTGTTACAGAAACTCTTAAATATGAGATCTCCATAATAATCCTCCTTAAAAGCTTGATTAAAGCTTACTATACAAAAATCAATATGACAAGTTTGACATAACGCTTTTAAATATAGAAAAGAAATATCAAGGATTCTTTGATATTTATCAACATTTTATGGTACGGATTTTGAAGAAAAATACAAAAATATAAAAAATTCGCACAAAGGGGGGAATAAAAATGAGACAGAAAAGGGAGAGATGGATACTTTTAATTACGTTTTTACTTTTTACAGTTTTTTTTAAAATATCTTTAGCAAAAGGATCAGCTATTTATTTTGACTACTATGGTGTAAAAAATATTGACAATGGAGAGACTATTTCTGGAAATAGTGTAGAAAAATTGACAGTTCCCTGTGAAGCTTCTTCTTTCTTATCTAACAACGACTATAACCTTGATCCTAATGTGGATTCTCCCCTTGGGAATAAAACAGGTGTAACAATTCGTTACATTCCAAAGGGAACTATTTTCACTAACGATATTATTATTTTTAATTTACAAAATGCCCAGATAAGTCAAAATATATATAAATGCTGGCTTGTATTTTATGAGTATCATGGAATTGATAATGATGATGATGGAGTTGGTGAAGAAAATTTAGACATAAACAACAATAGTAATTTCTTCGATAGAGTTGTTGTTGCTGAATCTATAGAAAAGCCAACTAATCAAATAAAAATGAGAGTATTCCAAAAAGTTCCACCAAATACTGTTCTCTACTTAGCCTGTGCAGAGGATAATGAAGCAATATTACTTGATGATAACAGTTTAAATCTATCCGGTTTTGATACAAGTTATAATCCTGTAATAAAATTTGATAATCTTTATAAAAACTCTACTGTATATAATGCTTGTAATCCTCAAAATATAGAGAAACGTATATGTCTTACTGTATCTGCTTTTTCTTGCTGTCCTAACAAAGAAATTCCAGATTTAGAAATTATGACATCTCAATGTTTTATAGATATAAAATGCCAGTTTTTTTTAGATATGAAACCTTCTATATCTATCATAGATTATTATCCACATTTAAACAGTGCCAGCTGCCAGAATTCAAAAAATGGTCTTATGAAATGTTATGAACCAGAATATACACCTGGATTTCTATTTTATAGTAAGTATGGAACTATACTAGATAGCGATGTATGCACAGAAAAAAAAGCATCTTCAGGTGTTGTTTATATAAAACAACACAAAGATGAAATAGATGATTTATTAATTCTAGGAAAAAATGGTTGGTCTGCAAAATTTTCACTACAACTACGTGATAAAAGTGGAAGATTTGCCTGTTCAGATACAAGAGTTGGAAATAAGCCTGGATATAAAGCTTTAGATTTTTCACATAAGAGAGTATTTCTTGACAACAACGGGAAATCAGAAGGAGTTGGTTCCTACGGCTATCCTTCAAATAGAATACATTTTTCAAAAGGTCTTACTTGTAACTTAACAGCAAACTTAGAAAACTCCTCAGATTGTAATGAGGATAATTCAACAATCTGTGTAAAAAATAATATTTGGAAAGATGATGTTTATATAGGAGTGACAGGTCAATCTAGATTATATTGGACAAAATGGGGATTAATAGAAACATTAAAAATATACAAAGATGGGAATCTTGCTTTTACAATAAGAAAAGATGAAAATGCTCCCTGTATAAAAAATTCTTGCTGTTATGATAAAGATACATCCAAGTACTTCCTATTTTGGAAACCAAATGGAGATGAAGCATATATTCCTTACATGATAGATGATAGTCAGTTTTACATCGTTGTATCAAATAACTCTTGCTGGGATGCTGACATCTACGCTAGAGTTTGGGATTCAAAAGGTAGAGTTGTTGATAATGTATACCTTGGAAAAATTGGCAAAAACTCAGTTAGATTTATAA
>JALVKE010000075.1 GCA_027028005.1 Persephonella sp. | reverse complement strand
ACATCTCTCTGATATATTCTTTCAAATATTCTTCACCAACATAAAAATTATTTTCTTTATAAACTTTATCTGGATAGCTATAAACAAAAACCGCATCACATTCGTAAGGAAGTATAATTCTCCACTTCCTTTTCTTTTTAGGTTTTTTCTGTAATTCTTCAGGTTTAAACAGTTCTTTATCTACATCTGGAGTAGCAAGTATATATTTATAATCTTTTTTATGTTCTTTTACTTTCACAGCCCAGTAAGCGGTTTGTCCTCCTCTTTCCCGAAAAGATTTTTTTACTGATATTACACAAACAAGTCTACTATCTTTTTTCCTGACTACACATAAGTCCGCATCTATCATTGCTTTTTCTTCACCATAAGGTATGTATAATGGTGATTTATCTTTTAGAACTTCAGATGGTTTTCCTATCAAGAAATTTTTATTAATAATAGTATCTTCTAATAGCAAGGATTTAACATCTTCTTCTTTTGCTCCCCCTTCTTTAGTAACTCTACTTTGTCTTTCTCTTATTATTTTTTTCTCATCATCTATCATTTTTTATTCCTTAAAATGTTTATACTCATGACTATGTTAAAATTGTGCTATGCTAAAGGAAAGCACCTAAAAAGTGGGGTATAAAATGAGATACTTAACTGATAGTCAACTAAAAGAACTTAAAGTCCGATTAAAATGGGGAATTTTTGAAAAGATAAAGGAAATTTCAAAGGTAGAAGAAAAAAGTTTTAATTATGTTATAAACGAACTTTTAAGCAAGGTGTTAGGAAACATTGCAAATCAAGATAATATAAAAGATTTGTTTAAAGAACAGCCTGATTTAGTTTTTAAAAAAGAGAATATAGAGCTTTATCATAATGATTTCCTGAAGGTTGATTTATCTCAATATAAGGGGAAGATAAACTTATTAGTAACTTCACCACCTTATAATCTTTCTATAGATTATGGAACTCACAAAGACGATATAACTTATGAAGAATACATTGATTTTACAAAAAAATGGCTTTCAAAAGCTTATGAACTCATGGCTGATGATGGAAGAATATGTGTAAATATTCCTCTTGACAAGAATAAAAATGGATTAAAGCCTGTATATGCTGATTTTGTAGAAGTAGCTAGAAAGGTTGGCTTTAAATATCAATCTACGATTGTATGGAATGAACAAAATATATCAAGAAGGACTGCTTGGGGGTCTTGGCTTTCTGCTTCTGCTCCCTATGTTATAGCTCCTGTAGAGATGATAGTTGTAATGTATAAAAAACAATGGAAAAAACTAAAAAAAGGGGAAAGCACTATAGATAGGGATGAATTTATAGAATGGACAAACGGAGTTTGGACTTTTTCAGGAGAAAGTAAAAAAAGAGTTGGACATCCTGCTCCTTTTCCTGTAGAGCTACCAAGAAGATGTATAAGACTTTTCTCATACAAAAACGACATAATTTTAGACCCGTTTGTTGGTAGTGGAACTACTTTAATTTCAGCTTATCAAGAAGGTAGAAAAGCTATCGGCGTTGAAATTGATAAAAATTACATAGATATTACCATGAAAAGATTACTTAAGGTTTTACAGCAAAAAAGATTAGATTATGTATCTAAATAATATAATTTTATAATTTTACCTCTTCCATTTCCTTAAAGAGATACTGTCATAAATGTTTGGAAAAAGGTTTGCTAAGAGTATGAAGAACTTATACCAGTAAGGATAAGTAATTTCTCTTTTTTTCTTCAGGTAGGCTTTATAGACAGCCTCTGCAAACTTTTTAGGGTTTCCGCCAAAAGGTGTTTCAGG
>JALVKE010000074.1 GCA_027028005.1 Persephonella sp. | reverse complement strand
GAAGAGGAACTAAGACCTTTTACAGTTTCTCTTTCTTTTGTTGGGCTTCCTGAAAGGAAGTTTATTGTTATTCAAAAAAAGTAAGTGTTAGGTTACGTGGAAAGTGAATATGGTTATCCCATAAACAGTTTATTTTAGGGAAATAGATTAGTTAATAATAGTTACTATTAAGTTTTGCATTTTGAATAGAAAATATATTTCTGCGTAAATTGGCTTTTTACAGGCATTAGCGAGAATATAATAGAAAATATATTTGCATTAATGGAGGTCCGATGCAAATTACCTTCACCAGCGAGGAGTTGTTAAAATTCTAAAAATCTCGCTAAGCCTTGAAATTACTTGCTGAAATAAATTTTTTTTACTTAACTTAATTAACGGGTTTTATCTGAACTATATGGGATATAAAGTCACAATTGGAGATGGAAATAAAAAACCTGTTGGTTTTGTTTTATCTGAACTATATGGGATATAAAGACTATAACGAGGTTTTGTTTAGTTCTGGAGAGAGGTTTTATCTGAACTATATGGGATATAAAGTATCCTTATCTAACCCTGGTGGTATGTTTAACCAGCGTTTTATCTGAACTATATGGGATATAAAGGCCGATACCAAGGAAATTAAAGGGTTCTATCTTGGCAGTTTTATCTGAACTATATGGGATATAAAGTTTGAGTTTAACTATTCAGCAAAAGAAATTAAACTAGGTTTTATCTGAACTATATGGGATATAAAGGAAGAACTTTCAAAAGAAGCACTCTATTACTGGTCTTTATGTTTTATCTGAACTATATGGGATATAAAGACTTCTAATACATTTTCATTCGTTCTGATAGCTGTTTTGAGTTTTATCTGAACTATATGGGATATAAAGATAAAGGTTTTAAGGTCTTTAGGTTTTACAAACACTAGCTGTTTTATCTGAACTATATGGGATATAAAGTCAATTGATATTTCAGTGAAATTATTATTTGTTAGTGTTTTATCTGAACTATATGGGATATAAAGACTCTTCACATACATTGGAACAGCCTGAAGAGAAGAAGTGTTTTATCTGAACTATATGGGATAGAAAGCCATATAATCAAAAAATGGAACTTTTCCGATCTAGTTTTTTTATTTTCTTAAATGTTGTTAACTTTGCTTATTTTTATTCTCCATAGTCTTATTTAAAACTCTCAAAACTCCAACGCTTATTATAGCTCCTAAAATAATTCCTATTTACCTCCTTGACACTAACAAGAAAATTCTCTTTAATTCATTCTAAAATAAGAAAAAATGTAGAAAAGTATTTAATGAATAGCATAACACTAACTCTAAGCATACAAATAAGCAAAAAATCAGCAGTTAACAAACTACAAAAAGCTTCTAAAACATTCCAACATTAATTTTTTGCAAGCATTATAGACTTACTTATTTGCTTATCGTAAAAAAAGAATATAGGGACAATAGTAATATCTGAAGGATTAATGGAAGAATATCAAAGGAAATCAGAAAAAGGAAAGAGATTTAATCAAACATTTAGAACTATTCCATTTGGAAAATTCATCCAAATGCTTAAGTATAAATGTGATGTAGCAGGGATAGATTTAATCATAACAGAAGAAGAAAGCCATACATCAAAAACATCATCTATAACTGGCAGTTTAGAAAAGAGAGAATTTAACGGAAAAAGAATAAAAAGAGGTCTTTTTAAAGACCATAAAACAAATAAATCTTACAATGCAAATTTGAACGGGGCTTTAAACATAGCAATCAAAGGATTAGGAAAGAAAATAAGAGAGGAGTTTTTAGAACTGCCTAACTGGTTAGACAAGTTATCAAGACCAATAAAACTCAATCTATTTAGGAAGTATTCGGCGAGTGTCTTAAAGGACATAACCGATAGTAATTCCCTATCATCTGATAGGCGAAGGACACTCTCAGAAACATTTTGTTAGGTTTTATTATGTTTTATAGCGTTTCTGAGGTGTCCAATTGCTATAAAAATATTACCTCTGTATTTGTTTTAAATTCTCCCTTTAGAATGGGCTGAAGTATAGTAACTCCTATATTTATCTTTCTTTTATAATAACAACATTATCAAGAATATCTACCAGTTCTTGTGATAAAACTCCAGAACAAATTTCCTGAACCTCACCTGTCATTCTTATATTCCATTCATCATCTATCTGTATAAACAAAGTACCTCCTGGCATAACAATCTCTATATTTCCATCTGATAAACCCCTTTTCTTAAGAACAGAAGCTACAGCACAGGAAGAACTGCCTGAAGCTAAAGTATATCCTGCTCCCCTTTCCCATATTCTTATCTCAGCTTTATGTTTATCAACAGGCTTAACAAACTGAACATTTATTCTGTTTGGAAACATAGGATTTTTTTCTATTAAAGAGCCGTACTTTTTTACCTCTTCTTCTGTTGGAAGCTCATCAACAATTATCACACAGTGAGGATTTCCTACAGAAACACAGTTTATCTCAAACTCTCTATCTAAAACCTTGAGTTTTTCACCTATACACTCTTCTTTATCAATATTTACAGGAATATCTTTTGATGAAAAGATAGCCTTTCCCATATCTACAGTTATTACCTTTGCTCTGCCGTTAACCACTTCTTCCACTGTTGCTTTTACAATCCCACCTTTAGTTTCAACAGTAAACTCTCTTTTGTCTGTATATCCATAGTCATATAAAAATTTGCAGAATATTCTCAATCCATTTCCACTTTTTTCAGCCTCTGAACCATCAGGGTTAAATATCCTTAAACCAAAATCTGCTTTATCTGAATTGACTTTTAATAGAATGCCATCAGAGCCTATTCCATAGTGTATATCGCAGATAGTTTTTATACTTTCTTCTTTCAAAGGAAATGTAAGATTTTCTTCATCTAAAACAATGTAATCGTTTCCTAGTCCATGAGATTTTACAAAAAAGTTTTCTTTCAATGGTAGCTCCTTTATTTTTCCAATTTTTCCTTTATATGTTTTATCAGAACTTTTTCAACATCTTCAACTTTTATATCTTTTATAAAATCTGACATACTGCACACAGGTTTATCTGAAATACCGCAGGGAATAATCCTTTCAAAGTATTTTTTATCAACATTCACATTCAAAGAAAAGCCGTGCATTGTTGTATATCTAGATATCTTTACTCCAACAAAACCTATCTTTCCTTTTTCTGTAAAAACCCCTCTTCTCTTTTCTTCTCTAAATGCATCTATTCCAAACTCTTTTAGTGTATCTATCATTATCTGTTCAAGAGTTGAAACGTAATTTCTAACAGAGAGTTTTTTTGAAAGCGTAATAATTGGATAAACAACAATCTGTCCTTCTCCATGAAATGTTATACTTCCTCCCCTTTCTATCTCAATAACAGGAATATCTTCTATAGGCTGTGGAATATGTTCTTCTGATGTTGTTTTTCCCTTTGTGTATACAGGATAATGCTGTGTAATGAGAATTATATCCTTTAATCTAGGATTTTTTATCTTCTCATTAAACAGCTTCCGCTGGAGATTTAGCGTTTCTAAATAGTCTGTTTTACCTAGATCCTTTATCTTCATTCTTTTTCTGACACTCAGGGCAGATTCCATAAACCTCTATACTGTGTCCTGTTATTTCAAACCCGTGAACTTCTATAAGTTCTTCCTTAAACTTATCAAATGGGCAGTTATCTATGATAACGATCTTTCCACATTTTTCGCAGACGAGGTAGTTCTTTTTATCTGGTAGAGCAAATCTGGCCTTATCTTCATTCATCATATACGACTTAACAACAAGACCTTCTTTTGTTAGCATTTCAAGATTTCTGTATATAGTTGATAAGCTTATATCTATTCCTTTTTCTTTTAGTTTTAGATATATATCTTCGGCGTGAATTGGAAATTCTGCTTTTTCAAGGACTTCTAGAATTGCTTCTCTCTGTTTTGTTTTTCTATATCCTTTTGGGATTGTAAGTTTTTCAGCCATTAATCCACCTTCCCTATCCTTTTTCCAAAAATTAACGAAATTTAAAACTTTTTCAAATGATTTTTGTCTTATATCCCAAATCTAACAACGATTTTACCATTTTCAATTCTTACATCTTTTATAAATCTTCCGTAGATACTATTGGGATCAAATCTGTATATTGGTATCTGGTTAAAAACTGCTGATACAACACTGTTTAAAATTCTTTTAGTTTCTGCTGATAGGAGAGATGGTAAATTTTTCTTCATAATTTCAAGGTCTTTAATTTCAGGGTCTTTTAGATATATAGCTAGTTTTTCAGGGTTATATCTTATTCCTCCTGCTACTAATACTTTTCCATCTACAGCTGGAAGAAGAGGAATTTTATAATCAAAACCAAGCCCAAGATTTATCTTTTCATTTTCATCTATAGATGCAACTTCTGGATCTTTCAGTGTTATTCTTCCTACCTTTAACTGCTCAGATATAGGAAACTGTTTTTTCAGAAAAGCATTTATCATCTGAGGAGAGAGGGAAACTTCAAAACTCGGAGATTTACCCCCTTGAACACAGGCAAAGATAGAAAAAAACATAGAAAATAATAAAAAAAATATAACTTTATTTAGATACTTTCTCAATTTGATCCTCCGATGATACAGTGATTATTGTTTTTACATTTCCTCTAGGGTTCCAATCCCCTATAACTTCTAAAAATCTAGGCTTTAGCAGGTTGTAAAGATCATCATAAATCTTATTTGTTGCCTCTTCATGAGAAATATACTGATTTCTATATTTATTAAGATAAAGTTTTAATGATTTAAGCTCCACTATATATTTGTCAGGTATATAGGTTATCTTTATTGTTGCATAATCTGGATATCCAGAACGGGGACAGAGACATGAAAACTCTGGAAATGTTATATTAATGCGGTAGTTCTTTTCTGGATTTGGATTAGGCCAAGGTTCAAGTTTAGCCTCTAGTATCTCTTTTTCTCCATACTTTAGCTCTTTTTTCTCTTCCATCATACCTCCCTACTTATTATAAAGTCTGCTATTCCTGTTAGTATTTCAGGATTTTTTAGTATTTTTATCTCTTCTTTTGCTTTTTCTACATAATCTCTTGCCATTTCCTTTGATTTTTCCAGTCCGAAAACCGATGGATACGTAAGTTTATTTTTGTTTTTATCTTTCTGTGTTTTCTTACCTAGCTTCTTCTCATCTCCTATCTCGTCTAGAATATCGTCCTGTATCTGAAAAGCCAGCCCTATATAAAGCCCATAGTTTGAAAGGGCTCTTATCTCTTCTTCTTTTGCATCTCCTAAAACAGCTCCTATCTCACAGCAGGACTGAATAAATTTTGCTGTTTTATGAGTATGAATAAACTCTATATCATCAAAGCTGTTTTCTCTTTCATGAAGAATATCTGCTGCTTGACCAGCAACCATTCCATAAATACCTGTTCCATTAGAGAGAATATTTATAACTCTTAAAAGCTTATCTGAAGATACTTTTTTGTTTGAAGATATAAGCTCAAAAGCGTAAGACTGAAGTCCATCTCCTGCTAAAATTGCTAT
>JALVKE010000073.1 GCA_027028005.1 Persephonella sp. | reverse complement strand
CACGCAAAAGCTCAGAGATACTTAGCAGAAAGTTCATACTATCAAGCTCTATACAACAAAGAAATAGCTATCTCATATCTAAAATATCTATTAGAGGAGTATAAGGATGAATAAAGTGATAAAAATTGTTCTTACTGTTGTTATTATAGCCATCTTAGCTTTTGGTGGAATTACCCTTTTAAAGAAAAGGAAAGCTGAACTTGCAAACCTTCCTTCTCCTGAACCACCTGTTTATGTAGTAAAAAGCTTTAAGGTAAAGGAAGGAATAGTAAAGGTTCCTTACGATTTTATTGGAAAGCTAGAAGCAGATAAACAGGTAAACATAACAACAAAATTTCCAGGATATATAAGAAAAATCTACATATCTGAAGGGGAGAAAGTCAAAGAAGGACAGATTTTAGTTTTGATAGATGATATTCCTCTGAAAAAAGAAATCAAAAATCTAAGGCTTAATATAGATGTTTTAAAATCTCAACTTAAAGCTCTTAATATTCAAAAAGAAGCAGCAGCTTCAGCTGTTAGCACATATGAAAAGATATACTTAAGAGATAAAAAGCTTTATCAGAAAAAAGCAATACCTAAGGAAAAACTTGAGCTATCTTACACAAAATACAAAGAAACTCAGGCTCAGTATAATCAAGTACTTGCAAAGATAAAGGAAATTAAGACAAAAATAAATCAGACTGAAAACCAGATAGCTATAAAAGAAAATAATCTTTCATATCTAAACATAAAATCTCCTGTTGATGGAGTTGTAGATAGAGTTCTTCTAAAAGAAGGAAATCTTGCTCCTACAGGAAAACCTATCATAACTCTTCATACTACAAAAAACTACAAAATCATTGTTTCTGTTCCAGAAAATTTACCTGTAAAAAAAGGAACAAAAACTGTGATTAAGTTTGAAAACAAAACTGTTTTGTCTAAGGTTAAAAAAGTTTACCCTTCTACAGATAAAAATAGTCTGAAGGTTATAGAGATAAGAGTGCCTTCTGTTCCAGAAAATACTAAGGTAGGTTCTCTTATAAATCTTTCTCTTATCTTAGAAGAAAAAGAAGGTCTTATTGTTCCCAACAACGCTATTCTTCATCTTTCAAATGGAGATTTTGTCTTAACGATAAAAGATGGAAAATTTGTAAAAATTCCTGTTAAAGTTCTTGCCTCTGATGAAAAGTACTCTCTTATTCAAGGGAATATAACAATAGGTGTGCCTGTCGTTGTAGCAGAGGAAAGCAAGCTTAGAATCCTTGCTTTTGGAAAAAGAGGAAGGTTTGTGGAAGGTGAAAAGTAATGGATAAAAAAATGCTAGAGTTTTTTCTAAAAAGACCTCATTTTATTACCTCTATTATCCTTTTTTTAACACTACTTGGAGTAATAGGGCTTTTTTCCATAAAACAGAAGCTTTTTCCAGATGCTAATAGACCTCAAATTGCCGTTGTTGTTGTTGAGCCAGGAGCTTCTGCTAAAGATATGGCAGAAAATGTTGCTATTCCAATAGAAAGAAGACTTTATACCTTGGATAAGGTAAGAAAGGTATCTTCTACATCAAAGGATGAAGTTTCTGTTGTAACTGTTGAGTTTGAGTATGAAAAAGATATTGGAGAAGCAGCAACAGATGTTCAAAATGAAATTTCTAAGGTAAAACCTTTACTACCAAAAAATATTTTAGAGCCTCAGATTTACAAAATAACAGATGCTACTCCCCCAGTTATTGTTATAGGTGTTTCTCCAAAAGACCAGTCTATATCCCTTGCAGATATTAGACAGATTGCTGAAAATCAGATAAAAAATAGACTTC
>JALVKE010000072.1 GCA_027028005.1 Persephonella sp. | reverse complement strand
TGTCTGCCCATTCGTCATTTTCAGTGGTTACCATTCCACCTTCGCCTGTTGCAAGAGTCTTAGTAGCATAAAAACTGAAACAGGTTAGATCCCCAATAGTTCCTATTTTCCTTCCTTTATAGCTTGCCGGCAAAGCATGAGCAGCATCTTCAATAACATAAAGACCGTATCTTCTAGCTATTTCTAAAATTTCATCCATATCAGCAGGCTGACCAGAAAAATGAACAGGAATAATAGCTTTAGTTTTCGTAGTTATTTTTTCCTCTATTTTGGTAATATCAATAAGGTGTGTTTCAGGATCAATGTCTACTAAAATAGGTTCAGCGTTAAAGTAATTTACAACTTCTGCAGTAGCTACAAAAGTTGTTGAGGGAATTATAACTTCATCACCACTTTTAAGGCCTATAACTTTTAAGGTAAGGTGAAGGGCAGCCGTACATGAGTTTACAGCAATAGCATTTTTACTCTCAACGTAATTTTTAAATTCGTTCTCAAACTCTACAGTTTTTTTACCCATAGTAAGCCATTTATTTCTAAGAACATCAATTATTTCCCATAACTCCTCATCAGATATAAACAACTTATGAAAAGGAATTCGCATTTTACACCTCTAAAATAAGTTCTCATACTTTTCTGCTAATTTTTGATATGTGAAATTTTCTAATACATATTTCCTCCCTTTTCGTCCCATCTCCTTAAGCTTTTCTCTGGGTAAATTATGTAACTTTAATATACCTTCTGCTATTGCGATAGGATTCTCTGCTTCAACAGTAATTCCACAATTTGCTAATTTTATCAAATCACCTTTACCGGAATAAGAGTGTAAAATAGGTTTCCCTGCATACATATAGTCAAAAATTTTATTAGCAGAGATCCCATATTTGTAGATTTTCTTTTTTTTCCAGCCAATATAACACACATCAAAACATGATAGAACACTTTGTACTTGAGATCTTGGTACAGGATTTAGAAAAGTAACATTTTGTAGCTTGCCAAATTTACTTATTAAGTTTTCTTTTTCCGAACCACTCCCTACGATAACAAAATGTATGTTTTTATACCTTTGTAATCTTCTCGCTGCAATTAGTAAATATTCAAGGGCATTAGCTAATCCAATAGTTCCCATATATCCAACAATAAACTTATTATTAGGAACTTTACTTATTTTATTAGTTCTATAAAATTTTGAAATTTCATAACTTGATGTATCAATACCATTACTTATCCAAATAGATTTCTTATCAAGTTTATATCTATCTTTTAGATAATCTTCATAATTGGGTAGTACAGAAACTATATAATCTGCCTTTTCAATTGCAAATCTTTCAGATTTAGCCATTATTTTTATTAAAGGATGTTTTGGAGAAATATTACCAAGTTCTATAATAGAGAGAGGCCAGATGTCTTTAACTTCAAAAATGAATTTAGCATTGTATTTCTTTGCGATTTTATAAGCTGGTATAGCAAAGAAGGTAGCCATAGGAGAAGCAATTACTACGTTTGGTGAATTTAATTTGTCCATTGGTAAGAAAAAAAGTTTAATAGAGAAATAAAACCATTTTAAAACTCTTTTCTTATCTCTAGAATTAGTATATTTAGGAACCTTCACCCATAGATAATTTATCCCGTCTATTTTTTCTAGAGTAAAATTTCCTTCTACTTTAGGCAAATTTCTTAATAAATGACTATATGAAGCTGTAATTATATAAACTGAATATCCATGCTTAATCCATTCTCTAGCTAAATAATAATGTCTAAATTCCATCCCATGGTAGGGAGTTCCAGCATAATCATTGATAATCCAAATGGTTTTCTTCATTTAAAACCTCAAACTTAAGAAGAATCAGAATAAAACAATTCTTCAGCTACAATGGTTTTGCCAAACTATATTTCTCTTTCAAAGCCTATAACGAGGTATCATATAATTTATGATTTCTACCTAAATTTTCCATAGATTGCATAAATTCAATACATAGTGAACACCCTGGTGTTTTCTATTTACTCCTCAAACTTCTCAGCGGGAGTTTTATACCTAAGTGCTTGATGAGGTCTGAGGAAATTGTAAACCTTCAGATATTCAAATAATTTCCTATTTATCTCCTCTATTGTCGGCTCTGTTTCTTCTATTATCCAGAGTTCATTCTCAATTGCCTGGATGGTCTGGTCCCCTAAAAATCGTACACTAATCAGCCGACATTAGACAATACCTCCAGCTGTGAGCTAACATATTCCAAGTATCTCTCCATTGGAGTCTTATACCCTATCCCTCCGTGTATCCTTTTAGTGTTGTAAAGACCAACATACTCAGTAACAAGCCGCCTCATCTGTTCAAAATCCTCCATCTCAAACCTCCTAAACACCTCCCTTTCAAGACACGAGAAAAATGACTCTATCTTCCCATTTTCCCAAGGACTGCGTGATGTTATGGGCAGTGTTGGAATGCCCCCCAAAATTTGGACACTTTGAACACATAAAATTGGACATGAGGGAGCAGAGATGAAGAAAAGATTCACCATTGACCAGATCGTCCGCATCCTGGCAGAGGCAGAACTGCCAGGTTCTTCCGTCCAAAAAGTGGCCAGAAAATATGGAATATCCCAAACACCATCTACAGCTGGAGAAGCAAATACAAAGGACTCTCAGCTTCAGAGGCAAAGCGCCTTAAAGTGCTGGAAGAAGAAAATGCAAGGCTTAAGAGGCTTTTAGCTGAAAAAAACTGGAAACTCAAGCTCTCACAGAGATAATTAAAAAAACCTTTAACCAGGAAAAACCCTAAAACTATGGTGGAAAAACTTAATCAACATGAAGTGCCAATAACGGTAGCCTGTAGGAGGCTGGGAACTAGCAGATCCACCTACTATTACCAAAGTAAACGAGAAGATGAACATCTCAAAGAAGCCATCATGGAGATAACCTACAGATACCCCAGTTTTGGTTACAGGAGAATTACGGCTGTTTTGAAACGCCAGGGATTTGAGGTGAATCACAAAAAGGTATACAGGCTCTACAAGGAACTGAATCTCCAGAAATCGGTAAAGAGACGTGAGTATAAGAAAAAAACCACTTACGGTCAGCCACCTGCGGCTGAGCACCCAAATCATGTGTGGAGCATAGACATCATAGAGGATAGAACTAAGGAGAGCAGAAGAATCAGGATACTCAACGTTATAGATGTTTACTCACGGTATGTTTTCACACCTCTGGTAGATAGCAGCATTACAGGAGAGAAAGCAGCAAGGTGTTTTGAAGAACTCATACTCCAGTATGGAACGCCGAAAGTAATTGTGCGGGATGATGGAAGCGAGTTCAGGTCAAGGGAGTTTGGGAAAGTGGTCAAGAAGTACAGGATAGAAGAGGTTATTATTCCTCCCGGGGAACCTTTTAGAAATAGTTATGTAGAGCACTTTCACAGCCGTTCCAGAGAGAAACTTCTTTCTGTGGAAGTATTTGAGAGCGTTGAAGATGCCAGAAAAAAAAGTGGTCGAATGGATTGAGTGGTATAACTCTGAGAGACCTCATTCTTCGCTTAACTACCTATCGCCATCGGAAATCTTCTATGTTGAGAAGGAGGGTTTATATTTTTAGTTGTCCAAAAACGAGGGCATATCAGTGTTTTATCCCTATCCCCTCAAGAACCTTCATCGCCTTTATTATCTCCTTACCATTATCGCTGGTAACGTAAAGTTCCTCAAGCGCTAACTCCTTGAAGTTCCTTTTCAGCAAAAGCTCAGTACATAACCCTCTTAATCTCCTGATACGTGTGCTTCCTCTCAACAGCAATGGCAATCACTTCCTTCGTGTAGCAGTCTTTTATCGCTATTACATATCCTCTCTCACGGTTCAATGCTTTGCAGTGCTTTATGTCTATGCTCTACTTCTTGTTAGGAGCTTCAACCTCCTCTGGAACTGCTCCTTTTTTCCTTGACGCCTTCTCCTTCCACAGTTCCTTCATAAGCAGACCTCTCTCCCTCATCAGCCTGTAAACCTTCTTGTGGTTTATTACATACCCCTCCCTCCTTAATGCTGTCGTTACCTTTCGGTATCCGTATAGCACAAACTTCCCAGAGAGTATCTCCTCTATCTCCCTTACAACTCTCTCATCTGAAACAATATCTCATTTGTCGCAGGTCTGCCACAGGAGAATGGAGATCGGAATTTCTGATACAAGTAATAGGTACTTTGGGATATAGACAGCACTTTACATATCTCCTTTAAGCTCAATGTTGGATACTTTCTCATGAACTCCTCTAGTGCCTTTACTTTTTCCTCAGCGCTTTTGAGGTGTTTTTATAAACTCCCTTGCAATCTCAAACTCTAACTCCTTTTCTGCTAACAGTTTCTTCAATCTTTCGTTTTCTCTTTTGAGTCCCTCAAGCTCCGGGTCCTTTGTGGAATACTTTGGCTTCAGTCCCCTCCCCTTTCTCCTCATAGGTCTTTCTCCACCTGTAGTACATTGACGGGTCTATTCCCAACTCTCTGCAGGCCTGGGCTACTGAATTTGAGGATTAAACGTAAAGGATTGCCTGAAGCTTTCCTTTTGTTGTCCAGTACTTCCTTTTCCCTATCTCAACCCCCTTTATGAAGATTGTCTAATCTCTTCACTAGGTGTTCAGTGATTTAGGAAGCTGTCAAAAATTTGTAGAGTTTTAACTTTCTTTTGACCTTTTTATCAATAAAGCTTAGAGTTATATATGTTAATGTCAAATAAATTATAAAGTACAGACTTAAAAAAGCTAAACTGTTTCCAGTTATTGTCGATATAATGATTTGTAACACTACAATTGAGCTCAATGAAGACTTTAATAGATTTCCTTTGAGGATATTATTATAGAAATAGGCTATTACAATACCAACGAAAGAGCCATATAATACAGCATGTACAAAATGAAAATATTTTGACCAAATCAAGATAGCTTCACCAAAAATTGTTAAAGTTAGATTAACTTCTCCTGACAAAACTTTACTTACATTAGGGTATGCTTTATAGGATATTAAAACGGATAAATTAGTGTTTATGGCAGACAGTTTAGAGTCAAGCAATAATGAAGATATTTTGCTTCCTAACAATCCAATTATCATGTAAGCATAATTATCTAAAGTCACGCCTGATGGAAATATATTCCATGCAGCAACCGTTCCAGCTGTTGATAAATAAAAAGTTCTATATATGAGAAAGTTAAAGGCTTGTTTCAGAGGAATTCCTCCTCTAACGAGAGTTGTTGCAAATACAAGGAGAATTATTAAAATACTGAATATAAAAAAGAAGTTTCTAAGTAAAAACCTATCTATATAGAAAATTATTATACCCATCAAGATGATCCATAAAAAATCAGCTTTATAGCCAGTTATCAAGCCTATTAGAACAGCTAAAATATAAGTACTAAGAAGTTCTAATTTTATTTTAATAGTCGTTCGCTTTAACTTCTTATATAGAAGAGATATATAAAAAATTAAAGCAGGTAACAGATAAATTATAATCCAGGTATAAATAGGTCCCAAAATCCCGAGAGATGTTCTTATTTTACCTCTATCTATATGCT
>JALVKE010000071.1 GCA_027028005.1 Persephonella sp. | reverse complement strand
GAGTTATAGAAATGGAAATACTTTTATTAATACTTTTGCTTATAGCAGGGTTAACAATTTTAATAGTTTTTGGGATAATGGCCTTCCAGTCTATTCAAGATTATTTAGAAGAAAGAAAACATTAATACAGCTTTTCAAGAACTAATCCAAATCTAAAAGGTGGAGATATTGATATTTATATAGAAATCCCTGACTATAAAGAAACGAATGTTTTTAACAAAAAGGTAAAATTTTTAGTTCAGTTGGAAGATAAAATCGGAGAACAAAAAATAGATGTAATAATAGCACCTATCAATTGTGAAAAGTTTTATTGTAAAGAAGCCAAAAGGACAGGAGTAGGAATACTGTGAAAACAAAACCATTGAAGCTCCGGAAGAAATGATTAAGATTTATAAAAGAATAAAAGAAAGAATAAAACCTTATTTGCAGTAATCTTAGAGGAAAAGTTTGAAAACAGGTACTAAAGTGAGACTTACAGAAGAAGAATTAGAAACAATAAGAAAAGTTATTAGAAAATACGATCCAGATGCAAAGATAATTCTTTTTGGAAGTAGAACAGACCAATCAAAAAAAGGCGGAGATATAGATTTACTAGTCATCTCTGATAAAATAGATTTTAGAAAAAGAAGAGAAATCTTTGTAGATTTACAGCTATCACTAGGAGATAGAAAAATAGATCTAATAGTTACAGATAGTCCAGAAAAAACAGAATTCACAAAAATGGCATATAAATATGGAGTAAAAATTTGACAAAAAAACGAAACTGTAAAGGTTTTTAAAAGTTCAAATATAAAAAGTTGCAAAAACAAAAATTTAAGGTATATACTATATTTCGTATGGGAGGGATATAATCCTTAAGAGAAATAGATTAAGATAAAAATATAAATATTATTATTATGGGGATATAAAAATGTCAAGGAAAATAGCATTGATTACTGGTATTACAGGGCAGGATGGGGCATATCTTGCCGAGTTTTTACTTAACAAAGGCTATGAAGTTCATGGAATAAAAAGAAGAAGTTCTTTATTTAATACAGAAAGGATTGACCATCTATATAAGGATCCTCACGAAGAAGATGTAAACTTTTTTCTTCATTACGGAGATTTAACAGATAGTCTTAATCTGACAAGACTTATTCAAAAAATCCAACCAGATGAAATATATAACCTTGGGGCACAATCACACGTAGCAGTTTCCTTTGAACAACCGGAATATACTGCTAATACAGATGGCGTAGGAACATTAAGAATACTAGAAGCAGTGAGACTTTTAGGACTTATAGATAAAACTAAAATATATCAAGCTTCTACTTCTGAACTTTATGGAAAAGTTCAGGAAATTCCACAGAATGAAAAAACTCCTTTTTATCCAAGAAGTCCATACGCTGTTGCTAAACTATATGCATACTGGATAACTGTTAACTACAGAGAAGCATATGGAATGTTTGCATGTAATGGAATTTTATTTAATCATGAATCTCCGATAAGAGGAGAAACTTTTGTTACAAGAAAAATAACAAGAGGAGCAACAAGGATTATCTTAGGATTAGATAAAAAACTATATTTAGGAAACCTAAACGCAAAAAGAGATTGGGGACATGCAAAAGACTATGTTGAAGGAATGTGGCTAATTCTTCAACAAGAAGAACCTGATGATTATGTCTTAGCTACAGGAAAGACTACAGAGGTTAGAGAGTTTGCAAGAAAAACCTTTTCTGAGCTTGGAGTTGAATTAGAATTTGAGGGAGAAGGAATAGATGAAAAAGGTATTGTTAAAAATATAAACGAAGAGATACTAAATAATAAATT
>JALVKE010000070.1 GCA_027028005.1 Persephonella sp. | reverse complement strand
GTATTACCTCTTGCTCTTTTAGTTAAAATTGAAAGTTACCTATTTGAAAGTATTTTTTTGATATCATCAATTAATAAATACATAACTAAAATCTATATTTTCAAAAATTATCGTTAATAATTTTTTAATTTTAAAACTTGTCTGTTACAAAAAAACTATTCACCTTTATTAATATAAGCCTGTTTTACACCTATAACAAAATCTTTAGTCTTGCATTATAAAATTTATTGGATTATATTTATATAAAATTGCTAAATAAATTTGATATAATAAAACTAAAGTTAGGAGGACAGAGATGTTTAGTGAAAATCTGTTAGATAGTCGGTCTAAAGAGTATTTAGATACAGCCAAAAAAATTGCAGAGCAGAGAGGAGATAGATTAGTAGATACAGATCATCTGCTTCTTGCATTAATAAGCAAAAAAGATAGTCCTATTGTTAAGGTTCTGGAAAAGAGAGGTATAGATACAAAGGATCTAGTTCAAAAAATAAATGAGTATTTAAAAGATCTATACTCTCAAATTGATAAATCTGTTAAAGAGTATGTTGAATATCTAAAAAACCTTCAAAATCAACTTGCAAATATTAGAAATAATATTCTTCAGATACAGGAAGAATTAAAAAAGGTAGCTTCTGCAAAAAAACAATTAGAGCAGGAAATTAGATATGAGGAAAGTTCATTCTGGGGAGGATTTGGGAGTTCAGCAAGACTTGAATACGATAGATTAACAAGATATGAAAAGGAACTAAAAAATCAGTTAGCTCAGATAAAAGCATCTTTACTTCAAGTTATGGATGAAGAAACAGCTGATAAATTCTTAACAGGAGAAATTGGTTTATCTGCTATTTTATACAAGATAATAGAAAATTCTGATTTTGTTAAACAGGTATCTGATCTTGGAATATCCCCTGATAGAGTTATTGTTAAAATAGCTGAAGAAGTTTTAGGGACAAAAAGTGGCAAAGTTTATGCTTCTAATCTTGTAAAAGTATTAGAGGAAGCAGAGAAAAAAGCATTAGAAAAAGGGGAAACCCTTGTTAAACCTTTATATATAGCAGTTGCTTTAATAGAAGCAAAAGATACTATTGCTGGAAAAATTTTAGAACAAATATTAACAGGAGGAAAGGAAAAAATGAATGGAGAAAATATTCAACAAGAAATGGCTGAAGAGGAAAAATCAGCCCTTGAAAGATTTACAATTGACTTAACAGAACTTGCTAAAGAGGGTAAATTAGACCCTGTTATTGGTAGGGAGAAGGAAATACAACAGGTTATTGAAGTTTTACTAAGAAGAACAAAAAACAACCCTGTTTTAGTTGGTGAAGCAGGTGTTGGTAAAACTGCTATTGTTGAAGGACTCGCTCAAAAAATAGTAAACAAAGAAGTTCCAGAGGAACTTTTTGATAAAAGAATTTTAGCTTTAGATATGGGAGCTCTCCTTGCAGGAACAAAATACAGAGGAGAGTTTGAAGAGAGATTAAAAAATCTCATAGATGAAGTTAAGAAAGATGGAAATATTATTCTCTTTATCGATGAAATTCATACAATTGTTGGAGCTGGTGCTGCTGAAGGAGCTACAGATGCAGGAAACTTATTAAAACCAGCTTTAGCAAGAGGTGAGATTAGAGTTATAGGTGCTACAACAATAGATGAGTACAGAAAGTATATAGAAAAAGATCCTGCATTAGAAAGAAGATTCCAACCTGTTTATGTTGAAGAGCCTGATGTTGAAACTACAATAGAAATTCTTAAAGCTTTAAGACCAAAACTTGAAAAACATCATGGTGTTAAAATAGATGATAGTGCTATTGTAGCAGCTGCTAAACTCACTGATAGATATGTTCCAGATAGAAAACTCCCAGATAAAGCTATTGATGCATTAGATCAAGCTTGTGCTAGAAAAAAACTAAAGTTAGTTTATGCTCCACCTGAAGTTATAGAACTTGAAAGAAAGATTAAACTACTTGAAGAACAAATTGTTCAGGCATCTTTAGACGGAGATTATGAAAAAGAAGCTCAGTTAAAAATTGAAAAAGCTAAACTAGAGAAAAAACTTAAAGAACTTAAAGAAAAATCTGATAGCGAACACTTAAGACTTGAAGCTTTAAGAAAGAAACTAGAGGAAATTGAAGAGCAGATTGAAAAAGCAGCACAAGCTGGAGACTATGAAAAAGAAGCAGAACTTAAAATAGAGAAAGCTAAAATAGAGAAAGAAATTAAAGAACTTGAACACAAAATTGCTGAAAAAACCGTTGTTACTGAAGATGATGTAGCAGAAGTTGTTTCTGATTGGACAGGTATACCTTTATCTAAACTTAAAGAAGAGGAGATGGAAAGACTTCTTAAACTTGAAGAAGAACTTCATAAGAGAGTTGTTGATCAGGACCATGTTATTAAAGTTGTTGCTGAAGCTATAAGAAGAGCAAGAGCAGGATTATCTGATCCAAGAAAACCACAGGCATCATTTATGTTCTTAGGACCAACGGGGGTAGGTAAAACAGAAACAGCAAAAGCTTTAGCTGAAGTTCTCTTTGGTGATGAAGATGCTCTTATAAGACTTGATATGTCTGAGTTTAAAGAGGAGCACTCTGTGGCTAAACTTATTGGTGCACCTCCAGGATACGTAGGATACGAAGAGGGTGGAAAACTTACAGAAGCTGTAAGAAGAAAGCCTTACTCAGTAATTCTTCTAGATGAGATAGAAAAGGCTCATCCTAGGGTATTTGACTTATTCTTACAGGTACTAGATGATGGTAGACTTACTGACTCAAAAGGAAGAACTGTAAACTTTAGAAATACTATTATCATAATGACTTCTAATATTGGTAGTCAGTATCTTACAGTGATACCTTTTGACGCTCCAGAAGATGTTGTTGAAAAAGAGTTTGAAATTGCTAAGGAAAAAGTTCTTGAAGAAGTTAAAAACTACTTTAGACCAGAGTTTTTAAACAGATTAGACGATATACTTGTGTTCAAGCCATTACTTAAGAAAGAACTATTACAGATTGTTGATCTTATGCTTAAAAATCTTAATAAGAGACTTATTGAAAAAGATATACATCTTGAAGCTACTGATGCTGCAAAAGAACTTCTTGCAAAACTTGGATATGATCCGGTTTATGGCGCAAGACCTCTTAGAAGAGCTATACAAAAGTATGTTGAAACTCCTCTTGCTGAGAAAATCCTTGCAGGTGAAATTAAACCTGGAGATATAGTTGTTCTAGATGTAGAAAATGGAGAGCTTGTATTTAAGAAAAAGAAACATCCTACTCCAGAAGAAGCAGCATCAGCTAAAGAATAAAAAAAGGCAGGGCAAATCCCTGCCTTTTTCTTTTTAACTATTGCCTTTTGAAATTATAATTTCAAAATTTCCTCTTTTTTTCACCGTCAAAATCTTTCAATAATACATATAATCTGTTTAACCACTTATATAGAATTTAGAAATACTAGGATGTTGTATAATAGTTTTTCTGTATACAGAAAAATAAACAAAAAGGGGACACAGTCTTGAAAAACGATATAAAGTTGAAATTAATATTAATTTTTGCTGTGCTCGTTGCTTCCTTGTATGTGATTTTCTCAAAACCTGTAAAACTTGGACTTGATCTTCAAGGTGGTATGAGTATTGTTCTTGAAGTTGATGTAGACCACGTGATTAAAACTCAGTATAAACAGCTAGCAAAAGAGATAGAAAACAAACTTCAAAAGCATGGTATTGAAGTTTTATCGGCAGAGGTAGAGGGTACAAAAGGAATAATAATATCTCTTTTAGATCCAACAAAAATAGATAGAGCATATCAGATAATAAAAAAGGAATATCCTCAACTTATAATCAAAACTGAAAATGGTGTTATAAAACTTTCTTTTCATCCAAAAGAACTGGAAAGAATTAAAAAATCAACAATTCAACAGGCTGTTGAGACTTTAAGAAACAGAATTGACCAATTTGGAACATTAAATGCCAACATTGCAAGATTAGGAGAAAAGAGAATCTTAGTAGAACTTCCAGGGGTTGTTGATCCAGAAAGAGCAAAAAATATTATAGGAAAAACAGCACAATTAGAATTTTTAGAAGTTATAGATACAGCATACAGTAAAGAAGAACTTTTAAAGAAATATCCAAATGGTTTACCAAAAGGAACAAAAATACTAGAGGGTATTCCTAAAAAGATTAATGGAAAGGTTATAAAAGAGTATTTTCTTGTTAAAGATACTCCTATTATCACAGGAGCTATGCTAAAAGATGCTAGAACAACAGTTGATCAAACAGGAAAACCTGCTGTTAACTTTGAGCTAACAGACGAAGGGGCAAAAATATTTGGGGAAGCTACAGCAAGACTTATAGGAAAAAGACTTGCTATTGTTTTAGATAATAAGGTTATATCTGCACCAGTTATAAGATCTAGAATATCAAAGTCAGGACAGATAACAGGTGATTTCACTCCTGAAGAAGCAGCAGATTTAGCTATTGTATTAAGAGCAGGAGCTTTACCTGCACCAGTTAAAATATTAGAAGAAAGAGTTATAGGTCCAACCCTTGGAAGAGACTCTATAGAAAAAACTGTAAAGGCAGGTACCATTGCCTTAGTGTTAGTTGGTTTGTTTATGATATGGAGATATGCTATATCAGGATTTATCTCTGTTATAGCCCTTTTATTTAATGGTCTTCTATTATGGGCTGCAATGGCATTTTTAGATGTAACATTAACCCTCCCTGGTATTGCAGGTATTATCCTTAACATTGGTATGGCAGTAGACGGAAACGTTATCATCTTTGAAAGGATAAAAGAAGAACTAAAAAAAGGAAAAACGTTAAGAGTAGCAGTAGAAGAAGGTTTTAAAAGAGCCTGGGATGCAATTTTAGATGCACAGATTACAACGTTGATAGCTGCATTTGTACTATTTCAGTTTGGAACAGGACCATTAAAGGGTTTTGCTGCTACATTATCTATAGGTACTATAACTTCTATCTTTACTGCTATCTTTGTTACAAAAGTATTCTTAGACATTGTTTTAGGCGGTAAAAAATCCTTAAAATACGCTTTTTAGAGGGGAAAAATGAGACATTTTTTAAGTGAACCACCAAAGATAGACTTTATGAAATTAAAGAAGATAGGTTATATATCCTCAACAGTCTTAGTGCTTTTAAGTATCATTGTTATTTTTGTAAAAGGGTTTAATCTTGGACTTGATTTTACAGGGGGAACATCTGTTCAGGTTAAATTTCACCAGAAAGTAACTGCAGCAGATATAAGAAATGCTCTAAAACTTGTTAATCTTCAAGATGCTATGATACAGGAAGTTGGTACAACAGGAGATGAGTATGAAATAAGGGTTTCTTTAAAGAAAGGAAAATCTTCTGAAATAGTGAAAAAGATAAAAAAAGCCTTAAATGAAAAATTTGGAAAGGATAAGTATGAGATAAGAAAAATTGATTATATTGGTGGGGTTGTTGGAGAGGAGCTAAGAAAGGCTAGCGTTTACTCTATTATTGCTGTTATGATAGCTATTCTTATATATGTTGGTTATAGGTTTGAACCAATATTTGCAATAGGTGCTGTAGTTCCTCTCTTTCACGATGCTATTTTAACTATGGGAGTGTTTTCTCTATTTGGATTAGAAGTTGATCTATCTGTTGTAGCAGCAATTTTAACAGTATTAGGTTACTCACTTAACGATACAATTATTATCTTTGATAGAATTAGAGAAAATATAAAGATGAGAGGAAAGAAAAATCTACTTCAGATCGTTAACCAGAGTATTAATGAAAACTTAGCAAGAACCCTTATCACTTCAGGAACTACACTATTTTCTGTTTTAGCTCTTTACCTTTTTGGCGGTGAATCTCTTAAAAACTTTTCACTTGCCCTATTAATAGGTATTGTTTTTGGAACGTACTCTTCTATCTATGTGGCATCTCCTATTGTTGTTGATCTAGAAAATTACTTTAGAAAGAGAGCTTCTGCTGAGAAAAAAACAGCGGAGGCATAATCATGTTATTGGAAAATCTATCATATGTTGAAGTAGAAGGCTATTTATCAGAAAAAGATGTTGTTCTTATTCCCATTGGCTCCACAGAACAACACAGTCCCTATGGATTAATAGGGACTGATTTTATAACAGCAGAGGCTATTGCTAGGGAAGTTGGAAAGAGAATGGATATTCTTGTTGCTCCAACAATAACTTATGGAATGTCTCAGCATCATATGGGATTTCCTGGAACTGTAACGTTATCCCCTGAAACCCTTATATCCCTTATTAAAGATGTTGTGAACTCCTTTTTAGAACATGGTTTTAGAAGAATAATTTTTATAAATGGTCATGGTGGGAATATAAACGCTGTTAATACAGCTTTTGAGCAGTTAAAGTATGAAAATAAAAAGGGAATATTTCAGATAATATCTTGGTTTTTACTTCCTGAAGTTCAAGAGATGGAGAAGATGATATTTGGAGATAAAAACGGCTATCATGCTACTCCTTCAGAAGTTTCAATAACAAAATATCTAAGACCTGAAGCATTTCAGACAAAACCATCTTCAGAAAGGGAAGAGATAGAAAAGATAGAGACATACTGGCCTTTAAACAAGGAAGAATTTAAGAAAGTATATCCTGATGGACGTATGAATTCAGCTCCTTGGCTTGCTAAAGAAAAATATGGAAAACTTATAATGGAAGAAGCCGTAAGGATTTTAGAGGAAAAGATAAAAAAGATTGTAAAGATGGAAATTTTGTAGTCTTTATCTTTCCTAGAATATATCTTTATTTTTATCTCAATAAAGCCAAGGAGTGGTATTGAACACAGGTGTAATAAAAGCCTATATAATCAAAGAGATTGCAGAATTAATTCGTTCTAAAATGTTAATTCTTGTTTATCTTCTTCCATCTATGATTTTGCTTCTTTTTGGATATGGAATCAGACTGGAAGTTACTCACGCTAGGACTGCTATTCTCGATTATGATAAGAGCAAGCTATCGTATCAACTTATATCAAAATTTGAACATTCAAAGTATTTTAATACAAAGGTTTACACAAAATCGGAAAATAACATTTTAAAAAAAATGAAAGAAGGGAAGATAGATATCATTATTATCATTCCTGAAAATTTTGAAAAAAGGCTCTTAAAAGGACAGGCTACAGAGATAGCAGCATTTATAGATGCATCCTTTCCGTTAAGAGGAGTTACTATGGAAAGTTATGTAGAAGGGGTAATAATAGATGCTGCAAAGGAATATCTAAAAGGTATTTTTCAGGAAAAACTTATAAAAGTTAATTATAGAACGTTATTTAACCAATCTATGAGAGATGAAAATGCAATTGTTCCTGGACTTATTGGAGTTATTCTTCTTGTTGTTCCGGCAGTTTTAGCAGCTTTACTTATTGTTAAAGAAAAAGAAACAGGAACAATATTTAACTTTTACTCTTCACCTGTTGGGAAGTTAGACTTTTTAATTGCAAAACTTTTTGTTCCTTTCTCTCTTCATTCTGTTAATATTTTTATTCTCTTTTTATGGGCTACATATCTTTTTAACGTTCCCTTTAAAGGGAGTTTCTTCATATACTGGCTTATATCAGAAATCTATATTGTTATAAGTATATCTATTGGCCTTTTAGTTTCTGTTATCACCAAAACTCAAATTGTGGCATTGATAGCTACAATAATTATCACTATTGTCCCTGGTTTTTTATACTCAGGTATTCTTATGCCTATATCTTCAATGAAAGGAGAAGCATATATAGAAGCTCATCTATTTCCTGTTATGTATTACAACCACATTATCTACGATACATTTTTAATAGGACAGGGTTTTTCTTCTGAAAAAAATGTAGTTTATACAGGTATTCTTATAATTTACGCTTTAATATTGCTAACTCTAGGAACAGTTTTCATGAAGAAGGAAATGAGATGAGAGCTTTTTTTAGTATATTTTTAAAGGAGATTATTACTTTTTTAAGAAACTGGGGTCTTGTTGCCCTTGTTTTATACTCTTTTACTATAGATGTATATATAGCTGGAGAAGGATTTGAAGTTAAACCTAGAAATGTATCTTTAGGATATGTTGACTACTCAGATGGGGTAATTTCTAAAAAGATTATATCTCATTTACATAAACCTGAGTTTAAGAAACCTGTTAGGTTTTACTCTCAGGAAGAACTAAGCAAAGCTATTTTTAATAGAGAGATTATGGTTGGGATTGTTTTTGATACAGATTTTGAAAAAAGACTGTATCAAACAGGAGAAACAACGGTTAATGTCCTCCTAGACTCAACTGCTGCAGCTCAGGCTTTTATAACCCTCTCTTATATTCAAAACATTGTTTTAAGATTTTCAGATATTCATTTTCCAGTTTATTTAAAAACTCATAAATTATTTAATCAAAATGCAGATACAAGAAAGTTTATCTCTTTTGCAGAATTTATCTCAAATCTAACATTGCTTGGTGTTGTACTTTCTGCTGTTGTCTTTGTCAGGGAAAAAGAAAACGGAACATGGGATATTATGCTTCTTATGCCTGTAGATTCAAAACTTATAATACTTGCAAAAAGTTTATCCCAGATATTTATAACTATGGTAGGGACAGTAATCAGTGTAGGACTTGTTTTATTTGGAGTGTTCAATGTTCCTATAAATGGAAACTTTTGGGTTTTTATCTTGTTCACACTTGTATATCTTTTTTCTGTTAGCGGAATTGGCCTTTTTATAGCATCTGTTGCAAAAGATCTGCTTCAGGTAGCTATGATTTCTATTGTTATTATTATGCCGCTAATATTCTTAAGTGGTGCTTGGACTCCTATTTACTCAATGCATCCTGCTATTCAATACTTATCTTTTATATCTCCCCTTAGATACTATATAGAGGGAAGTATAAGTATATTCTTTAGAGGAATAGACTCTATTTCATTAATACCTTACTTTCTTGCATTAACAGTTTTAAGCATTGGATTATATATATTTGGATTCAGAAAAATTGGGAAGTTATTTTAATAAGAGGGAAAATATTTTCCCTCTTACCTTTGAAGATTGTATTTTTCTCTAATTTCTCTAATTTTCTTCTCTAGATATTCAGTAAGACTGTTTAATTCTTTTAGATAGTACTCATACTCTTTTCTTAATTTTTTAATCTCGTTTTCTATTTTTTCTTCTAACTCTATAAGTTTATCTTCTTCAAATACAAGTTCATCATATTTCTTTCTAAGTTCATCTATCTTATCGCTAATCTCAAAAGCTCTCTCTATAAGTTTTTGTCTCTGTTCTATTAATCTTTCCCTTTCCCTTGGAGAGTCTGCCTGTGCAATATACTTTCTGTGATATCTAATCTTCTGTTTTGTTTCTACAAGCTCATGCTCTAGTTCTCTTAACTGTCTTGCTACCTCTAAAACTTCAACTTCCTTTTTAGCTAGCTTATCTCTAACTTCTCTAAGTTCTTTTTCCTTTTCCTCTATCTTTTTATTAACCTCTTGAAGTCTCTTCTCAATAGACTGGATATGTTCCCTTAGTTTTTCTACTTCCTGTGAAAGATTTTTTAATTCTTCCATATTTAGCCCTCCTAACTTTAATTAAATTTAATAAGATTTTTTTATATTGGCATTATTAAATTATACCTGAAACTTTAAATCTGCAAGAGTTAAAAGGGTTTTATCATAAGGATAAAATCCTAAAACTCTAAGAATTAATGTGTAAAGTCCTTCTTCTCCTATAATGTTTATAACTTCCTGAGGGGAAGCTTTAACTGTGTAGAGGTCTGCTACATACTTATACTCATTTGTTTCAGGTAGAGAAGAGAGGTTGTTTGAAAGAAGAGCATATAAAAACTGTCCCTCCTTTGAATTATCAATAGAGAGCCATCCTAACAGCTCATCTTTTGAGAACTGTGAAGCATAAAATTTTGCTAGAAGCTGTTTTAGTTTAAGCTCAGGAGTTTTATCTTGAACCTCTTTTTCTAAAGATAAAAACTCTTCATATCTTCTTGTGAAGTAGTAGTAGTTTGCTGTTAGATGTTTATCCTCTTCAAAAAGTAATCTCATTGGTTTATCAAGGGTCTTTTTGTTCATGAAACCTTTAGAAAGGTAAGGATACTGGAAAAGTTTATATAAAAAGTGTCTTATTTCAGATTTAAAATTTTCTGTTAAAAAACCCTCATCTTGAGCCTGTTTAAGAAGATTGTGAAGAAAGTAGAGAATATCATCTCCATCGTAGTATCTAACAAGTAAAACAGGATTTACATTCTCAACTCCTAAAAGCCAGAAAACACTTTCTATTTTTTCAGGAATAGGAATATCTTCTCTTTTTATACTCTCTTCAAAAACATTCTTTTGATTTTCATAATCTCTTATAGCTAACCGTCTGTTTTCTATACTTTCCTCATCTGCCTTTGCTGTTTCCTTTAGATAAGAGATCTCATCTTTATCTTCAAGTTCCTCTTTTACAAATTTTTTTATCTTTGTAAAGTATCCAGTCTTTTCTTTATTTAAAAGACCTGACAGATTTTCTTGCTGTTTTAAAAACTTCTCTACAACTCCTGCAAAAACTGCCTGTATCATAAATCTAACAGTATCTTTATCTGGTTGAAGATATCCTCCCTGCTTAACTACAACTTTATCAAATGGGATAATCTCTTTATAAAGAACCTTGTCTAAAAGATTAAGTAAGAAAAAGTTAAATTCAGAAAGGTACTTTGATATTCCTTTTAAAACAAGTTCTTCCTCAGAATACAGGGTTAAAACAATCTGATGTTTCTTTTCAGGAGAAAGCTCATCAATAGTTTGAACCATAAATGGAAGAATATTAAAATCTATAACAATTCCATGTTTTTTAACAATAGGGAAGTTATTGTAAAAGAATACCAAAGGTGCAGTTATAGGAAAAATCTCACAGATAGCATCTGTAAAAAGAAGAAAAATAAATTTCTCAGAGGTATCCTCTTCCATCTTAATATCAAGTTTTTTAAAAAGTTCTGAGGCAAATAATCTTACATCCCACTTATTTAGATCTTTCAAATTTTTTTTAACAAAGGAGAGGCTATCTCTCCTTACATTTAATATGTTTCTCTCATCTTTTAAAAAATCTTCTAATGTTGGGTAGATCTCTTTTTTTTCTTTAAAAAAATCCTGTGCTAATGTCAAAGGTTTTTTTATTTTTTCTGTATTACCTTTTTTGTTTAAAAGTTCCTGCAGCATAATATCCTCATTTTAATTTTGTTCAAAATATTTAGTATATCATTTTTACCAAAAAGTAAAAATTTTTATACAATTTTGTGTTGTAACAATGCAATTTCTCAACACATTATAAGCTTTATATTGTTTATAAACGTAAAATTTAAAGTTTTACTTAACTTATATACCTAAAATAATGTAAAACCTACCTTATAAGTTTTAAATCTATCACAAAATTTTAATTCTTTACAATCTATAAGTAATTAATTTAAAAGGAAATAGATTTTGTTTATTGAAAATAAAATATGTACATTCTTACGTAGAAGATTTTATAGTATTATTTAATAAATAAATATTTTTATGTATGGAGATGAGTAAATGTTAATATGGGATGTTGAGAATCTTTATGAATTTATTAAGGAAAAATTAATAAAGGATTTTGTATCAAAAGAAATATCAGCAATGGAAGGAGAACATTTTACTATTTTTCATATGCATGGATTAGCAGGATTTTATGGTCCAAAACTTTTAATTAAGCTTTGTGAAAACTGTGTAGAACTTAACTTCAAAATATTTTCCATGCTAACAAGCAAAGTTACTTTTCAACTAGATAGTAAAGATTATTTATTCTATCCATATTATCTTTCAGAAATAGATATTATTCCTATAAATAAAGATAAACCTTTAACAAAAGAAGAAATACTTGAATTAGCAAATACATATGCAAAAGTATTAAAAACATTAGTAATAAACAGAGATACTATATCCTCAAAATTATTTAAATTAGCAAATACTACAGAAGATAAACTTATATTTAATAGAGTAACATTACCTGTTAATAGTGATTATAGAGATTATAGAATTGCAGTAAAAGAACACAATGTGTATTTAGATGATCTTTTTAATGAAGGATATTTTCCCTCTAAAAGTTTTTTCAAGTCTGTTGTAAAGGAGATACATGGAAGATTTCTTTCTACGTATAAAATAGATGAAATAAATTGGTATCAGCTCAAAAAAGATGGAGATCTTATAAAGGTAGATAAACTAATAGAAAATGGGGATTCTATAACATCTGTTTCTTTTGATAAAAAATTTTTATCGAATCTTATTTCTAATGAAATAAAGACTTTAATATCTACAGGGGATAGGAAATAAACCCTATCCCTTAGAAAGATACTCTAAACCAATTAAAACTACTCTATACACAAAAAATAATACTGTTCCAAAAAATCCTACATGAAGGGCAATAAGAAACAGAATAATATCAGATTTTCTTTCCTCAACAGGCTTTTTTTCATTCCATTTTTTTAGTCCAATATAAGAGACAAATGTAAAGATAATAATGATAGCCAAAAGAATAAGAACATCTGTTGCATGTAGATCCGCTATTTTACCTAAAATTGAATTTGGATTTCCTTCACTTAATCTAAGTTGGGCTGGGTCTTTCATAATAGACCTCCTATCTTTTTATCCATATATATTCATTTCTTTCTGGACCTGTAGAAAGCATAACAACTGGAGTTTCTGTTTCTTCTTCTACTGTTTTTATAAATTCCCAAGCCTCTTCAGGAAGTTCTTTAATGTCCTTTAATCCTTTTGTACTTTTATCCCAACCTTTTAATGTTTTGTATACAGGCTTACATTCTTCTAACACTTTTAGCTGTGCAGGAAAATCTTTTATTATCTGCCCTTGATACTCATAAGCAACTGCAACTTTGATTTCATTAAAATGATCTAAAACATCAAGCTTTGTAATAATAAGACCATCCATACCATTTATTCTTGAAGCAAATCTTAAAGCCACAAGATCCAACCATCCAGTCCTTCTAGGACGTCCTGTTGTAGTTCCATACTCATGTCCTTTATCTCTTAACAGTTGTCCTATATGGTCTTTCAATTCTGTTGGAAAGGGACCTGCTCCAACTCTTGTAACGTATGCTTTACTTACTCCATAAACCTTTGCCTGTCCTATCTGTTTTGGAGAAACACCTGTTCCATTGCAAAGACCTAAAGCTGAAGCATTTGAAGATGTAACATACGGGTATGTTCCCATATCTATATCAAGCATTGTTCCTTGAGCACCTTCAAAAAGAACTTTTTCCCCACGTTTAATAGCATTGTGAAGCATTAAAGATGTATCAGCAACGAGAGGTGCTATCTTTTCAAACATTTTTAGAGTATCTTCATACACCTTATTTACATCTAGATCAAATTTCTCACCATATATCTTTTCTGCTATATTTTTAGCTTCATTCATGGCATTTTCAAGTCTAGCTTTAAAGTATGGAGGATCAAATAGATCTGCAACTCTTATCCCTGTTCTAGCATACTTAGACATATATGCAGGACCTATTCCTTTAAGAGTAGTTCCAACTTTGTCTTTTCCTTTAGCTTTTTCAGAAAGGCTATCTAAAAGTTTGTGATGAGGAAATACTATATGAGCTCTATCACTTATAAACAGTTTCCCTTCAAAATTTCCTACTACATCTTTAACTGTTTCCATCTCTTCAAGTAGTTCTTCAAAAGATATGACAACGCCATTTGTTATTAGATTTTTCTTCCCTTCATGTAGAATACCTGATGGGATAAGATGAAGAGCATACTTTTTATCTCCAACTATTACTGTATGACCTGCATTACTTCCACCTTGATATCTAACAACATAATCATACTCAGGTGCTAATAAATCAACAATCTTTCCTTTTCCTTCATCTCCCCATTGGGAACCTAATATAACTAAACTCTTTTCCATTAAACAGCCTCCATAAAAAATCGCAAACCTATATATTATATAGAATTTTTAAGATATTGAAAAAAAAGAAAAAATATATCAGTCCTTATCTACATAGACAAACTCCTTTATATCTGTTCTCTTCCAGTGTCCAATAGAAGGAATTCCTTCTATAAACTGTTTTTGAATATGTATAAACTTGTTTATTCCCAGTTTTCCAAACTCAAGCATCTTATCAAACTCTTCTTGGGAAAAAGAGTATTCTTCTCCTGTTGCCTGTACTTCAACAAAATTCCCACTTCCAGTCATAACAAGATTCATATCAACTTTTGCTGAAGAGTCCTCTTTAAAGTTCAGGTCTAAAACAACATCCTTTCCAACAACACCTGTACTTACTGCTGCTACATAATCCTTTAGTGGATTTTGTTTTAACTTTCCTGATTCTGTCAGTTTAATCATTGCATCAGCTACAGCAATAAAAGCACCTGTTATGGAAGTAACTCTTGTTCCTCCATCTGCCTGAATAACATCACAGTCCACCCAAAGGGTTCTCTCTCCCAACTTTTTAAGATCAACAACCCCTCTCAACGAACGACCAATAAGTCTTTGAATTTCCTGTGTTCTTCCTGAAGGAGAACCTCTTACAACCTCACGTATGTTTCTTGTTTCTGTAGAACGGGGAAGCATAGCATACTCAGCTGTTATCCATCCCTGTCCTGTTCCCCTTAAAAAAGGAGGGACTTTATCTTCAACTGAAGCTGTTATTATAACCTTTGTATTTCCTACCTCTATTAATACTGAACCTTCTGCATAGATATTAAAATCTCTAATAACTTTTACAGGTCTTATCTGTGTAGGTTTTCTTCCATCTGGACGCAATTATTTCCTCCTAAAGTTAATCAATGCAAACAAAAATTTTAGCATTTTGAAACATCTCAATCAAAATTATTAACTTGAAAATATTAAATAACCTCATATATAAAAAATAAAAAAGGTGGTAACCGTTGAAACTAATAGTAATAACAGGTCCTACAGCAACAGGAAAAACAGAAATAGGGATTGAGTTAGCAAAAAGGATTAATGGTGAAGTTATAAGTGCAGACTCTATGATGGTATATAAATATATGGACATAGGAACTGCAAAACCTACAAAAGAGGAGATGCAGGGAATTCCTCATTACCTAATAGATGTTGTAGAACCTTCTGAAGATTTTTCAGCAAAGGATTTTGTTGAAGGGGCTGATAAGAAGATAAAAGAGATAATAGACAGAGGTAAAGTTCCCATTGTTGTTGGTGGAACATGGCTTTATATACAAGCTCTTCTTTATGGTATTGCTAAAGCTCCTGAGGGAAACTGGGAAATAAGAGAAAATTTTTATAAAAAGGATAACCAAGAGCTCTTTAACTGGCTAAAAGAAGTAGATTCCAAATATGCATCAAAAATACATCCTAATGATAAAAGAAGGATTATAAGAGCTCTCGAAGTATATCTAACAACAGGAAAGCCATTTTCAAAATATTTAGAAGAACATGCATTTAAAGAAAAAAGATACGATTTTTCAGGATTTGTTTTAAATAGACCTAGAAATGAAATAATGGAAAGAGTAGAAAAAAGAGTTGAAAAAATGATAGAAAATGGACTTGTGGAAGAAGTAGAAAGTTTAATAAAAATGGGATTTGAAAATGCATTAACATCAAAACAGGCTATTGGCTACAAAGAGCTAGTACCGTATATTAAGAATGAAAAATCTCTAAAAGAGAAAAAGGAGGAAATTATAAAAAATACAAAAAAATTTGCAAAAAGACAGATTAGAGCCTTTAAAAATAAATTTAAGGAAGATAGA
>JALVKE010000069.1 GCA_027028005.1 Persephonella sp. | reverse complement strand
AAAATATCCCCTGTAGATATTTTGAATTTTAAGGATACAAAAAAGTATAAAGATAGAATAAAACAGGCTCAGGAAAAAACAGGTCTTAAAGATGCAATTGTAATAGCTAATGGAAAGATCTATGATAGGGAAGTTGTTCTTGCAGTTATGGACTTTAGATTTATGGGTGGAAGTATGGGAAGTGTTGTTGGTGCAAAGTTTGTAAGAGGTGCAGAGTTTGCTATAGAGAGAAATATTCCTTTCATAGCATTTACCGCTTCTGGTGGAGCACGTATGCAGGAAAGTATAATATCTCTTATGCAGATGGCAAAAACATCTATAGCAGTTGATAGAATGAACAAAGCAGGAATTTTATATATATCAGTACTTACAGATCCTACCATGGGAGGAGTTTCAGCTAGTTTTGCATTCTTAGGAGATATTATCATTGCTGAACCTGAGTCTTTAATAGGTTTTGCAGGACCTAGGGTAATAGAGCAGACAATAAAACAGCAGCTACCAGAAGGATTTCAAAGGGCAGAGTTTTTACTTGAAAAAGGGCAGATTGATATGGTTGTTGATAGAAAACATTTAAAACAGACTCTTTATACATTAATTAGACAAACTCAAGGTTAGTAGATGGATATTCCTGTTATCTTTATAGTAGGAGCTCACAATAGTGGTAAAACCACCTTTATAGAAAAAGTTATTAAAATATTATCTGATAAAGGTTATAAAGTTGCAGCTGTAAAACATGATCCTAAAGGAAAGGCAAAAACTGATACAGAAGGAAAGGATAGCTGGAAGATGTATAATGCAGGAGCACATCAGGTTATCCTTGCTTCCCCTAACAAAATAACTTCATATATAAGAGCGGAATTTGACTATACACCAGAATATATAATAGATAATCTTATAGTTGGAAAACCAGATATTATTATCTTTGAAGGGTTTAAAGGATTTAAAGGATATGACAAATATGAAGTAATAAGAAAAGATGAGAGAAGGAATTTATTTACAGACCCTAAAGATCTTAAAGGAGTTATAACAGATTACTATCCTTTTCATACAAGGTTCGATATAAATAATCCTCAAGAGTTTGTAAAATATATAGAGAATACATACATCAGAAGGTAGTTAGGAGGTTTAATATATATGAGATTGTATGTTGTTGTTGCAGGAAGAGTACAGGGAGTAGGGTTTAGATACTTTACTAGAGAAATAGCAAAAAAATTAGGACTAAAAGGATATGTTAGAAATTTACCTGACGGAACTGTAGAAATTGTAGCTGAAGGAGATGAAGAAACATTAAGAAAATTTTTAAAAGAGATTGAAAAAGGACCTCCTTTAGCAGAAGTAACACATATAAGATATCAGTTTGAGGATAGAGAAGGTGGATTTAAAGATTTTGAGATTCAGTATTAGGATATCCCTACTTTTATTTTTATCAATTGTAATAAATGTTTTTGCCTTAACGTATACAGTTAAACCAGGGGATAGTCTTGATAAAATAGCCAAAAAATACGGTGTGTCTGTTAAAGAGTTAATAAAAGAAAATCATCTAAAAAAGCCTTATATAATCCGTCCTGGACAAAAATTAAAAATTCCAGAAAAGAAAAAGTATAGAAGTTACATAATCTATAAAGTAAAAAAAGGAGATACCCTTTCAGGAATAGCTCAAAAGTTTGGTGTTTCTGTAAAAGAAATAGCTAGATTAAATAATCTAAAAAAGCCTTACAGATTAAAGGCAGGTCAAAAGCTGAAAATTCCTAAAAAGTATTCTTCAAAAGGCAAAAAGAAATCAAAAGTTAGAGCTTATAGAATATATAAGGTTAAAAGAGGCGACTCTCTAATAAAGATAGCTAAGAAGTTTGGAGTATCTAAAAAAGATATAATAAAAGCAAATAATCTGAAAAAACCTTATAGATTAAAAGTAGGTCAGAAATTAAAAATTCCTATAAAATATAGTTTTAGCGGTAAAAAATATAAAACAAGAAAAGCAACATCAAAAAGAGATTACTCTTATTCCTACTGTAGTAGGAAGTATAGAGTAAAGCTAGGAGATACTCTTTCAGAAATAGCTCAAAAGTTTGGTGTTTCTGTAAAAACATTAAAGAAAATAAACGGTTTACGATCCTCTAGATTAAAAGCAGGTCAAATTCTCTGTGTTAAGAAAGTTACTAAAAAAGTTTACAAAAGAAAAGCAGGAAAAGTAGTAAGAATAAAATATATAAAGTACAAAGTTAAACCAGGAGACAGCTTAATAAAGATAGCTAAAAAATTTCATGTATACACAAAGGATATAATAAAGGCAAATAGATTAAAAAAACCTTATCACTTAAGAGTAGGTCAAGTCTTAAAAATTCCTAAAAAAGTAATAACTTATGTGAGGAGAGAGGACGAAGAAACTTCACCAAGAGGCAACTTTAAATTTGGTTTTATATGGCCTGTTGATGGGAAAGTGGTAAATCCTTTTGTGAACAATGCAACAATGAGGCACCTTGGGATAGATATTCAGGCTGATTGTGGAAAGCCAGTAAAAGCTGCAGAAAGTGGTAGAGTTATTTATGCTGGTCAGAGTATTAAACCTTATGGAAAGCTTATTGTTATCAAACATAAAGGTGGTTTTAGCTCTGTTTATGGACATATAGGCAGCATTTTAGTTAGAGAAGGTCAAAGAGTTAGGAAAGGACAGACTATAGGAACTGTAGGTGAACTTAGTGAAGGTGTTTGTGGTATATATTTTGAAATTAGAAAAAATACTATCCCTTTAGATCCTTTAGTATTTTTATCAAAAAATAAGTATTAAAACTATGATTAGGAGAAGTGATGGAAGGAAGAAAGTATCAAGAGTTTCCTAGAATAAAAAGACTTCCTCAGTATGTTTTTGCTATTGTAAATGATCTTAAAGCAAGACTTAGAAGAGAAGGGGAAGATATTATAGATTTTGGTATGGGAAATCCTGATCTTAGACCAGATCAAAAGATTATTGACAAACTATGTGAATCTGCTAGAAAAAAGACAACACATAGATACTCTATGTCTCAAGGTATTCCAAGACTTAGAAAAGCCATAACAGATTTTTATAGAGATAGATACGGTGTTGAACTTGATCCTGAGGAGGAAGCAATCTTAACGATTGGTTCTAAAGAAGGTCTTTCTCATCTTATGCTAGCAATGCTATCACCAGGGGATATAGCCCTTGTCCCTAGTCCAAGATATCCTATTCACTATTATGCTCCAGTTATTGCAGGTGCAAGTGTTTTAACTGTTCCACTTCCTTTAGAGGGTTCTGATAGTGAAAAGCAGGAACAGTTTTTAAAGAATATTTACGAGTCTTATGAAGATAGCTATCCTGAACCAAAGGTTCTAATTCTTAACTTTCCTAACAATCCAACTACAATGACTGTTGATATAGAGTTTTTTAAAGAGATTGTTGCTTTTGCAAAGAAAAAGAATATGTGGATAATACATGATTTTGCATATGCAGACCTTTGTTACGATGGATATAAAGCTCCAAGTATTCTTCAGGTTGAAGGTGCAAAGGATATAGCTGTTGAAACGTACTCTCTAACAAAAGGTTTTTCCATGGCTGGATGGAGAGTTGGTTTTGTCCTTGGAAATCCAACCCTTGTTTACAATCTAAAGAGATTAAAAAGTTATCTAGATTATGGGATGTTTACACCAATTCAGGTAGCAAGTATTATTGCCCTAGAAGGAGATTATTCTGCTGTTGAAAAAGCAAGAGATACTTACAGTGAAAGACTTGATGTTCTTGTTGAAGGATTAAACAAAGCAGGATGGAAAGTAGAAAAACCAAAGGCAACTATGTTTCTATGGGCTAAGATACCAGAGGAGTTTCAGCATCTAGGTTCTGTTGAGTTTAGTAAGCTTCTTCTCACAGAAGCAAAAGTAGCAGTTGCTCCTGGAGTGGGATTTGGAGAACATGGAGAAGGGTATGTGAGATTTGCTGTTGTTGAGAATAAAAAAAGAATAAGGCAGGCTATCAGGAATATAAAGAAATTTTTCAAAAAGTATAAAAAGGAAGTGTCTACAACTAAATGAATCAAAAGCTTTCAACACTTGAAGTTGAGCATATAAAAAAAGCATATAAAGATAAGGTAGTTCTTTACGATATATCTCTCTTTGTAAGAGAAGGGGAGATAGTTGGTTTACTTGGTCCTAATGGTGCAGGTAAAACAACAACATTTAGATGTTTATTAGGTTTCATAAAACCTGATTCTGGAAAGATAAAGTTAAATGGGGAAGATATTACAGACCTTCCTGTTTATGAGAGGGCAAGAAAAGGAATTTCTTTTCTCCCTCAGGAGTCTTCTATTTTTAGAGAGCTTACAGTATGGGAAAACATAGTTATGTTTCTTGAGTTTCAGCTATCTGATCCTGTAGAAATACAGGAAAAAGCAAAGCAGCTATTAGAAGATTTTGGGATATATCATCTAAAGGATCAAAAAGCTTCTACATTATCAGGAGGTGAGAGAAGAAGACTTGAGATAGCACGATCTCTTATTATAAATCCTTCCTTTCTTCTGCTAGATGAGCCTTTTGCAGGAGTGGATCCTGTATCTGTAAAGGAGATAAATAATCTTATAAAAGAGCTAATAAAAAGAGATATTGGAGTTGTTTTAACAGATCATAATGTTAGGGAAACATTAAGAATTACAGATAGAGCTTATATAATAGCTCATGGTAAAGTTATTGCAGAAGGAACACCTGAAGAGATTGTTAAAGATGAAACTGTTAGAAAAATATTCCTAGGAGAAGATTTCCAACTTTGAAGAAAGTAAAAATAAAGGTAGAAAATCTTACAAAAAGATTTGGGGATAGATTAATCCTTAAAGGAATTTCTTTTGAAGTTTATGAAAAGGAAATTTTTGTGCTAATGGGTGGTAGTGGTAGTGGAAAGTCCACAACTATAAAACATATAATCGGTCTTTTAAAACCAACTTCTGGCAAGATTATAGTAGATGGTGTTGATATAACAAAATTAAGTAAGAAAGAGCTAATAGAATTTAGAAAAAGAATGGGTTATCTATTTCAGGAAGGAGCTTTATTTGATAGTTTAAAGGTATGGGAAAATGTAGGTTTTTACTATCTTGAAAATACAAAAATGCCTGTCGAGGAAATAAGAAAACTAGCAAGTGAAAAACTAGCCCTTGTTGGTTTAAAAGGTATTGAAGAGCTTTACCCTTCTGAACTTTCAGGAGGTATGAGAAAAAGAGTTTCTTTAGCTAGAGCTATATCTACAAATCCAGAAATAGTTCTTTACGATGAGCCTACTTCAGGTTTAGATCCTGTTACTAGTGCTATGATAGATAAACTTATTCTATCTTTAAGAGACAATATAGGAGTAACATCTATTGTTGTTACCCATGATTTAGATAGTGCATTTACTATTGCAGATAGAATAGCTATGATACACAAAGGTGTTATATATGCTATAGGAACCCCTGAGGAAATAAAACACCATCCAGATCCTGTTGTTCAGCAGTTTATAAATAGAAAAGCAGAAGGTCCTATAACTGAAGAACTTTTTAAAGAGATGCAGAAAGAAAGTTAAAAGGAGTTTTTAAATGGAGATAAAAGGAAGAAA
>JALVKE010000068.1 GCA_027028005.1 Persephonella sp. | reverse complement strand
CTTTTTATATAATCTGTTATATAAATCTCTTTAACAGGCTCTTTTGCTTTTATAAAAGAGCTCCTTGGTATCGGGACAAAATCTCCTTCTTTTAGCTTTTTTGTTTCATAAAGTCCAAATCCTTCTTCTTTTTTAAGTGCATAAAAGTTATGGTCTTGCGTTGTGATAATGCTTCTTCCGTCAGAAAATTTAATCTTAAGTAATTTTCTATTTTCTTTATGTTTTGTGATTGCGTAAAGAAGCTTGATTTCTTCTTTAAATGTCTTGGGGTTAAAGCTAAGTGTGAAAAATCTATCTTCTGGTAAATATGTTATGTATTCATTTTTAACAAGTATCGTTTCAAATCTGTTTGAAAGCTCATCAAAGACTTCACGAATAGGTTTAACAAACCATTGAATGTTTTCTCCAAATTTTTCACCTATTAAGACATATTCTTCAGGATGCAGGCTTTTCCCTGTTCCGGTGGCCCCCAGTAGAACCTGTTCTTTTACTCCGTGTTTTAGGTTTTCATAAAGCTGTTTTATTGCCTTTGGCTGGTCACCAGCAGGCTCATAGGGTTTTTTTATACTAAAAGGACTTTTTCCCATTTTTTCTCTCAGAGTTTTTTATGAAAAAGATATTAAAAAATAGCAAAAGTTCAATAAATTTTATAGCAAGAGTTCTAGGACTTTAATATTATTTTCCATTTTTGGAAAGGGTAAAAGTTTTACTTTAATGATCTGCTATAGGGAATTTAAAAAATTTTTTGCTGCTTCTTCTTTCTTACAGACATTTTTTTGCAGGAAAATGTCTCCTTTTATCTTTTCTCAGCTATTTTTATGTCTAGATCGTCAAAATAATACATAAAGTTTTTTTTACAAAAATCTACCTTGTACTTTTTAACAAAAAAGGAAAGTTATTGTTATGAAATTAATACTAGACTATCTTACTATAGAACCTACTTGTTCTCCAAGTAAGATTTTTTTCAGATTACCTTTTTCTTTGATATTAAAGACAATAATAGGAAGATTATTTTCCATACATAGTGTTAATGCTGTATGATCCATGACTTTTAAGCCTTTATTTATAGCTTCAAGGTAGGAAACTTCTTTTAAAAGCTTAGCGTCTGGATATTTAACTGGGTCCTTATCATAGATACCGTCAACTTTCGTTGCTTTTAAAAGAACTTCTGCCTTTATTTCAGCAGCTCTTAAAGCTCCTGTTGTATCTGTTGTAAAGAAAGGACTTCCTGTTCCAGCTGCAAATATTACAATTCTTCCTTTTTCTAAATGTCTAATGGCCTTTCTTCTAATATAAGGTTCTGCAATCTGTCTCATCTCAATAGCAGACATAACTCTAGTAGGGACATCTTTCTTCTCCAGGACATCTTGAAGAGCTAGGGCATTCATAACTGTTGCAAGCATTCCCATGTAATCAGCTGTAGCTCTATCCATTCCCATAGAGGCGCCTTTTACTCCTCTAAATATATTACCGCCACCAATAACTATAGCTATCTCAGCGCCAATCTCATAAACTTCCTTTATATCTTCAGCTAAAGAGTTAACAAAATGGGGATCAATCCCATAGTCTTGATCCCCCATTAAAGCTTCACCAGAAAGTTTAAGCAGAACTCTTTTATATTTTAGCCCCACTGATTAGTCTCCAATTTCATATCTTGTAAATCTTCTAACCTGTATATTTTCTCCAAGTTTTGCGATGTATTCTTTTATAAGATCTTCAACTGTTTTTTTGTCATCTTTTATGTACGGTTGCTCTAAGAGGCATACTTCTTTTAAGAACTTCTCAACTTTTCCTTCAGCTATTTTCTCTGCTATATGCTCTGG
>JALVKE010000067.1 GCA_027028005.1 Persephonella sp. | reverse complement strand
ACTTCTGTTAATTTTTTGCTCTTAGTGTTAAACACAGTATAACGTCTATCACCCCCTTGTATCTGCAAAGGCACATCATTATTAGAGTGAAACCAAATATTAAAAAAGTTTGGAATACTTCTAGCCTTTATGTTTTTCTCTTCAAATCTGATAGTTTTATCGGTTATATACATTTTCAATCTTTCATAGATTGTGTTTCCCTCTCTAAAATCTGCTTTGATTTCGTTAGCAAGGATAAAAAGCTTATTTTCCAACTCACCGTTAAATCTACTTTTTAACGCTTCATTATCTAGCACGGTTACATATCTTTCACCGATTGCATACTTTATAATTTCCTCAAAGATTACGCCCTTTCCAGTGCCTTGTATCCCTTTGGAAATTATTGAAGTTCCTGATTTTTTTCTAGTTTGAAAACCATAAGCTAACCAATTAACAAAATAATTCATTCTGTCTATGGTTTTAAATACATTTTCAAATAGGGCTTTTATATTTGGATATTTTTCCCACTCTATACGACTTATCATATTTTCATTGGTTGGCTTAAAATTAAAAAACCTAGAGGGTATAAATAAATTAGCGTATTCAATCCCACTACTCTTAAATGATAATGGCTTGAAAGGGTCAAAAATCAATTCTTTAAAAGGAACTAAATCTACTGCACCTTTAGGCATCAACACACCATAAGTTTTTCGTAAAATCCCCTTAACTGATTTATCTTTATCATATACCTTAATAGCCATATCCTCTAAGCCGATTGTTCTATATTTTTCTATTCCCAAATCATAAACAACTCTTAGAGTAGGGGTAGCATATCCCATTGAAATTAATCTACCAGCTTCAAGCTGTGCCTCTTCTTTGTTAGCCTTAGTTGGCTTTTCCTCAAACTTCTTTTTCAATTCTAAGAATTTTTCAAAATCTTTATTTTTTCTCATTATCAATTTTCTCCATATACTCATATAAAGCTGTTTCAATTACATCAACTTTTTTTATTGTAATTCCTTTTTTGTCCATCTCATCAATATAACGATTAATACGACGCAATAAGTTGGCGTTTATCCTTGCCGACATTTGTATTTTAGTTTTTTTTCTGTTTCTTGTTTTTTTTGTGTCCATTACATTTCCTTTTAATTTTAATGCTATTTCATATTATAGCAAAAGAAACTTAAACGAATTAGCATTTAAATACTTTTTTTATTTAGAAACGCTTGAAACGCATAAAATTGCTAAAATTACCTAGAAATACTTTTTTAAGCCTCTTATAGCATTTTTTTGATTTTTATGTCTTTTATCCGTTTCTTCCGTTGCCCCTCTATTTTATGGGGTTTTATCCGTTTCTTATCCGTTTCTATATACTTTTTATCCGTTTCTTATCTGTTTCTATTTTGATTTTGGCAACGGATAGGAAACGCTTAGAAACGCTTAGAAACGCTAAAACCTTTATCCGTTACTTATGTGTTTCTAACTCTTCTAACTGCTGATTAAAAGAAAAAACAGTTTGTGTTTTTTGCATTCAGATATACAAGCCTTGCTACCTTTGCTACCTTTTTTTTCTAAAAGGAAATATGATATAAAAAAAAATACTCATAAACCCCTAAATATCGGTATTTATAACACTTTTCTATATTTTATTTTTTTTGCTACTTTTATTTTATAAATTTTAGGTAGAAAAGGTAGCAACTGCTTCTAAACGCCTATTTCATGGGATTTAGACCTGCTACCTTTTTTGCTACCTTGCTACCTTTTTTTGGTAGCAACTTTTTTTAGTGCTGATTAAAAGAAAAAGAGAGGGGTTTTCTATTATGAACATTAAACTTTTTATAGAAA
>JALVKE010000066.1 GCA_027028005.1 Persephonella sp. | reverse complement strand
GTTCAGCAGTTTATAAATAGAAAAGCAGAAGGTCCTATAACTGAAGAACTTTTTAAAGAGATGCAGAAAGAAAGTTAAAAGGAGTTTTTAAATGGAGATAAAAGGAAGAAAAGCAGAAATCCTTATTCCTGAAGAAGATATTAAAAATAAAGTAAAACAGTTAGCTAAAGAGATATCATCAGCATTTAAAAATGAAGAAATATTAGTTGTTGGAATATTAAAAGGTGCTTTTATTTTTACTGCTGATTTAGTTAGAGAACTTCAGGAATATCTTAATGTGAAGATAGATTTTATACAGGTTTCTTCTTATCACACAGAGATGGAAAGCTCAGGAGAGGTTATCTTTGTAAAAGATATGTCAACAGATATAAAAGGAAAAAATGTTCTTATAGTAGATGATATTATAGATACAGGCAGGACGTTAGAGGCTTTAGTTGAAGCTTTAAAGCAGAGAGAACCTAAAATACTAAAAACATGTGTTTTACTTGATAAAAAGGAAAGAAGAGAAGTAAACTATGACGCAGATTTTGTTGGATTTGTGATACCTGATAAGTTTGTCATTGGATATGGTTTAGACTGGGCAGAGGAAGGTAGAGCTTTCAAAGATATATACGCTATTGTTTAGAAAGATCTATAAGAATATCCTCTCCAAGTTCTAAAGTCTTTTTCCTTTTTAGCTTTACTGCATCTTTTATATCTTTTATTCCAAGCTTACCTATAGAGGATATTCCTTCCTCTCCTATTATCTTAGGAGCAATAAAAAGGGAGATTTTGTCGTAGATACCTTCCTTTATAAACTGTGTTATAAGATTTTTTCCTCCTTCAACAAGAAGATGAACTATCTCTTCTTTGTATAGGGCATCAAGGATATCTTTAATAGAAAATCTTTCCTTTTTTAAAGGAAGAATAATAACCTTTATATTTTCTCTTTTTTCAAGCTCTTTTATTTTCTCTTTATCTACTCTATCTGAAGTTATAACAATAGTTTCTGCAGATTTATCAAAGATATTAAAATCAAAAGGAGTTTTTAAATCTTTATCTACTAAAACTCTTTTTGGTTGTTTTTCTGTTTCTACATGTCTTACAGTTAAAGAGGGATTATCTGCTAAAGCTGTTCCAACTCCCACCATTATAGCTGTAGCTTCTTTTCTAAGTTTATGAGCGTACTTTCTTGCTTTCTCTCCTGTTATCCATTTAGAAGAACCTGTATATGTAGCTATCTTTCCATCAATACTCTGAGCTATCTTTAGGTGAACAAAAGGCCTCTTTTCTGTTATGTAAACAAAAAAGTCCTCATTAAGCTCTTTAGCTTCATCTTCTAAAACTCCTGTTTTTACCTCAATCCCTTTTTCTTTAAGAATTTCTATCCCTTTTCCTGCAACCTGTGGATTTGGGTCTAGTGTCGCAACAACAACCCTTTTTATTCTATTGTCTATGATAGCTTCTGTGCAGGGTGGTGTTCTTCCATAGTGACAGCATGGTTCAAGAGTAACATACATTGTTGCCCCTTCTATGTTTTCTCCTTTTTCTAATGCATCTTTTATAGCTTCCCTTTCTGCATGAGGTTTCCCTGCCTTTTCATGAAAACCTTTTCCTATAATTTTTCTATCTTTTACAATAACAGCTCCAACAGTAGGGTTTGGGTGAGTTAAACCTTTTCTCTTTTTTGCTAGTTCTATAGCTTCTTTCATATATTTTTCATCAAAATTATTTTCCATTCTTAGTCTTCCTCAAAAATTTTTTGTCTATATAATTTTATTTAAAAATTTTAAAGTAGGAGTTTTATATGCTTTGGAAAGATAAAAAGGTTTTGATAGGTGTTACCGGTTCAATAGCTTCTTACAAAGCATGTGAGCTAATAAGACATTTTCAAAAAAAGGGAGCAGAGGTAAGGGTTACAGCTACACCTTCAGCTTTAGAGTTTATAGGAAAACTTACCTTTAAAGCTCTAACGAGAGAGGAGGTTTTATCAGACTGGAGAGATGGAAAAACAGGTCTTGAGCATATATTTTGGGCTAGATGGCCTGATGTTTTTGTTATAGCTCCTGCTTCTGCAAACACAATAGCAAAGCTGAGAGTTGGATTAACAGATAACTTTTTAACCTCTTTAGCTTTAGCCTACGATAAGCCTATTGTTATAGCCCCTGCAATGAATACAAAGATGTATAAAAATCCTGCAACAGAAGAGAATATATCTGTTTTAAAAGAAAGGGGGCATCTATTTGTAGAATCTGCTGAAGGAGAACTTGCCTGTGGAGAAGAAGGGGAAGGAAAGCTTGCAGATATAGAAGATATTGAAACTGTAGCTTTGTATGCTGTCTTACCAAAAACATTAAAGGGAAAAAAAGTTCTTGTAACTGCAGGTGGAACAAGAGAGCATTTTGACCCTATAAGATATATATCAAATGCTTCCTCTGGACAGATGGGATATGCTTTAGCTAAGATGGCTTATGCTCTAGGAGGAGATGTTATTTTGATATCTGCTCCCACATGTTTAAAGACTCCTTACGGGGTAAAAAGGGTTGATGTTGTATCTGCCATTGATATGTATGAAGCTGTTTTAAAATATCTTCCTGAAGTTGATGTTATTATCATGAACGCAGCTGTTGCTGACTTTAGACCAAAAACCTTTAGTAAAGAAAAACTAAAAAAAGCTAAGGAAAATCCTGTAGTTGAGCTTGAGGCAAATCCAGATATACTAAAAACTATTGGAGAGAAAAAAAGGAAAGACCAGATACTGATAGGTTTTGCTGCAGAAAGCAGTAATCTTGTTGAAAATGCGAAAGACAAGCTAAAGAGAAAAAATCTGGATGTTATTGTTGGAAATCTTTTAGATGTTTTCAGCAAAGAAACTCATAGAGGTATTATTCTCTTTAAAGATGGAAAGATGGTAGAAATACCGCAAATGGATAAGGAAAGCTCATCTCTTTTTATACTTGAAAACATATTTTCAAATTAATCATGTGATTTCTCATAGTTTTAAAGAAATTTTTCTAGCAATACTAACTAAATAAATCATCAGGAGGTTTGTGCAATGAAAAAACTAATAGCAGCTTTTTCTATAGCAGTTGCGTCTTTAACATTTTCTTACACGCCATCTTTTGCTCACTGTGAAATCCCTTGCGGAATTTACGATGATGAGGCAAGAATCCACCAGATACAGGAGTATATTTTAACTATTGAAAAATCTATGCGAGCTATTCAGGAGCTTTCAAAAGGATTAAATGATCCTTTAACATTAAATCAGGTTGTTAGATGGATTGATAATAAAGACGCTCACGCAAGAAAAATTCAGGAGATAGTCTGGCAGTACTTCTTCACTCAGAGGGTTAAACCTGTTGATCCTAAAGATAAAGAAAAGTATGAAAAGTATCTAAAGGAGCTTGAGCTGTTAAACAAGTTATCTTTCTATGCTATGAAGGCAAAACAGTCTGTAGATGTTAAGGTAGTTGATAAGTTAAGGGAAACTCTAGAAAAGTTTGAAGAGGTTTACTTTGGAAAGAAACATATAGAAGAACATCATAAACATGAGCATTAATAAAGGGGGCTTTTAGCCCCTTTTATACAGAAACAGAAGAGAGCTCTTTAACAAAATTTTCCATATCTTTTAAGGCTCTTTCAGCTTTAAGAAGTTTTCTTTTCCTTTTATCTCTTACTTTCTTTCCTTTTAAATCAGGTAAGAGAGCAAAGTTTGGGTTCATTGGCTGAAGCTCATCTTTTGGTTCTGTTATATATTTAACAAGACCCCCTAGCATTGTTGTTTCAGGAGGAACAACTGGTTCTTCACCCTTTAGTATCTTTGCTGCATTTATTCCTGCTAAAATACCTGTTGCTGAAGAAGCAGCATAACCTTCCACACCTGTTATCTGTCCTGCAAAGAGTATATTTGGCCTTTCTTTCATTTGAAGAGTTGGTTTTAGCACCTTTTGAGACTGGATAAATGTGTTTCTATGAATTGAACCCAGTCTTACAAATGTTGCATCTTTTAAAGCTGGTATAAGTCTAAAAATTCTTTTTTGCTCAGGATATTTAAGTTTTGTTTGAAATCCAACCATAGATAAAAGGCTTCCTTCTTTATTCTCCTTTCTCAGCTGAACTACAGCAAAAGGTTGTTTACCTGTTCTTGGATCAACTAAACCAACAGGTTTCATAGGACCAAAAAGTAATGTTTGCTTTCCTCTTCTTGCGATCTCCTCTATAGGAAGGCATCCTTCAAAAAAGACAGCTCTTTCAAAATCTTTTAAAGGAACCTGTTCCCCTTTTAAAAGCTCTTCATAGAACCTTTCATACTCTTCCTCTGTTAAAACACAGTTAAAATAGTCTCCTTCTCCTTTTCCGTATCTATCTCCCCAAAATCCTTTTGAAAAATCAACAGTTTCAGCATCAACAGTAGGGGCTATAGCATCGTAAAAGTACAGATGTTCCTGTCCTGTTAATTTCTGAATTTCTTTAGAAAGTTCTTCAGATGTTAAAGGTCCTGTAGCTATTATAATAACATCATAGTTTTCAGGAATTTTTTTGACTTCTTCTCTTATTATGTTTATGTTAGGGTGTTTTTCTAAAATTTCTGTTATTTTTTGAGAAAACTTTTCTCTGTCAACTGCAAGAGCACCACCGGCAGGAACGCTAAACTCCTCGGCTGTTTTTACAACGAGAGAGTTAAGCATTTTCATCTCTTCTTTTAAAAGACCTGCACCTGTTGTTATCTCTTTTCCACCTAAAGAGTTAGAGCAAACAAGCTCAGCAAATTTATCTGTTCTGTGAGCTGGAGTTTTTTTCTGTGGTCTCATTTCATATAAATCCACCTGAAATCCTTCATTTGCTATTCTGTAAGCTGCTTCACTACCAGCAAGACCTGCTCCTATTACAGCTACTTTTGCCATTTTTCACACCTTAAGTTTTTATTTTTGCTAAAAATTTATACTTCTTTCAGAAAATTCAAATGAGATATATTATAAGAGATTAGAGGGCTTTAAGCCCCCTTTTTAGAAGATAAAGTCAAATCCTGTATAAAGAGCTCTTCCTGATGTAGCATATCCGTCAACAGTCTGATAATACTTATCTGTGATATTGTCAAGTCTTACGTAAAACTTAAGATTTCTAAACACATTCATATTAGCAAAAGCATTTATCACAGTATAATAGCCTGTCTGAACATCTCCTCTATCTTTTCTGCTTCCTACATAAACCCCTGAAAAACCAATATTTATATTTTCATCTGGATACCAGATAACATCAAAACCAAACTGATTTCTAGGTCTTCTAAGAAGTCTCTTTCCATTTTTATCTTTTGCTTCTAAGTAAGTGTAGTTTAGTCTGATATAAACAGGTTCTAGGAATATGGAATAGGAGGCGTCAACTCCTTTTATCTTTGATTTTCCTTCTAAATTTTTATACTTTTGCGTAGCAAAGTCAATCTTGTCCCTTATTGAATACTTAAAATAAGTAATACTAAAACCTTTTACACTAACTCCAACATCCCACTGGATACTTTTTTCAGGTATAAGATTTGGATTTCCCCAGTAAGGATTATAAAGTTGGTCAATTGTTGGAACGTTATAACCAGTTCCCCAGTTTCCATGAATATTTATATCTCTTTTAAAG
>JALVKE010000065.1 GCA_027028005.1 Persephonella sp. | reverse complement strand
TTTTTGGATCATCTTGAGGTAAAGGCTTAAAAATTATTTTACTTCTCGAACCTGTTAAATCTATTATTTTCTTTGCTAAATCTATTATTCTATACTCTTCTGGATTCCCTAAATTAACTGGTCCAGTAAATTCATCTGGAGAATTCATCATCTTAATTAATCCATCAACTAAATCATCTACATAACAGAAACTTCTTGTTTGAGTCCCATCTCCATATATAGTTATTGGTTCATTTTTCAGGGCTTGTACTATAAAGTTGCTTACAACCCTTCCATCATTTGGATGCATTCTTGGACCATATGTATTAAAAATTCTAACCACCTTAATCTTTAAATTATGTTGCCTGTGATAGTCAAAAAATAGTGTTTCTGCACATCTTTTCCCCTCATCATAACAGGCTCTTGGACCTATTGGATTTACATTTCCCCAGTAGTCTTCTCTTTGAGGATGAACTTCTGGGTCTCCATAAACCTCACTTGTTGAAGCCTGTAGTATTTTTATTTTTAATCTTTTTGCTAATCCTAGCATGTTAATACTACCAAGAACAGAAACTTTTGTTGTTTGAACAGGATCTCTTTGATAATGAATAGGACTTGCAGGGCATGCTAGGTTGTATATCTCATCTACTTCAACATACAAAGGGAAACATATATCATGTCTTATTACTTCAAAATAGGGATTATCAAATAAATGTTTAATATTATCTTTTGTTCCTGTAAAAAAATTATCTACACAAATAACTTCATTACCTTCTTTTAATAATCTTTCACAAAGATGGCTTCCAATAAATCCTGCTCCCCCTGTTACTAATATCCTTTTTTTCAAAGACTCCTCCTTTTAATAATAGAAAATATTTTTATCTAAGTTAAAATTTTAAAATATTTAACGCTATAAAATCTATAAAGTAATATAAACATATCAATAGAAACAATTGTGTATAAGAGATATTCAATTGTTAAATTTGAGGTAATATACAATACAGATATAGCAAATATGTACCATATTAAACCTAATATATTACTTAAATTAAAATACTTTTCATATCCAAAAGAAACCAATATAGGTCCTCCAAGAAATATATGTATACTAATTAGAGGAATTATTAAGCTTAATACTTTTAGCATATAGGATGCCTGTTTAGAATAGTGACCTATTATAATTTCAACAATAAAATCACTATAAATAAAAATTAACGAAGTTATAAATATAGCTGCTGAAAAGGAAATAATTATTATTTTTTTAATAAAATTAATATTTTTCTCTTTTGTCATATAAGGATATACAACGGTATTTAACAGATCCCAAGGTTGCCTTAAAGCATTAATAATTTTTGATGCAACATCAAAATATGCAACATTTTGATATCCCCATAAAAAACCTATGAGTATTGAATTTGATGAGGAGTAAAACACCACACTAATTCTAGATAGAAAAAATGAGGAACTTTCTTTAAAATAATTTAATACAGTTTGAAATTTTACTAGTTTCAATCTTATGTTGAATTTATAAAAGATTATGAGAAAAGATAGTATTGTTGCAACTATAAATCCTATGGAATAAAAAAATGGTACGTATAGATAATCTTTTTCTTCTTTAATAAAGAAAAAGATAGTTAAAGTTGAAAGGGCTTTTGATAAAATACTTATAAATGTTATATATTTCATTTTTTCTATTCCTTGAAAAAACCAGATAGGAAATAAACCTTGACCTAAAATAACACCAAAAAAAAGAATATAAATTAATTTTTCTTGTTTAAATTTATCTATAAACTCTATAAAAAATAAGATAATAAGAAAAGCAACAAAAATAAGGATTACTTTTATTATAAAAACAGATGAAAATATTTCAGATAACTTATCCTTACTTTCCCTATTTATTGAAATTTCCTTAGTAGCTGAAAGGTTAAATCCATAATCTACAAACACAATAAAATATTGTATAAAAGCCTGGGCAAATGCTATAACTCCAAACTTCTCAGGTCCTATTACCCTTAATAAATAAGGAATTGTTATAAGTGGAAGTAAATAATTAGCCCCTTGAAGAATTATAAGAGAAAGAAAATTATATAAAATCCTTTTATAATCTTTAGAAAAAAGCTTATCTAACAATTTTCATTAACTTAACAAATCTTTTAAATGTCTTTTTGTAGCAAGGGCTCTTATTTTTTTCAATGCTCTCATTTCAATCTGCCTTACCCTTTCTCGAGATATCCCTAGTTCCTTTCCTATTTCTCTTAATGTTTTTGGCTCATTGTCTTCAAGACCAAATCTGTGTACTATTATATAACGTTCCCTCTCATTTAAGTGGGATAAAACATACTCTATCTCTTTTTTTATAGATTCTTTTACTACATCTTCTTCGATATCTTTAGTACTGTGTTTTGTGACAAGATCAACAAATGAAGTTCCTTCTTCTGAATCTATTGGCATATCCAATGATACAGAATGTCTTTTTATAAGAAGGTAACTTTCTACTGTTTCCTCATCTATATCTATGTTTTCATTTTTCTTTAAAAAGTCCTTTATTTCATTGTATTTAGGTTCCCTATTTAACTGTTCCTTTAATGTTAAATAAGCAGTATCTATCTTTATAGATAAGTTTTGAGTTTTTTGAGGAATTTTTATTATATCTTTTTGATTTTGAATAGTTTGAAGAATAGACTGTTTTATCCACCAGATAGCATATGATATAAATCTAACACCTCTATCTGGATCAAATCTTTTAGCTGCTTCTATTAAACCTATATTCCCTGCTGAAATAAGTTCCTGAAAGGGAATTCCATATCCAGTGTAATTTTTTGCAACATTAACAACAAATCTAAGATTTGACTTTATTAATTTTTCTAGAGCTTCTTTATCTCCTTGTTTCGCCCTTAGTGCAACCTCTTTTTCCTCTTCAGCAGATAAGAGAGGAATTTTTGATATAAGTTTTAAATAATACGTAATCCCTTTTTCATATGTAAGTTTTTTCATAATAAAGCTCCAGGGAAGAAACCCTCATATTCTATTGTTCCATGCATTTTACTATATATTAAATACCTTTGTCTAACATCTCTCCAAGTTTTGTTGATAATACTATAATTTTCCCTTTTCTATAAATTTGAATAACAACACTGTCTCCAGGTTTCATCTTTGAAAGAAGATATTTTAGTACCTGAGAGTTTTTTATAACTGTATTATTAACAGAGATTATTATATCTCCCTTTTTTATACCTAAAGCAAAAGCTGGACTATCTTCTATAACTTTAAGAACATAGACCCCATTTTTTATATGAAACTTTTTTTTCTGTTTTTGTGTTAGATCTTGTACGATGACGCCAAGCCAGCCTCTTCTAACATGTCCATACTTGATGATTTCATTAGCAACAGATATAGCATCATCAATGGGGATAGCAAATCCAAGTCCTTGTCCAGACTGTATTATTGCTGTATTTACTCCAACTACATCTCCATTTATATCTAATAAGGGACCACCAGAATCTCCTGGATTTATTGCTGCATCTGTTTGAATATAATTTTCATACATAGATATTCCAAGATTTCTGTGTAGAGCAGAAACTATTCCAAATGTAAATGTGTGTCCTAGATTGTATGGACTTCCTCCAGCTATTACAAAGTATCCAACCCTTAGATTTTTTGTTGTTCCTAGATGTAATGGTTTTATTCTTTTTATTTTTTCTACTTTTTTAACTTTTAGCACAGCTAAATCACTTTTTGAATCACTGCCAACAAGTATTCCTTTCTTTTCTATATTATTAAAAAACTTGATAATAATATCTTCTGATTTTTCTATAACGTGACTATTTGTTAGGATATATAAAAAATCATTATCATCTTTAAAAACAAAACCTGAACCTAGAGATTCATTTTCATTAAATGGTTCTTCCTCTCCTGAGTTATACGCTAATGGGGCTTTATCCCCTTGACTGTATGTAAATATAGTTACTATAGAGGGAGCTGTTTTATCTATAATTGAAGCAAGCTTATTTTGTATTTCAACGATTGGATTTATTTCTTTTTTAGGTTTTTTAACATTCTTTTCTTTACAAGAAAATATAAATATACCTAAGGAAAGAGTTATAAGGAGGATATATATATGTTTTTTCATTTATACCCCTGATATATTATTCGGTATATTTAAAATCTTCGGTATTAATTTAGGAAATTAAATAAAATTATAACACTGCCAAAAAAATATTGATCTGGAGTAAGTTATGTCTAACCTTGGAAAGTTTGAACTAATGAAAAAAGATTTTTTAGAGAGTCTATCTGAAGATAGGCTTATCCTGCTAAAAAAATTAACAGCTTATTCTTCCTGTATATCAGATTTTTTATTTAGACATTCTGAAGAACTTGAATATATACATAAAAACCTAAAGGAACCTCTTTTAGGAAGGGAAGGCTTATTTAAGGAAGCAGAAAAATTTTTTAAGGATGTTTCTATTAATGAATTTCCTGAAAAACTAGCTTTTTTTAAAATGAAACATTTTTCCCGTATTGTTGCGAAGGATATATACAGTGTTCATCCTTTAGCTGAGCTTATGGAAGAGTATTCTTATCTTGCAGATATTTCCTTTGAAATAGCCTATAAAAAAGCTTATGAAAAGATTATAAAAAGATATGGAAAACCTTTTTGTCAGGATGGGAGAGAAGCAAAAGCCTGTGTTATTGCTTTAGGTAAACTTGGTGGACTAGAGCTTAATTATTACTCGGATGTTGATGTTATGTATATATATGAGGATGAAGGTAAAACAGAGAAAGGTATAACAAACAGAGAATTTTTTATTTCTGTTTTTAGAGATTTAACAAATTTTTTAACAAAAAAAACAGTTGAAGGTTCGGCCTGGATAGTTGATTTAGACCTTAGACCTGAAGGAAAAAAAGGATTCTTAGCTTATTCCTTACCTGCTATTGAATATTATTACTGGACTCATGGGCGAACATGGGAAAGGCATATGCTCATAAAAGCAAGACACTGTGCCGGAGAAGAAAATGTCTCAAAGCAGTTTATGGATATTATTATCCCATTTGTTTATAGAAGAACAACTGGTGAAGAAGTGTTTGAGGAAATTGTTGAAATGAAAAAAATGATAACAGAGGAAGCTAAAAAGAAAAAAATAGGGGAATGGGATGTTAAGAGAGGAGAAGGAGGAATAAGGGAAATAGAGTTTTTTATTCAGATACTATTGTTAATATATGGAGGCAAAAAAACTTCCTTAAGAGAGAGAAATCTTTTAAAAGCTATATCAAAATTGGAAAATGAAAAAATTATTGATAAAGAAACATCAGATATACTGAGAAAAGCCTATATATTTTATAGGAGATTAGAACATATTATTCAGATAGATAACTGTGTTCAGACACAAACTTTCAAACTAGAAAAAGCTCCAGAGTACGCTGAAAAGTTAGGATTCAAAAATGAAAATGAATTTCTATCCTTATTAGATTATTATAGAAATAAGGTCCAGAATGTCTTTAGTAGCTTAACTCCCAATATAGATGTTAAATTAACTCCACTTCAAAAGTATATACTTACAAAACAGAATGAAGAAGATGCTATTAGGTATATGGAAATTCTTGGTTTTAAAGATGGAAGATGGGCTTTAGAACGTTTTAAAGATATATTTTTTAGTAAAAGTTATATAGAGCTTGCTTCTATGTGGAAAGAGATTCTATTTGAATTTCTTCCTCAATTGGAAAATGAACTTAAATCTTTCTATGATAGAGAGGATTTTCTTTTAAATCTTACAAAACTTCTTATAGATGGAAATATGCTAAGAATTTTTGCTGCTGCCATAGAGCAAAATCCAAAACTTGTTGAATTTATGTTATCTATAGCAAAATTATCAGACTATATTTCTGATATTATGTCTAAAGATCCAGAACTTTTGGATTGGGCTTTTGGAATAGAGGATGTTCCAAAAACAAAAGAGGAGTTTGAAAGAGAAATTCCTTTTATAAAAGTTGACAATTTTATAGATAAATTAAAAAAACTAAAAAAACTTATAGAAGTTTTAAACTCTCTAGAATATCTATCTAAAATAGGATATGAGGAAGCAAAAGAAAGATTAAAAAGTTTAAATAATTCTTTATCTAATCTTGCTGATTATATCCTTGAAAAACTTTATGAATATATTGAAGGAGAAAACTTTTCAATTTTTGCTCTTGGAAAACTTGGAAGTAGAGAGATGAATATAGGTTCAGACCTTGATCTTATCTTTGTATTTAAGGATGAAATATCAAAAAATAAACTACTATCTAAACCTGCTGAGATTGTAAAACTCTTAACGTCTTATACAAAAGAGGGAGTTTTATATCCCATTGATTTGAGACTTCGTCCTTTTGGAAAAGCTGGAGAACTTGCTCCAAGTTTAAGTTTTTATAAAACATACTTTGATAAAGAAGCTCGTTCTTGGGAAAAATTAGCTTGGACAAAATCAAGATTTATAACTGGGGATGGAAATGTTGCAAGAATATTAGAAGAACTAATAGAAAAATTTCTATTTTCTCAAAATATAGATAAAAATTTCATTGATGAAATTTTTGAGATGAGATTAAATTTAGAAGGATTAGTTAAAGAAAGTCCAGAAGAAATTGATATTAAACTTGGCAAAGGTGGAATTACAGACATTGAATTTTTAGCACAGTTAAACTTATTACTTCACAAAGAAAGAGAAACGAATATTCTAAATGTTGTGGAAAAATACATCCCTAATTTGTTAGAAAGTTATATTTTCCTTAGAGAGATAGAAGCTAGACTCAGGATGATTAGAGGTATTGGAATATCCAAAATAAGCTTAAACTCACCGTTCCTTTACAGAATATCCCATTCATTTTATATGGAACCTAACCATCTATGGAAAAAAATGTTAGAAACAAAAAATAATATAAGAAGTATTTTTTTAAGAGATATTAAGATAATAAAGGATAATATTTAAGGGGCTTTAAAGCCCCTTTATTTAGCAAGAGAATGAATTTCCACAGCCACAAGAGTTTGCAGCGTTTGGATTTTTAATAGTAAATCCACCACCCATAAAATCGTTTACGTAGTCAAGTTCAGCTCCACCAATATAAGGAGCACTAAATTCATCTATTGCAATCTTTACACCATTTTCAAGCTCAACAACTTTATCATTTTCAGTGATTTCCTCATCAAATCCCATAGCATATTGAAATCCGGAACATCCTCCAGGAACAACCCTTACTCTAAGAATAGGGTTTTCAATTCCCTGTTCTTCTGCTATTCTTTTAATTTCATTTGCTGCTGCCTCTGTTACCTTAAAGTTTACAGATTGATTTGTCATTTATAAATACCTCCAATTTACTTTTAATTACATCATATTTAAGTATTCTTTTTATAGTTATGATAATCATCAGAATGATAGTAAGTAGTATATACCTGTTGACACATAACTACTATCAAAATTTACTCCTAATTTATTTTCAATAAGTTTTTCTAGAAAACTTTTCTTCTTTGTAAGCTTTATAACTATTGCTTTTGGAGAATTTGTTAACTTTTTAGCTTCTTCAATAGCATCTTGGATATTTCCTAACTTATCTACAAGTTTAAGTTCTAGTGCCTGCTTACCACTAAATATTCTTCCATCAGCAATTTTTTTAAGTTCTTCTAACTTTATTGGTCTATACTTTACAATAGCTGTAAGAAATTGGTGGTATACGTCTAAAATAGTACTTTCTAAAAGCTTTTTCTGTTCAGGGGTTAACTTGTGGTTAGGATAAAGAATATCTTTATTTTTTCCACTTTTAATATTTTCTATTTTTAAACCTATCTTATTTAAAATCTCTGTTGCATCAATATGCTGAATTATAACCCCTATGCTTCCTGTAATTGTTCCTGGATTTGCGTATATAACATTTGCAGGAGCTGATATATAGTATCCTCCAGAAGCTGCTACATTTTCCATTGAAACAACAACAGGTTTTTTATTTTTTATCTTTTCTATTGCTCTATATATAGATTGAGATGCTCCTACAGCACCACCTGGACTATTAACACGAAGTACAATTCCTTTTATTGAACTGTCTTTTTCAGCTATTCTAAACTGTCTAATTGTTTCTGTGGAATCAGATATAACTCCATTTACCTCTATAAGAGCTATTTTAGGAGTAGCTTTGTATGATAAAAGAGAGTATATATATACACTTAATAAAACTAAAATAGCTATTAAAAATATAATAATCTTTCTCATAGCCTCTCCTTTATATACTTATTTCAGGTACATTAATAAAATGTAGTTCAGGTAGTTTTCTTATTTTAATCTTTTGGCCAAGTAGATATCTTATGTAACCACTCTTCTTATTTAAATCTTCAACAATTTTTTCAGTATCTTTTAAAGAGGATATATACACTTCTGCTCTACTTAAGTCTTTTGTTGTATCTACTCTAAGGACAGTTATCATATTTCCTGTTGATGGTGGTAGCTCTTCAATAAAAATCTCACTTAAAGCTCTCTTGATAGCTTCATTAACTTTTTCCATTTTGTGGGATCTTTTTGCCATTAAAAAATCTCCTTATAAACATTTATATGAACTTCTGGATAATTTATTTCAACAAAGTTTACTATATTCTGCAAAACTTTTTCAGTCTGTTTTCTATCAGGTGTAACAGTTACTACAGCTAAATGGGCAGATTGCCATTTATCAATCTCTCCTACTTCTGAAACAGAGACGTTAAACTTGGACTTTAATTTTTCTTTCATTGAACGGATAACCATTCTTTTTTCCTTTAACGAATGAGCATGTGGAATATAGATATCGAAAACTACACTTCCAATAAACATCCTTCTCTCACCTTTTTTCATTGGAATATATAAATATTTTAATATTTTCAAGATCTTCATAGAATAAAAATTTCTCGTTAAAGATTGTCTGTTGTATACTTTAGTTTTATATTGATGGTTAATAATAACTAACTTAAAAGGTAAAAAATGCTTAAGTACTTGCTTATAACCTTGGCTGGTTTTTTAGGTTCCTATCACTGTATAGGAATGTGTGGTTTTATTCCTCCTTTAATAAAACACAGATCATGGTTAATTGGGAATATCCTTTATAATGCAGGAAGGATATTTTCGTATATGTTTCTTGGTTTTCTTGCAGGATACGCTGGTATGTTTTTTCACAAAATTGAGTTTCAGTTATTCCAAAAAGGTTTAGCATTTTTTCTTGGAATAGGAATGATCATCTTTGGCTTGCAGATAACTGGAAATATTAAAGAGAAGGGTATTCCTGGATTAGATATCATTTTTGAAACAATAGCTTCAATTCTTTCAAAGTTTCGAGAGCATCCATTCTTTTTAGGAATGTTTAACGGATTTCTGCCTTGTCCTTTAGTTTATGCGTTTTTACTTCAGGCAATGTTTGAAAGTAATCCTTTAAAGGGTATGCTTGTTATGTTTTCCTTTGGATTAGGGACTGTTCCAGCAATGCTCCTGTCAAGTAAACTTTTTCAGATTTTATCTCCAAAATTGAGAAAGCGTCTTGCCTCATTATCAGGAGTAATTGTAATCTTATTAGGAGTATGGGTACTTCTTAGAGCTTTTGGAATAGGACATCATCACTGAAGGAGATATAAATGGATATATATGTTCAATCTTTTGGAGCTGCAAAAACTGTGACAGGTTCCTGTCATCTTCTAACTGTAGGAAAGTTAAAGATATTAATAGACTGTGGTATATTTCAAGGAGAAGACGAAGACAAGAATTACGATAAATTAGGTTTTAATCCAAGAGATATAGACTATCTTATTGTTACCCATGCACACCTAGATCATGTAGGAAGAATTCCTGTTCTTGTAAGACAAGGTTTTAGAGGAAAAATTATAACCACCTATCCAACAAGAAATATTGCAAGAATAATGCTCCTTGATGCTGCTAAAGTTATGGAAGAAGAGTATAGAGTTTTATATAAAAAAGCTCTTAGAAGGGGAGAATCTGAAAAAGTAAAACCTCCTCTTTTTGATGAAGATGATGTATATGATGCAATGGAATATTTTAAAATTCAGCTTGATTATCATCAACCTCTTGAGCTTACAGATAATATAACTATTACATTTAAAAATGCAGGACATATACTTGGTTCAGCATTTGTTCAGATAGATATAAAAGATAAAAATGATATAAAAATATTAATATTTTCAGGAGATCTTGGGAGAAAAGAGAGATTAATTATTCCTCCTTTAGAATTTCAAGATCATGGACATTACATATTTACAGAATCAACATACGGAAACAGGAAACATAAATCTCTAAAGGAAACGTTAGTTGAATTTAAACAGGCAGTAATTGATGCTATTAATAGAGGTGGAAATGTCTTAATTCCAACATTTGCCCTTGAAAGAGCACAGGAAATTTTATACACATTAAGACATATGTATGATAGGAAAGAACTTCCTAGATGTCAGGTATTTTTAGATAGTCCTTTGGCTATTTCAGCTACTAAAGTTTTTCTTCAGTTTCCAGAATATTTTAACAAAGCAACAAGGAAAATGGTTCAAGAAGGGAAAAATCCCTTTATATTCCCTTGGGTTAAGTTTACTCCAACAGTAGAAGAGTCTAAAGCCATAAATAATATAGAAAGCGGTGCTATTATACTTGCTGGTAGTGGTATGTGCACAGGTGGTAGAATAAAACACCATCTTAAGCATAATCTATGGAGACCTGAAAGCTCTGTTATTTTTGTTGGGTATCAGGCCAAAGGTACTCTTGGAAGAGCTATTGTTGATGGAGCTAAAAAAGTTAAGATTTATGGAGAAGAAGTTGCTGTAAAAGCTAAAGTTTATACAATAAACGGCTTTTCTTCCCATGCAGACCAGCCTGTTCTTCTTGAATGGTTAGACAGTTTTAAAGACAAAAGACAAATATTTATTGTTCATGGAGAACCAGAGATAATGAAAGTTTTCAGGGATGTTATAAAAGAAAAAATAGGGATGAAAGCACATATTGTAGAAAGAGGAGAGAAATTATTTATATCTTAAGTGTTCATTGTAGGCCTTCTGTAGGAGGCCTATCGTACTTTATTCATTTTCCTTTTTTTCTTTTATTTTTTCTATCAATACTTCTTGAATTCTTCTTATATTTGTTTTTAGAACTACAAAACGTAAATCATCATACACTATAGATTCTCCTCTCTTTGGCATTCTACCAAGTTCATATATAATGAACCCTCCTACTGTTTCAAAAGGTCCTTTTGGAAACTTTACATCAAAAAGAGTTTCTACTTCTTTTATCTCAATTCTTCCATCAACTATAAGTTTATCTTTAATATGTCTTTTAATCATTTTCTTTTCTTTTTTTGAATACTCATCTCTAATTTCCCCAACAATCTCTTCTAAAACATCTTCAAGCGTTATTATCCCCATTGTTGCTCCTCTTTCATCCACTACAACGGCCATATGGTCTTTATACTGTTTAAAACCTTTTAAAACATTAGGAAGACTTGTAAACTCAGGAAGATATCTTATAGGTCTCATTAGTTTTTCAACAGTATCGTCAACATCTGCTTCTATAAGATCATACGCTCTAACAACACCTATTATTTGATCTATTCTCTTTTTATACACAGGAATCCTTGAAAAACCTGTTTCTTTAAAAATTTTTACGATATCTATTACAGAAGTATTATATTCTACAGCTACAACATCAGATAAAGGAACAACTATTTCTCCTAATCTTCTTTCCTCAAATATAAGAACATTTGCAATTATCTTTTTTTCTAACTCTTCTATACCTTCAGACTCAAGTAATAATGCATCAAGAAGTTCTTCCCTAGATAAAATTTTCTCCTGTTTTTCTTCTAAACGAAATATAAAGAAAACAACTTTTGTAATGCCTTTAGCAATCAGGAGTAAAGGATATAAAAGTTTCCTGAAAAACTCTAAAATGGGAACTATGTAAAAGATGATCTGATCAGCATAATGTTGAAAAATACTTTTAGGTATTATCTCTCCAAATAAAAGAGTTATAACAATAATACTTTCAGCAAAAATTTCTTCTTTAGAATGAATAAATGGTATAAAAGGTGTAAGGGAGTGAAGAAAACTCACAAATAAAGCTGTTATTGTAACAATGCTTAATGTTGTTCCAATTAAACACGTTGCTACATAGTCATCAAATTTTTCTGAAAGAGCCTTATAAACTTTAAGCGCTCTTTTATCTCCGTTTTTTGCTAAGTATTTAAGTCTAGTTTTATTTACAGAAAATAAAGCAAGTTCTGAACCTGAAAAGAAGGCTTCAAGTATCAGAAAAAAAAGTATTGCTATAAGATAACTAAACATCTTCTATTTCTTCCTCTTCCTTTTCTTCTTTTAATTTCTCTATTTCTACAGCTATAATCCTATTTTTTTCCACCTTAATAACTTTAAATTTGAAATTGTTATATATAAACTCTTCTCCTTCCTGTGGAATTTTTTTTAGTATATCTAGTACAAAACCAGCTACAGTGTCAAAATCATAATCTTCAGGAAGTTTTAAACCTAACTCCTCTTCTAGTATTTCAACTTCTAACTTTCCTGAAACAATCCACTTGTTTTTTCCTATCTTTTTTATGTAAGGTTCTTCCTCTTCATACTCTTCTGGAATATCTCCAACAATAAATTCTAGAATATCTGTAAATGTAACAAGTCCAACAACAGTTCCGTGTTCATCAACTACTATAGCAATATGAACCTTTTCTTCTTCAAACTTTATCATTAGATTTAAAAGAGGTGTAAATTCAGGTACAAATAAAGGTTTTCTTAAAAATCTATCTATTTTTTCTTCTTTCCCTTCAAACTTTAAAAAGATAATATCTTTTACATATAAAATTCCCACTATATTATCTAATGTCCCCTCATAAACAGGTATCCTGCTGTAATCGTGGCCTTTTATTTTTTCTAAAGCTTCCCTTACTGATAATCCTTTTTCTATTGCGAAGATATCTCTTCTTGGGGTCATTACTTCACTAACTGTTGTTTCATGTAGTTCTAATGTGGCTTCTATTATCTTTTTCTCTTCTTCTGAAAATATATTTTTTTCTGTTCCTATGTTTATTATTGTAAGAAGATCTTCTTGGGAAAGTTTGTGACTTTCTACTGGCATTTCTAAACCAAGCTTTTTCAAGAAAAACTCGGCAACTTTCATAAAGAGATATCTAAAGGGGGTAACAGCTATGTAAAATACATAAAAAGGTCTAGAAGCAAAAAGTGCATACTTTTCGGGATAGTAAGAACCGATAGTTTTTGGAGTTATCTCTCCAAAGGTTAAAATTAAAATAGTCATTACAATTACAGCAATGAAGAGGTATTCTTCTCCTAAGTAATCAATAACAAGTTTTGACATTACAGCTGAAGCTGTAATATTAACAAGTTCATTTCCTATTAAAAATGTTATAACAAGCTCTTTAGGTCTTGATCTAAGCCAATCTGCAATTTTTGCAGCTTTATTTCCCTCTTTAGCTAATTTTTTTATCTTTAACCAGTCCATAGAAAAGAAAGAGGATTCTATACCTGCAAAGAATGCTGAGAGAAGAAGTAATAAAAAGAGAATTAAAATATCAAAAATAAGTTGATTATTAGACAAGATGACAGTATACCTCCCTGTTATCTATCTTTTTGTAAGAGGGTTCTTTCTTACATATTTCCTGTGCTATAGGACATCTTGAGTAAAATTTACAACCTCCAGGAATTTCTTCTCTAAATGTTTCTGGAATATGTTCTAAATCTTTTCTTTTTGATGGGTGATCAGGGGGTAAACTCTCTATAAGAAGTTTGGTGTATGGATGGAGAGGATTTTTTATTATTTTTTTTCCATCTCCCTGTTCCATTATTTTACCTTTGTATAAAACAACAATTCTTTCTGATAGAAGTCCTACTACATTTAAGTCATGGGATATAAATAAAAAACTAATATTTTTTTCTGTTTTTAAACGGTTTATAAGATTTATTATCTGAAGCTGAACTGATACATCTAAAGCTGATGTAGGCTCATCTGCAACAATTAGATCAGGTTCCAATATAATAGCTCTTGCTATGGCTACTCTCTGCCTTTGTCCTCCTGAAAGCTCTGAAGGATATCTATCTAGAAATGTTTCATCTAGTCCTGCATCAACTATTGTCTTTTTTACTTTTTTTATCCTCTCTTTTTTGGGAAAGCCGTGAACAATAAGAGGCTCCTCTAGTATTTGAAAAATTTTCATTCTAGGGTTTAATGATGTTCTTGGATCTTGAAATACTATAGATGTTTCCTTTCTAAAGATTTTTTCCTCTTTTCTTGAGAAGGAGTAAATATCTTTTCCTTTAAATAAGATTTCGCCTTCATCTTTTTTGATAAGTTTTAAAATAAGTTTTCCTATAGTTGATTTTCCACTTCCTGATTCTCCTACTAAGCCAACTGTCTCATTTTGGTTTATATAAAATGAGACATTATCAACAGCGTAAAAAAACTCTTTTTTTAAAAGCTGTTTTTTTATGAGGTATTTTTTTGAAAGATTTTTTACTTGAAGTAAGGTTTTACTGCTACCTTCCATAGTTTTTATATTACTTTAACGTCTCTCCCTTTAAAAAATTTAGGCAAAAGTATAACATAAAATTTCCCATTTTATTTATACTCATTATCCTTTGATATTCTTCCTAAGAATAATATCAAACTCTTCAAGGGAAGGCTCTTCTAAGATTTTTAGCTGGTCTTCCAAAATCTTTGGAGAAACATATTTATCTCTATCTTTATTTCTTTGCCTTCTTATAGATAACTTTAAATCAGGTTTAAAAAATACTCCTATCTTAAGCCAGTTTGGAACTTCACATAGAAATTTATGTCTTGCTTTCTTTTTAAGATTTGTGTTGTCTATATATACAATATTTTTTTCGGTTTCTTTCATTTTTTTCTTTGCTATAGGCAAAAGCTTTATCCTATTATCATTTATGTATTTATAAGCTTCTCTGTAAATATTTTCCTTTTTAGTAGGATTGTTTTCTAAAAATTTTTCTATTCTGATTTTATCAAAGGATATATGCTCTATATCAAAATCTTTAGACAGATTTTTATACAGAGTTGTTTTTCCACTTCCAGATATACCAACAGGCATTATGATTATCTTTTTATCCTTATTTGCCTTTAATATATCTCTAAGCATCTTCATGCCTTTGGTAAAATAAGAAAATACTAAAAAATATCAAGATTAAGAGGAGTTTCATGAACAAAATCTTAAAAAGTTTAAAGCCTTATCCTATGGAAGAATTAAACAGAATAAAGGCACAGTTAAAAGAGCAGAATATAAAAATATATGATTTTGGAACAGGAGACCCAAAAGAACCTACTGATCCTAAAATAAGACAGGCTCTTATTGATGCTGTCCCAGAGGTTAGCCAGTATCCTTCTGTTTATGGAAAGGAAAAACTGAGAAAAACAATATCTAAATGGTTTAAAAATAGATTTAGTGTTGAGCTTGATCCAAAAACAGAAATAATTCCTTCAGCAGGTTCTAAAGAAGCTATTTTTCATTTTCCTTTAGTTTTTATAGATCCTGAAGAAGATAAAAAAAGAGTTATATTTGGAACCCCAGCATACCCTGTTTATGAAAGGGGAGCGCTATTTGCTAATGGAGTTCCTAATCCTGTTCCTTTAAAAGAGGAAGAAAACTTTTTATTAAGATTAGACAAAATAGATAAATCTATATTGGAAGAAACAAAAATTGTTTGGATAAACTATCCTCACAACCCTACAGGAGCAACTGCTTCTTTGTCTTACTTTGAAGAGGTTTACGGTATATGCAAAGAGTATGACATAATCCTGTGCTCAGATGAGTGTTATACAGAGATATACTTTGA
>JALVKE010000064.1 GCA_027028005.1 Persephonella sp. | reverse complement strand
CAGAATAACTAATGTTAGTTAAAAACAAACTAAAAGCAAAACCTTACATTAAACTTCAATCTATCGCAGAAGAAATTTCAGACGTACCAAACGATTGGGATATTTTAGATAATTCGTTTTCTTTAGAAAAAACATTATTTGACTACCAGACAGAAGCACTTGAAAATGCAGTAAAAATTCTTTGGAAATATTTTGAAGATTTAAATCAGGATAAAGAAGAATTTGCAAAGATTTATGAAGATTTAGACATATACGATGACCTACATATAAAGTTAAAAGCAAACAAATATGCAAACCTATTAAAAGAGTTTTTCCCTGTAGAAATAGATGAAAAAAGAGATGAATATATACCATTTAGTCAAATCTCAAACAGAATGTCATTTTGGATGGCTACAGGTTCAGGTAAAACAATAGTAATCATAAAGCTTATAGAACTTCTTCACAAACTAATGGATTTAGAATTAATCCCTAAAAAAGAGATATTATTTTTAACATACAGAGAAGACCTATTAAAAGCATTTAAAAAACACATAGAAGAGTTTAATCAAGGAAAAGATTTAGACAAACAGATTAAACTTATAGACTTAAAAGAATACGAAAAAGAAAAATCACAAAAAGATTTTAGTAATAGAGTATTTATATACCGTTCAGACCTTATATCAGATGAAAGAAAAGAAAACATATTAAACTTCAGAGATTATTTAGATATAGAAGATGAGAAACCTATTGGCAACTGGTATTTAATACTTGACGAAGCACATAAAGGAGATACTCAGGAAAGCAAAAGACAAAACATTTTCTCTATACTTTCTCAAAACGGATTTTTATTTAACTTTTCTGCAACATTTACAGAAGCTATAGATGTAGTATCAACAGTTTATAACCTGAACCTAAATGAATTTATAAACAGAGGATACGGGAAACAGATATACGTATCACAGGAAGAAGTAAAAGCATTTCAGGATAAAAAAGACTTTAACGAAACAGAAAAAAGAAAAATTATTTTAAAAAACCTTATTATACTAACAGCAGTTAAAAAGGCTTATGAAAAGGTAAAAAATGAAAACCTATATCACAATCCACTACTAATATTTTTAATGAACTCAGTTAACACAAAGGATGCAGATTTAAAACTTGTTTTTAAAGAAATAGCTTCTATTGGAAAAGTAATAAACAAAGACTTATTAAAAACTGCAAAAGATGAACTTATAAAAGAGTTAAACAATGCCAAATATATAATTGGAGATAAAGGATATACGTTAAAGTTTATAAGTGATTTCATAAAGGATGTAAAAGCTAAAGATATTTACAAATATGTATTTAATTCAGAAAGCAGTGGCAATATTGAATACATTATAAATCCTAACAATAAACAGGAGATAGCTTTAAAACTTGATAGTAGTAGTTCTCCTTTTGCACTTATAAAAATAGGTGATGTGTCAAAATGGATAAAAGAAAATTTAACCGAATACAAGGAAAACGAAACATTTAAAGACGAAGGATACTTTGAAACACTAAATAATCCCGACAGTCCTATAAACGTACTACTTGGAAGCCGTGCTTTTTACGAAGGATGGGACAGTAACAGACCAAATGTTATTACTTTTATAAACATAGGAACAGGAACAGACGCTAAAAAATTTGTCCTTCAAGCAATAGGTAGAGGGATTAGGATAGAACCAGTAGCAAATCAAAGGAAAAGGTTAGACAGGTTAGCTATAAACGACCAGAGATTAAGAAAAACTTTAGATAAATATAAAAACGAAGCAAAAACGTTAGAAACTTTATTTGCATATGCTACAAATAAAAAAGCCATTGAGATGATACTTACAG
>JALVKE010000063.1 GCA_027028005.1 Persephonella sp. | reverse complement strand
ACCTGTAAGTTTCATTTTTTTATCCTCCGTTTAAATTCTTAATCTTTTAAAATGTTCTTCAGCAGTTTCTTTTATAAACTTTTTATTTTCATATTCTTCTTCTGCCATTCTTATAATCTCTTCCAGTTTATACTCTTGTAGTTTTTCATTAATAAGTTCTGAAATTGTTTTGCCAGTTCTTAAACTTTCTTCTTTTAAATATTTATAAGTCTTATCGTCTAAATGAATTTGTGTCTTTTTCATAATCATTTACCCCTATGTCACAAGCTTTCTCCTTTTACAGCCTCTTCTTTTTCTACTTCTGCTTGCTCCCCAGGTTTTCTTGTCATCACTGCAAGGGCAATTGTCGTAGCTATGTCTTTGTATGTGTTTTTTGTTATCATCTGCAGTAGATTACTGTCTATCGGTGCATCGTAGCTAATCATAACCCTTGTTAGAGTCTCCATGAATTGATTATAAGTTCCTTTTGATGCGTCTAAAAATGAGTTTGAAAGGGAGATAATTTTATTGTTAAAAGTATTCCAGTTAATCTCTCCACCTTCAGATAAAGATGAGAAAACCCTTCCCCTTAAAAACTGTCCGTATTCCTTAAACGCATTATACATATCCATATTTAATTCCTCCTCTAATTTAAAGTGCATTTTTAAAATGTGGAGTAGTACACTTATATAAAACCCTTTTACCGGTGGATTTTTGACATTGTTTTGTCTAAAGTTTTCTGCCATTAAGGCAAGTTTTAAAAATCTCTGGACAATTACTATCAACTTCTGATTGTTAACAATAGCGTGAAGAAGCTCTTTTGATAGGTTTATAGTCCGATAACCCTGTTTATCTTTTACCTGACCCCAGAGGTTGTCCTTATAGTCTGTATAAAGCTTGTTTAGTTCATTTTCTATTTTTATTAAGTTTTGAATTGTTTCCTCTGTAAGAAGATAAAAATCCAAATTTGGATTTTGCGGGTCAAGATAAAACTCCAATATTTGCAAATCTCTAATGTATCCTTCCTTCTTTAACTGTAATTTTTCATATTCAATAATTCTTTTCGTAAGCTCTCCTATATCCGAAATTTTCAATCCTTCGTTTAAATCTTCTAAATCTTGTAAGTTTGGCCGATAAACTGAAATAGCGTTTAGCTCATTTCCTAAAAAGGTAAAAGATTGAGTAATTGCGAGGTTAGAAGCAAGACAATAAGGGCATATAAAGATAGATGGTTCTCCAAACCAGAATGCATTAAACTGTGCTGGTGCAAAGAAAAATGTGTCTCTTGTAATTCTTTTTCCTTTATTTGTATGGCAAAAAGAACAGGGTTCTTTTCCTATATCTTTATAAAGTTTATCAACTGCTCTCTGGAAAACTTCTTTTCCTCTTGCTTTCATGTCAGCCTGAAAATTTAAAAGAATGTTATTGAGTAGATTAACTGTTTTACTCCAAAGAATATCCTCTATTTCTTGTATAGAAAAAGATTTTTCGGGAAACTTTTCAGATAAAAACCCATAAATCTCTTTAGATAAATCTTTTATAACTTTTTCTAAGTTCTTTTCTTTTTTGACTAAATTTTCAAGATTTATTTTTACAAAAGGTTCTGTTTTTTCTTTAGAAAGTTTTTCAAATTTTTTCTTAGTTTCTTTATCGTCTTTGAACAAGGTATCTGTTGCTTTTTCTAAGAAATAATCTCCAGATTTTTGAGAAATTAATTTCAGTATTATCAGCTCTAAAATCTCTTCAGGTTTTTTATCTACTTCTATATAAAAACTTCCATCAGTTTTATAGTCTTCTTTAAAAAAATCTAAAATTTTCTTTAACCCGTAAATTCCTAAGTCATATTGGAAGTTTCCTGT
>JALVKE010000062.1 GCA_027028005.1 Persephonella sp. | reverse complement strand
ACTCTATATTACATTTTTCAAGTTTTTCTTTTTCAACTTCTCTAGTTCTATCATAATTTTCTTTAAGTTCTTTAATTCTTTGGGGATTTATATCAAAGCCAATGACATTGAATTTTTCATCTAGCAAAACTGCTAAAGGAAGCCCTACATATCCTAATCCTATTACTGCTATTTTTTCTTTTTCCCCTTTTTGAAAACTAGAAATTTGCATAATTTTATTTATCCCTCCCAAGGATGTAAAATTTTTTATTTTTCTTATGCTTATTTTTTGATTTATGTTAACAAAAAAATTTTTTTGTTTCAACAATAATTCATTTTTTTATGTAAGATAGCAACTTATTTATAATATTAAACAATTTCTGAGTTTATTCCAAAACTTCTTTAAACTTTTTTCGTGTTTGTCTATTTCTTGAAAAACTAAGTTTATATCTTTCACATAACTCTCACTCCTGTTCTTTTAGCTTCCTTACAGTAAAACTTTTCGCAATTGACAGGGGCTATTATTACATCTATTTTTTGTTCTCCGATTTTGTCTTCTAACTGAACTAGAAATTTTACCTTCTTGTTAAAAACATTTGATTCCTCATAGTCAGGGATTTCTATATAGATATCAATGTCACAGCCTTTTAGATTTGGATTAGATCTTGAGCCGAAAAGCTATACTTTTACATCATCTCCAAAAACTTCTTTTGCTATATCTTTTATAGCCTTTTTTAATTTTTAGCTTCTCAATTTTAATTTTCTTAAGCTTAATTCTTTATCCATTTTTACCTTTACTGGTCTGTTTTCTTTTGATGTTTCCTGTCCTCTATAAATTCTTGTATTGAAGTAAAAAGCATAACTCCAGATAAAATAAATAATGCTATAACAAATAAAATAAGTAAAATTAGAATTAGAATCTCCATTTGTCTAACTCCTTCAACTTAATTGTTATTTTTATCCATTGATATAGTGTAATACCGATAAACAAAATCCCTAATGTCAATAAAACAATCAAGAATAAATCATCAATAAACCTTACTTTGTATTTTCTATATAAAACAGTCCCTATCCCTGTTCCTATAGCCAGCAAAGCAATAATTACGGTTCTTAAAATATCCGCTCTTACTTTTAACTTTTCAACTTCTAATTTCTTAAGCTCAATTTCTTTTTGCTCTTTATCCATTTTCAACTTTTCTTTTCTTCCTCAAGTAGTTCTTCTAAGTTCAGTTTTATATCATCAAAAACCTCAATAGTATCATTCCAATCTGTTATAAACCATCTTTTACCTTTTTCTGCAACTATAACTTTTTTATCAAAAGTTGTATACCATATAATTCTTTTAACTCCTGCATCTAATAAGTCCTGTATTTTTTCTTTTGCATAGTTTAGAAAATCCCCGTACTTCCTAAGGTCTGCTTTTGTATCTATTTCTATTACTATTTCTGGAGGAGTTTTTGCATATTTTTCGTCTAATCCCTCTTCAAGGAGCTTTTTTTTATTAAAAATCGCAATATCAAGATTTCTCCATGTTCTTGGTGCCCATTGAAAACCTGCTTCGTTAGTTAAAATCAGGTATTTATTTCTGTTTATTTTTGCTGATAGATATCCTATTATTAAAGCTACTATAATAGCCTGTAATTTGCTGCTTCCAATAACTTCCTCCAATGTTTTCTCTCCTTTTAGAACTTTATCGTAGTCCCTGTAATAGATAGGTTTGCCGCATCTCATCTCATATATTAGAGCTTTTGGGATACCTCTTCTCTTTTGTTTCTTTTCTTTTATATCAATACCCATTTTATTCTCCTGGTAAACCAAAGTGTACAAAACTAACTACACTTTGGGCTGGGGTATTTGTA
>JALVKE010000061.1 GCA_027028005.1 Persephonella sp. | reverse complement strand
TAGTATTGCAGGAGGAATTTTAGCATGGTCAAAATATGGTGATGTTATTTTTGATAATGATACCTTTAAAGAAAATACCTCTAGTGCTAACGGCGGAGGTGCATTTATAAGAACAGAAACAGGGGAAATAATATTAAACAGTAATCTTTTTTATAAAAATAAATCAAATAATAGTGGAGGAGGTGTGTATATATATAACAACAATACAGGAGAGATTATTTTAACTAATAATGTTTTCTCTTTAGACGAAACGTCTAACTATGACGGAGGAAACAGCTTTATTTACTCAAAAAATGGAAAAGTGTATGTAGTTAATAATACGTTTTACGGGGGGACATCTCCAAACTCTTCAGGAAGACTGCTCTTATGGCTTTCAGGAAATTCCTCAAAAGGCTTTATTTACAACAATATATTTTGGCAGGGAAATTCTCCTCAAAATATGGATGTAGGTATAGTAAAATCAAGTTCTACAGAAATTAAACTGTACAACAACTTACTTTCCTGTAATATCCCAAGTGGAACAGGCTTTTGCCTAGCTCTAACTAATCTAAACAATTACCATTACGGGAATAATATATCTCAAAATCCTATGTTTAAAGAAGAACCATCAGATTTACATCTGCAGGAAAACTCTCCAGCAATAGATAAAGGAACTAATGATGCTCCATATCTTCCAGAGAAGGATAAAGATGGAAATCCTAGAATTAAAGGAACTGCTGTTGATATTGGAGCTTATGAGTATCAGGGAGAAACATCTAACGAAGAAGTTAGTTACCAGGGAAAAATATTCGTTTATCCAGAGGTTTTCAAGTTTGGATATGTATATCTTAATGAAGAGAGAACAGGAACAATTTTCGTTGTAAACCAAGGAAATGGTCTTCTTCATATAGAAGAAGTTTTTTTAGTGGAAGATAATGACTTTCAAATAACTGATAATCAATGTGCCTCAAAGTCTGTATTGCAGGAAGGAGAATTCTGCAAAATATACATCTCATTCTCTCCAACAGAAGTAGGATTAAGAAAAACTATATTAAGAATAAAGTCTAGTGATCAGGATAATCCTGAAGTAGATGTTTTATTAAAAGGAACAGGTTTTTCTTCAGAAATACCTGAAACTCCTTTCAAAAAGATAATAATAGATTTTGGAGAAATATCTTTAAATTCATCAACAACAAAGATATTAAAGATAAAAAATGTAGGAAATGCCCCACTGAAGATTTATTCGTTAATTCTTAAAGGAATAGACAAAGATAACTTCTATATAGATGAAACATGCTCTAATAATGTTTTATCTCCAAATGATCAGTGTGAAATCTCAATAACTTTTACTCCAAAATCTTTAGGAGAAAAAAGAGCTACTATAATTCTATTAACAAATATTCCTGATAAAAATAAAATAAAAATAAGACTAAAAGGAAAAGGAATTTAGGGGGTTAGAGATGGCAAACATTTTGGTTTTATATGATTCAGATACAGGACATACTGCGAAAATGGCTGAGTATGTGGCAGAAGGAGCTAGAAAGTATCCTGTAAATGTTAAGGTTTTATCTGTAGATGAAGCAACAAAAGAGGATATTCTATGGTGTGATGGTATCGCTGTTGGAAGTCCTACATATCTTGGTGTTCTTTCTTGGAAGATGAAAAAGTTTTGGGATGGAATAGTTGATTTATGGGGAAAAATAGATGGGAAGATTGGATGTGCTTTTTCCTCTTCAGGAGGATGGGGCGGAGGTAATGAAATAGCATGTATGTCTATTCTAACTGTTTTGATGAACTATGGATTTTTAGTATTTGGAGTAACAGATTACGTAGGAGATAAATTCACTCTTCATTATGGTGCAG
>JALVKE010000060.1 GCA_027028005.1 Persephonella sp. | reverse complement strand
AAGAAAAAATAGAAAGACAGTACATTTCTATACTTGTTGACAATGAAATCTTTAATAATTCATTTGGAACATATTGGTATTTGCTATTTGGTAAACATGAACAAATAAGTTATATGTGGAATTCTATATGTAATTTTAGCGATTTAGAAGAAAGAAAATTTGAAAGTCTTTCAAATCCTTATATTGAAAAAAACTTTATTAATAATGAAACATCAATCATAATTCCTAAACAAGAAAGTACTATTATAGCAAGCATAAAAAATCTTTTGACAAATCTATAATAGGGTATGTATCTGGACACGGAACTTTAATAAATGCAGGCTGGCAACAGGCTAATCCATGGAAATAAAATGGACTTAAATTATACGGTAGCTATTCTTAATATGACAATATTCCTCTTCTTGTTAGAAGGGATGGTTATATACAATAAAGAAAAAATAAAAAATTCTTTTATGTTTCTTCTTTTTTCTCTTTTATTTATTTATATAATAGATATGTTGGTTTTAGTATTCATCAACATATATTTCAAGTGGTACAAAGATCTGATGGTTCTACTCTTAAACCAAACACTCATTTACATTCTTATGTCTCTTATTTATGTTATATATTACATGTTGCTAAAATTTAAAATGGAAAAAAAGCAAAAATGAGAAATATATATGATGTATAAAAAAGTTATACAAAAAAACAGTTATAAAGAAGTCTTTATATTTTTATTAATCATTTTTTTACAAAAAATTTATGCAAAGCCCGTAAAAGTAGAAGAAATCCTAACCTATAAAAACCAGTGGCAATTAGATTTAGGAATTTCTTACAGCAATATAGAAAAATCATCAGGAGAAAGTCAGTTAATACTTATACCTATTGGCAATAATAAAGACAAGATTAATGGAAAAGAAGTTATAAAAATCAAAAGTATTTATGCCAAGTAAATATTGGACTATAAAAGAACAAAAAGAAGGCTCTTTAAGAGCCTTCCATTGGTATTTTTATTGTTTTTTCAATATCACCAATTGCAATAACAATATCACCATATTCATCCTTAACCTGCACATCATTAAAATACTGCTTTGTAAAATCATAAATTTCTCTTATAGCTTCATCAATTTCAGACCACTCTTCATTTTCAAGGTTATCTTTTAATTCTTCAAGAAACTCTTTTAGCTTCATTTTTTCTACCTCCTTTACGTTTTTTTAAATATCTACTTTCAGCTATTATTAAGTTCCCTATTCTTATAAATGGAAAGTTTAACTTTATTTCTTTCCCATTCATTACAGTTCCAGATGTTGCTATGTAGATGTTGTCAACCTTTGCTACGTAGTTCATTTCTACTCGTGATTTAGTTTCTATGAATGCATACCTGTCTTTTTTAAAAACAATTGTCTTATCTCCTACTTTTTTTACTACACATTTATCTGGAAGTCTTATATCTCCTTCTACCAATAAAATACAGTCTGGATTCTCAAATATTGCCTTAGCTACTGCATAGTTTCTAACATTCTTTAAGTAATCTGGAATATTCGTGTTTATTAGCTCCTCTTCTAATCTCTTTACATCTTCCTCTTTTATAACCACATGGTTAAACATCTCTTCTATCTTCTCTTCTACTTCCTCTGGAACTCTACCAAGAAGCTTTCTTAACCACTCTTTTAAAACTGCTTCCTTCTCCTCTACTCTATCAATCTTCTTTACCTTTATCATCTTCCCTACCTCCTTAAACGTTTACATATTTCCATTGATATTTAAGAAAAAAGCTTTCTATAACCGTTCTTATATATGCTGGAGTAAACCTGTCATTTGAAAAAATGTAAATAAATCTCTCGTCTTTCCTTGCTTTTACTGCTTTTAAAAATGCTAATAATTCCTCTAAAAGACTTTTCCCTGAAGAACCTTTCTTTCTCTCTAAAAGACCTTTGTTTTTCTTTATTTCTCTCTTGCTTATTGCTACTACTATGGGATTTTCTATGTTTGTGTATCCCGGATACTCAATTACTACTTCCTCATTTTCTACTTCCTCTTCTGCTTTCTCTTCTGGCTTCTCCTCAGCTGTTTTCTCCTTCCTTTTCTCTTCTTCTAAAAGCCTTCTTATAAAATGAGAAATAGCCTGTCTGTCATGCAGTATCTCATCCGGAATCTCAATACCTGCTTTTTTTGCTAAATACCTTGCATAAGAAATCTGCCTCTCTGTTGGCTTCAATGCTAATCTCTCTGCTACTTTCATCTTCATTCCTCCTCAATGCGTTTTTATGTGAAAAAATTTTTTCTCCTGAAATAAAAAAATCCCCCTTTTGGGGGATTAGCTTAGGAGGTCAAATGGCACACATCGGGGCTGCTTTTAAAAAGCCCCCAAGAAGGGGGATTACAGGAGGTACTCCATCGGCGCGGATACCTTTTAAGCAAACACCGTTTTCATCATCTCACTAAATGCGTTTAAAACAGTTTTATCTGCCTTTCTCTTTATCCTGTATCCTGCTAAGGAATATGCTTTAATCAAAAACTCCTCTATTAACTTCATTCCACTCCATCTCTCTTTATCTGCCTTCTCTATCAGTTCTTCTCCTATCTTTATCTCTACTATCTCTTTCTTCTTGTCCTTTACTCTCACTCTTTTAATTTTGAAATTCTTTATCTCAGCTATCGTATGCTTTGGAAGCATCTCCCAGTAAGCTGCCTTCTCAAGTTCATCAATAAGAGGTTCTGCCATCGCAAGCTTTTCAAGTTCTTCTTTTAGTTTTAGCGCTGTTAAACCTTTCTCTGTGTGGATTATTCTCAGTTCTATCATTGGAATAATTACTCTTCCTGCTTTTCCAAGCATTATCTGCAGACTTCTACTTGGAACATAACTGTTCCTAACAAGTATTACTTTCCCTTCAAATCTTATTGCAGCTGAGTAATCTGTGATTGACTCTTTTTTCTCTTTGACGGTGTAATCTTCTACTACTTCCGTTAACTCATTCTCAAGGGCTTCTCTTACCGTCTCATTCTTAATAAGCCTGTAGGTGTAACTGCAGTGAGTAACAGCAAGTTCTGAAGTCTTACATGCTTTTGGCGCTTTAGTAATGTCTTTAACTACAATTAAATCCCTTCCTGCATACTCTTTTCCGACCGTTAAGGGAACTCTTACAACTTCTGCACCTAATACATCATCTTTGAATCTCTCCTTTACAATGAGTTTCCCTTCTCCCATTAGAGAATAAATCTCTTCTGCTACTTTCTTCTTCTCTTCAATGTTGAATTTGTCAAACATCTTTTCTACCTCCTCAATACGTTTTAATTGCTTCTATCTATTATTTTATTCCTTTTTAAACTTAATGACAAGTTTCAAGCATTTCAATATATTTTATAGAAAAATTTTTGCTTTCTAAAACCCATTTCTAAAGAAATGGGATACAGGCGAAACGGCGTAAGCCGTAAAAACCCTTTAAGCGTTTAATTTTTCATTTTTTCTTAAAAGGCTTGCTTTCTTCGTTAAATTACCATAGGATAAGAAAAAAATGAAAATCTTGAAAGTAAAGAGAAGCTTAAGAATAGAGCTAAATAATGCAGATAAAACAACTGGATTTTTGTTTTGCTTTCCATTTCTCTCCTCTTAAAACTTATTAAAAAGTTTCAAAAGTTTCAAAATAAACCTTTTTTTAAGTTCACATTTGTGTTAAATAAACAAGTTTTTCAAATGTAGTGAAATCAAACTCTTTATCGTTCACTACAAACTTTTCGGTTATTTTGTCTATGTATATATTCCTGTCAGGAGTAAATGAGTGAGTGTATAAGGTATTGTTTTTAAAGTAGTTTCCAAGAAGTTCCTGCATAATAGCTATCTCTTCCTCTTCTATATAGTGGTGTTTCTCCAAATCCCTGTCATACACAATAAGCATCTTATCTTCCTTGCTGTATCCAAACTCTACATTCCCTTCTGTGAATGAAAGGGCAGGATACTTTGATAAAAACTCTTTGAAGTATGCTAAAAGAAGTACGTATGTGTAGTTAAGAACATCCAGATAATACAGACCTGCTTCATTCTTATCTGGATTTACTCCATATATAACAAGTGTCATTGGTTTTGATGGTGTTTTATGAAATGAAAGGACTGCACTTCCTTTCTTAAAAAGCACTGGCTCTTTAAAGGACTCTTCAAATGTTTTCATTGATAGATAAAGATTTACTACATCCCTTATTTCTACCGGCAACTCTATCTTTATCCCTTCTCCTTTTACTGTCTCCTTTAGTTCTGGATGCTTATACTTTGCAGGTATGTTTGACTCAAAGTATAAACCTACTTTCTCTCCATTCCTTCTTAGTTCCAATCTTCCCCTGTCTCTTAACTTCATCCTACTACCTCCTTGACGTAGTTATAAAATATCTTCCCTATATCAAACTTTTTCATCAATCTTAAAACCTTCACCTTATTCTCAAAACTTAATGCTGCATAATTTATACTGCTTCTTTTTTTCGTCCCTTCCATCTTCCTGTTATACTTCCCTATATCCTTCTCCCTTAAAAACTTCTCAAATAACTTCGTTATCTCTCCCCTCTCTTTCTCTTTATATGAAGCCGGTACATACACATTTATACTCTTCTTCCTGTCTTTCAATACAACATGCACATACCTTCCTACATCACATTCCACTCTCTTTCCCTTATATTCGTAAAAATATGCCTCATACCTGTAATCTATCCCCCCTTTCTCTTCCTCTATCCTGTATTCCACTAAGGAACACTCACACTCCTTCCACTCCTTCTCTACTTCCCAAACTCTTCCACATACAGGACACTCCATATCCTTTAACTCTATCTCCACTATAAGCCTTCCTTCCTCTTCCCTTATTACTCTCATATCATCCAGTCATCATCAAGTAGTATCCATATCAATAATAACATTAGTAAATCCATCTCCCCCTAACCTCCTTTTTTATTATCTGCATATAAATTATATGCAATTTTCTGTAAAATGCAATAATATGCAATAAGTTTATAGCAGTTTATAGCAAAATCTGACAGAGTTTTTTCAAGTTCTGCAATAAAGGTATTGCATTGATTAAGAAAATAAATTATATTGTTTTGTGAAACTTAATATTAAGTTTTAGGAGTTAATAATGAGAAAGAAGTCAACGTTTGTGAGGATAAGAGAGGAGACAGATAAGAAGGTAGAGGAACTGGCAAAGATGTATGGGATGAGTAAGAGTGTTATCTACGATAAAGCAGCAGAGTTTATGTTTGATTATGACTTAGAGGAACTGGTTCTTTTGAATAAGAGGGAAAAGGCATTAAAGAGGTTGTGTGAGAAGTTAAGGGGAAATAGTGATAGTAGAGAAGTGATAGTGGACAGAGAGGAGAAGGAAGAGCAAAAAGAGGAGAAGAAAGAAAGACCAATAAAAAGGAAGTTAAAACTTTAATATAAGGAGGTAAGAAGATGCTTCAGAAGATTCCAAGTGCATTTGAGAGAGTTTCAGGAGTAAGAGCAAAACTGCCTGAAGCTATTTCTTATGATGGATTTAAGTGGATAGTAGGGAGCAGCAGCAGGAATGCAGAGTATCCAATTAACCTGAATGACCTTAAGTTTTTCTATCCTTTAGTTGTTAAGGATATGATAAGGAGGGGATGGATAAAGGAAGGAGAGGAGATAGGGGTTTCTTTGCCTGCTGAGAC
>JALVKE010000059.1 GCA_027028005.1 Persephonella sp. | reverse complement strand
GTAATTTATGAGTAACAAGTGGTGCTGTTATTCATCAATTATATTTCAACAAAAAAAATTCATCACAAGGAGCATAATATGACTATTAAAAAAGGCACTATGCTGAATAAACAAGAAAAAGAAATTGTTTTTAGAATGTTAGCATCTGCCTTACCAGAGAACGTTCAATGTTCGAATGAGAAATCAGGCAGATATAAATTAGGCATTCCTAAATTTATTGCTATTAGAAACTATACATTTATCCAATTCTCACATCCTAAAAAATGGCATTGGTTAAGTGTAGATATTGATGATAGAAACACATACAAAACTTTTGATGACATTATTGCAAGATGTAAAGAATTAGGCTTACCTTTACCATCTTTGGTGGTCAAAACAACAAAAGGTTGGCATATTCATTGGTATTTAGATGAGGCGTTATGGAGAAATAATAAACTTCATACAAGATGGAGAAAAGAAATTCAATACAGACTTAATCAGGCTTTTGGTGGAGATAAACACGCAGCAGGTTGGATTTTTAGAAATCCGTTTAAACACGAGTATATGACAAGTTTAGATGTGTATACTATTTCTGATTTTGAGTTCCTTTACTCATTAAAAGAAGCTAAAAAAGCATTAAGAGCTACAAAACAAGTTAAGAAAATTAAGAAGCTTAAAAAGTTCTTTGACTTTACAAAAGTAAAAAAAGGAAATAGAAATAATACACTTTTAACTTATATTAGAACTTTTATGTTTAGGAATTTTGAAGGTTTAACTTTAAAAAACTTTATTATGGAAGGTTTAAGAGTTAATTCTTTAATGCCAGAGCCTTTAAAAGAAGATGAAGTAAGAGCTACTGTTAGAAGTGCTTATGATTTTGTGTCTGAACACTATAATCCAGACTATAAAAATAAAGACCAAGCTGAATACAATAGAAAATTGGCTAAATATAAAGCACAAAAAACTTATTTGAAAGCTTTAACTTCTCTTACTGAGGCTTTAAAAGCAGACAAAATATCATTTTTTAGAATTATGAGAGAACTATACTCTTTTAGATTTTTTAGTAAATTAGCAGGTGTTAGTGACAAAACTATTAAAAAGTATATCAAACAATTAAAAGAGGATTTGCATAGAATTGTTGTTCAAAAATCACAAATGTTTATCAATGTTACAGAGTTAACATTCTCATTTATTTTAAAAGAGTATGATAACTTATTTAGAGCAGATACTAAATCAAATGAAGATGAAAAAGTAGGAGTATTACGATGTTAATGAAATTTGAATTAGAAGATAGTTTATTTAAAACAACTTGTCCTTGTGGGGAGGAAATCTATTCTTATTATAAAAGGAAAGATTTAAGATGTGTAGAGTGTCTAAAAAAGGGAAGACAAATAGCTTATAGTAAAGATGTAGATAATCGTTTAAAAACAATTATAAAAAGGCTTTGTGAAGGGAGTAATTTATGAGTTCAGTGACTAAATATAATATTGTGGAGGAGCAAATTGTTGAACTTTACACAAAAGGGCTGTCAAGACAGGATATTGCTTTACAGTTAGATGTTCCTATTAGTGTTGTTAATAGAACATTCAATAAACCTAATATTAAGGAAAAGATAGCTGAGGTTATAGAGTTAAGAGAGCTTATGTTAAAAGAGAAGCAGACTGCAATATTGGAAGAAATAACAGATAAGATGGTTGAAAAGGCAAAAGAAGAGGGAGATATAACAAGTTTATTAGGTAAAAACAGAGATATTTTAGATGTCATTTATGCAACTGATAAGCTAAATAAAGAGCAAGAGAAGAAAAGACTTGGAACATCAGACCAAAATGTGATGATAAATATCTTAAACCAGTTAGCTGGGGAAGAA
>JALVKE010000058.1 GCA_027028005.1 Persephonella sp. | reverse complement strand
CTAATGGATTTGTAATTCTGAATTCTAATCTTTGTAATTTTCATAACTATTAAATTAATTTGGTTTAACTTACCCCATCGGCCTTACCATTGACTCAATGAAGTCAATTTCTTTTTGGGTTAGGCCGTATTTTTTATATAATTTTTCATCGTTCCAACTTTGGGAAAAATCTTACTTTTAAATAAAAATTTAAAATCATTTAACAAAGCAAATTTTACAAACTTTAAGAATAACTATCTCCGATAAACATCTCTACGATGTCCTATTTTGTAAATTATAATTTGTGATTCTTTTTTGATAACTTCAAATAAGATCCTATAATTTCCGACTCTTTTTTGTCTTTATCTTACCTCACTCCACAAAATCGTTTTTCTTGGATTTCTCTTCCATCAAATCTTTAGTGTCAATTAAATCCTCTAATTTTTCAATATCAATAATAGCCGCCACCGGATAACCGTCACGATTTAAAATCACCGGCTCTTTTTTTAAACTAACTCGTTTTACCACTGCTCCCAAATTAATACGAGCCTTGGTAATTGGCATTGTTATATACATATTTTTATTGATTAACATTGATTAACATTGATTATAATATACCATGCCACAAATAATTGTCAATTCCTATAAAAATTTTAATATGCTCTATCATGTCAAAGATAAGTTTTATAGACTTTACGAACTTTATGGGCTTTATGAACTTTATAGACTTTACAGACCTTACAGACTCTTATCACTTTTTCTTTTCATCTTCCCTTTAACTTTTTTCTGTAAATTTTTTACTGTATTCAAATAATCTTTTTCTACTTGGCTGAGGTTTTTTACTTTGTATTTTTTATATTCTTTTTCTGCTTTTTCTATTGCTTTTTTATGACTCACCTTACCGGCATCACTCAAAAGCTTTCTATTTGTAGAACTTAAAATATTATCTAACTCACGGATATAATCTGCCATCTTCATTGGCTTTTGCTCTAAGGCATTGATTTCTGCCAAATCAAAATATGCTGAAACAAGATTATTCAAAACTTTAAGCTCATCTAACTCTAGAAAATTTTTAGCAATCATCGCCTCGGCTTTGGTCGGCTCTTTACCTTTGAAAGTGGTAAGCCCGGCAAAAGGTTTATCTGAATCCACTCGCATATAAATCACTTCTGCCGCCGTGTGTCCATGCGCTGCAAAGTGAAGCTTGTTTTGCACAATCTTAAAAAACTTTAAAGACTCACTTGCCTGCGGATCATAATCTATCGCTGTTGCATATAAATCTAATACTTGGCGATATAGTACTTTTTCACTACTGCGAATATCTCTAATCTCATCAAGCAACTCTTTCCAATAATTTCCACCACCAAGATTTTTTAGTCGCTCACTGTCTATTGTAAAACCCTTCACGATATACTCTCGCAATCGTGCCGTTGCCCATTTGCGAAAGTGTGTGGCAATAGCTGATTTTATACGATAACCAAGTGATATAATCATATCAAGATTATAGTGCTCTATCTCACGAGCCACATCTCTGCCACCCTCTTTGCGAACTGTTCGGAATTTCCGAACAGTTGTCTCAGGTGTTAATTCTTTCTCATCAAAAATGTTTTTAATATGCTCACTCACATTTGCTTTACTGGATTGAAAGAGTTCAACCATTTGGGCTTGCGTGAGCCATACCGTCTCGTTTTCCACAGGAACCTCAAGCTTAAACTGACCATTTTTGCCTTCGTATATTATGATATTGTTTTGTTGTATTTTTGCCATAAAATCAATTAAAACTTATTTCCTCAACTCCCACAGATCAAAAAAATCTTTAGTAATGTCGTTACGTTCATATTTTTCCTTAAGGAAATTACCACTTAAAATA
>JALVKE010000057.1 GCA_027028005.1 Persephonella sp. | reverse complement strand
CTTTTGTTATTACCCCATCATCTATAGCCCCTGTTGCATATACAGCTTCAACTATTATTTTGTTCATCTCGTTTGCACATCTTGCAGCCTCTCTTAAGTCATTTGTGGCTACTCTTTTTTGAAGACCATTATCTTTATAGATTATCTCTACAACTTTATCTAATCCTGTTCCTGTTTCACCTATAACTTCTTGAACTGATGGATTAAATAAACTTCCATTTTCCATATCTTCTTTTAATAAAGCGTTAAGCCATCTAGCAGCATTTTTTATAGATATATTTTTGTTTCCATCCTCATTAGCTAATCTCCATTTGTAAGGTGTTGGAAATCCTAAATGATAAATTCCGTCAAAAACTCTGTTTATTGCTCTTTTTCCAAAGATTTTAATTTTTCCACCATTTTTTACTATTTTATGAAATCCAGTTTCTACACCATCCTCGTCATCTCCGTGTAAACTTGGCCATATATTTTTGTAATGGTTAACAATGTATCTGTTGATTTCTCTTACATCTGCCATTGTTATTTTTTTATCATTTGCAAGACCTTCCTGATAAATAGCTTCTAAGATAATTTCATTCATTCTCCTAGCTGATTCTAAAGCTATCTGAATATCTTCTTCAGATACTTTTTTATGTAGTTTTTTTTCCTTTGCTACAATATCAAAAATAACATCCAGCCCACTACTGTAGGATAGTGAGAAAGTGGAAAAAAGTAAGATAAATGTAAAGAAAAACTTTACTCTACTCATGGCTTTCCCCCTGGGTTTTATTTTGTTTTTATCCTAGCGCAAATAAAGTTAATAGTTGTAAAAAAAATTTACAACCCCTAATATTTCATCTTATCTGGTATAACTCCCCTTACCCCACCTGTAGGATCTTCAATATCTCCTTTATATCTTGGAATTACATGAACATGAAGATGCATAATTGTTTGTCCTGCTGCTTTTCCAACATTTACTCCTATGTTATAACCATCAGGAGAATATCTTCTATCAAGGATTTCTTTTATTTCATCTATTAACTCTACAATTGCGATTTTTTCTTCCTTAGATGCATCAAAAAATGTTTCAACATGTCTAAAAGGAATAATTAATGTATGACCTTTTGATACTGGGAATTTATCAAAGATTGCATAGCAATACTGATTTTTAGCAATTATTTCTTTATCCTCTAAATCACAAAATATACAATCCTTTTTCATCCTTTTTTCTCCTTTTGTCTTTGTAAAAATCTGTACATAGCACTTTCCTTTTTCTTTTGTTTTATAACCTCTTCTGTAGACCATTTTTTTATTATCTTTTCTATCTCATCCTGGGACAAAGAAGGCTTATCATACATACCTTTTAAGCTTCTCTGCCTTTGAGCTTCATAGAGTATTACTCCTGTTGCTACAGATACATTCAGACTTTGAGCCATTCCATACATTGGTATTATTATTTGCTTGTCAGCATACTTTAAGACTTCCTCACTAACTCCCTGTACTTCGTTTCCTACAACTATTAATGTAGGTTTTGTATAGTCTATATCTCTGAAATCTATACTATCTTCCGAAAGATATGTAGCTAAAATTTGAAAACCTTCTTCCTTTTTCTTTTTAAAAAAGGTATCTATATCCTCTATCTCTTCATGGATAACCCATTTATGAGAACCCATTGTTATTTCTTCATTTATTAGTTCTCCTGTTCCTAAAAATCTATAGTAAAGATACAAAACTCCTACAGCATCGCAGGTTCTTAAAATAGCAGAAAAGTTATGCTGGTTTTTTACATTATCTGTAAAAATTTGTAAATCTTTTTGCCTTTTTTCCAAAACAGATCTTATTTTTTGCAGTCTTTTTTCTGTTATATACATA
>JALVKE010000056.1 GCA_027028005.1 Persephonella sp. | reverse complement strand
GAATTATACTTGTACCTGCATCTGGTTCTAAAAAAATTAAAATAATTATAAAAAAAAGACCTATGATCAGTTTTCTTGTATTTTTATCCTCAAAATTAATAAAAATGAAGGAGAGTGTTAATATAAAAAAAATTTTAATAAATTCTGACGGTTGTATTTGTAGGCCAAAAATCGTAAGCCATCTATGCGTATTTGCGATAGTATTAGGTAAAACTAAAAGCAAGGCTAAAAAAAATATACTCAAAACCTCAAAAATCATATGCCAACCCCAAAAATTTGAAAGATTCCAATCTATTTTAGAAAACAAAATTATTATAAGAATACTCAAAAAAACAAGCAAGAAGTGTTTAAAAAATATGTTTTGCCCTAAAAACGTAAATAGACTAGTAAATAAAAGTAAAACAACACTAATAAATATTATAATATTTAAAAAATTCCTATTATTATTTGTCACGTCTTAAAAAAGCAGGAATATCAAATTCATCTTCTTGTTCAATATTATTCTTTTTATCTTCTTTTTTTACTTCTGTAGGAGCACTGCTAGTATTAGTCGTGTGTACTGTTTCTTTAATTACTCTATCTGTAATATTCCCTTTTAACATATTTTGTTCTGGAAATCCCGCTGCAAGCACAGTAACTCTAATTTCATCACCTAAATCTTCTAAAACAGAAGCACCAAACTTTATAGTAGCACTTGGATCTACCATCTCTGTAATTAATGATGCAGCAGCATCCACTTCATTCATGGTTAAGTCCGGCCCACCTTGAATATTAAAAAGCAAACCCTTTGCACCTTGTATAGACATTTCTAATAACGGACTTGTTATAGCTTGTCTTGCCGCTTGTGCTGCTCTATTTTCACCAGAAGAATGCCCAGTTCCCATCATAGCTGTGCCTGCGTCTTTTAACACGCTCTTTATATCAGCAAAATCTAAATTTATAAAGTCTGTTTGAGTAACTAAACTTGAAATACTCAAAACTGCATTCGCTAAAACTTCATCAACTTTCTTCATTGCTTCTATAAAACTAATATTTTTATCGACAATATCTAATATCTTCTGATTAGGAATAACTATCATTGTATCTGTAGAATCTTTTAACTTGGAAATTCCTTCTAATGCTATATCCATTCTTCTTTTCATTTCAAATGCAAATGGTTTTGTAACAATAGAAACTGTTAAAGCACCTGCGTTTTTAGCTATTCCACTTATCACTGGGATAGCACCTGTTCCTGTTCCTCCTCCCATCCCGCCGGTGACAAATACCATATCTGCGCCTTCTACTATTTGATGTAATTCTTCAGCACTTTCTTCTGCAGCTTGAGCACCAACAGTAGGATTGCCGCCAGCTCCTAACCCCTGCGTAAGTTCTGCACCTATTTGTATTTTAGTAGGTGCTAAGTTTTTAGCAAGAACTTGTGCATCTGTATTTACAGCTACAAACTCGACCCCTTCTATTTTATAGTCAGAGATCATTGTATCTATTGCGTTGTTACCGCCTCCTCCTACACCGATAACAACGATTCTTGCACTTACACTTGTATTTGGTTGTACTAACATATTTAAGGCATTAACGATTTAAATATAGATTTTACTTTATTCATAATACCAGATAAACCGCCACCTCTAGAATCTAAAGATACTCTATTAGATTCTACACTATTTAAAGCAAACCATACTAACCCCTGAACAGTGGCGTATTCTGGGCCAGTTATTTCTTCTGTCATTCCTTGTAAACCATGAGGTATACCCTGTCTTGCAGGTACATTAAATAAATCTTTTACCATTGAAGAAATTCCGTGTAATTTTGCAGTACCACCAGCTAATACAATACCAGCAGGTGCAGCTATATTATAACC
>JALVKE010000055.1 GCA_027028005.1 Persephonella sp. | reverse complement strand
TCCTAAAGAATGTAGCTTGTTTACATTTGTTACTTTTCTCATTGTTCCGTCGGGCTTATTAGTATTAAAATATAGCTTTCCTTTGAATCCAATTATTTCTTTTACAAGAAAAGCTAAATCTTTTATAGATATATCTTCCCCTGTTCCTATATTTATATGGGTGTTTCTTATCTCTATGTTTGTATAGCTGAGTCTTAATTTTTCTTTATCTAAGTCTGGATACATCTTTTTAACTATATCTATAAAATCTATATTTTCCATCAAATAAACACAGGCATCGGCCATATCATCAGACCACAAGAACTCTCTTCTTGGTTTTCCTGTCCCCCAGATTTCAACTTGAACGGAGTGAGTAGTATGTAGTGCGTAGTGGGTAGTAAGCAGTGAATCGTAAGTAGCTTTTTCTTTTTCACTACTAACTACTGACTTCTTACTATTCACTATTTTTATCCCATACTTCTCCAAAATCTCTAAAATCTTTTCTTTACTTGCTTTTCCATCTATACCTTCTATAGGATTTTTATCTAAATCTTTTTTAATACTTTCCCAATCATTGTTTTCTAACAGTTTTCCCAAATGCATTTTTCTAATTAGGGCAGGTAAAACGTGGGAAGTTTCTAAGTCAAAGTTGTCGTTGTATCCATAAAGATTTGTGGGCATTACAGATATAAAGTTTGTTCCATATTGGAGATTAAAACTTTCACACATTTTTATTCCTGCTATTTTGGCAATAGCATAAGGTTCGTTCGTATATTCTAAAGGAGCAGTTAAAAGATATTCTTCTTTTATCGGCTGAGGGCAGTTTTTAGGATATATGCAAGTACTTCCTAAAAATAAAAGTTTCTTCACTCCGTATTTATACGCATTATAAATTACATTGTTCTGAATTTGAAGGTTTTGATATATAAAATCTGCCCTATAAACATTATTAGCCCAAATTCCTCCTACTTTAGCCGCAGCTAAAAAAACATATTCAGGTTTTTCTTTTTGGAAAAATTCTTCTACTTGCTGTTGATTGGTAAGGTCAATGCGAAAAAGGGATAGGGGATAAGGGATAAAGGATAAAGGAAAGTCAGGCTTACGAGTATTATATGTACCGATTATGTTTGTATATCCTTTTTCTATTAATTTTCTAACCAAGGCACTACCAACTAGTCCAGAAGCTCCAAAAACCACTATTTTACTGTTTTTGTTCATCTTTAACTTTCTTCTTTAGAGTTTTTATAAAAGAGTTTAGCATTTTGCTTATAGTTTCGCATTCTGACTCTAATTTAGAATATTTTTCATTATCAATATAATGCAAATCTTTTGACAACAGTAGAAAATATCTTACTTCTTCGAGCGAAGCATTTGCTATATTTAAGAATTGAATTAACTCTTTAGTATTTTTCCGTGACTTTCCTTCTACAATATTGACAGGTATAGAATATGCAGCTCTTCTAAGTTGTAATATTATACCAAACATTTCATTTTTTGGATAATTTTCTGTTAATTTATAAATTTCTAAAGTCAAACTATGTGCCTTTTTAAAAACCTTCAGCTCACTCCAATGTAACATTCTTTATCCCTTATCCCTTACCCCTTTATCCCTACAATTCGCAACTCTTTGGTACTTCAAAACCGCATCTTTTTAAAACGAGCTCTCTATAGTTTCTTTCCAAATCATTTTCAACCATTTCTTTTATCAAATCATCAAGTGTATGTTTAGGTTCCCATCCAAGTTTTTCTTTTGCTTTTGTTGCATCTCCAATTAGAATATCAACTTCGGCGGGTCGGAAATATTTTGGGTCTACTTCAATAACAGGCTTTCCAATTAGTGATTTTGCATGGTTTATTATAGAATCTATATTCTCAGCTCCAATC
>JALVKE010000054.1 GCA_027028005.1 Persephonella sp. | reverse complement strand
GGTGATGGTGGAGATGAGGTATTCGGTGGTTATCCACGACATAAAGCAGTTTTATTATCTGAAAAGTTTAGTTTTATTCCTTCTTTTTTCTGGAAAGAAATTTCCAAAATAATAAATTTTTTACCTGAAGATACATCGGGAAACCATCTTTATAGAAGAATAAAGACTTTTATAAATTCATTATCTCTAAAAGAAAGTGAAAGATATGATAGCTGGGTTAGTTATTTTGCAAATGATGAATTAGAAAACCTACTAAAAATTGAAGTTAATTATAATGAGGTTGTTAAAAACGAATGGGAAAGTTTAAAAATAGATGATAATTTGTTAAAAGCTTTAATTGTGGATTTAAAAACTTTTTTACCTAATAACCTTCTTAACTATGGAGATGCTATGAGTATGGCTAATTCCTTTGAAGTTAGATTTCCTTTAATAGACCATAAGTTAGTTGAATTTATGGTTAGTATAGACTCTAGGTTTAAAATAAATAAAGGAGTTTCTAAATATATATTAAAAAAACTAATGAAAGATAAACTTCCTAAAGAAATTATTGAAAAACCTAAACTTGGCTTAAATCCACCAATGGGTATATGGATAAAAAAAGATTTGAAAAATATAGTAAATGAATATTTATCAGAAGACAGTATAAAAAAACGAGGAATTTTTAATTATAATTATGTAAGAAAACTTATTGAGGAACATAATAAAAATAAAAGAGATAGAAGTTTATATATTTGGTCTTTAATAGTTTTAGAAGAGTGGTTTAGACAGTATATAGATTAGGGGAGGAAAATTTGAAACAACTTATCCAAAACTATAGAACTGGAGAACTCGGTATATATGAAGTTCCACCGCCTATTTGTAAAGATGAGGGAATATTAATTGAAACGACGGCAAGTTTAGTTAGTGCTGGAACTGAGAAAATGATAGTTGATTTAGCTAAAAAATCTCTTTTTGGGAAGGCAAAGGCGAGACCTGATTTAGTTAAACAAGTTATTAATAAAATGCAAAAAGAAGGAATTAAAAATACATTAGAAAAAGTTTTCACAAAATTGGATACACCTATTCCTCTCGGTTATTCCTGTGCTGGAAAAGTTATAGAAATTGGAAAAAAGGTAGAAGGAGTTTCTATTGGAGATAGAGTTGCCTGTGGTGGAGCTGGGTATGCAACTCATGCAGAGATAAATTATATTCCCAAAAATCTTTTTGTTAAAATTCCTGATAATGTTGATGATATGGATGCAAGTTTTGTAACAGTTGGGGCTATTGCATTACAGGGAGTTAGGCAGGCTAGTCCTACATTAGGAGAAAATGTTGCTGTTATAGGTTTAGGATTGTTAGGACAGTTAACAGTTCAGATACTAAAAGCTAATGGATGTAGAGTTATAGGAAGTGATATAGACCCCTGGAAGTTAGAGCTTGCAAAAAAATTGGGAGCTGATGAAGTTTGTTATCCTGATGAAATTGTAGAAAGGGCAATAGAGTTTTCTGATGGATACGGTGTAGATAGTGTAATTATTACTGCTTCTACAAGCTCTGAGCAACCTATTATTGATGCCGGTGAAATGTCAAGAATGAGGGGAACTGTTGTTATCGTTGGAATGGTTAATATGAACATTCCGAGGAACCTTTATTACAAAAAGGAATTAACAGTTAAACTCTCTATGGCATATGGTCCCGGTAGATATGACCCTACATATGAAGAAAAAGGGATTGATTATCCTTATGATTTAGTAAGATGGACAGAGCAAAGGAATTTTAAAGCATTTTTAAACCTTATTTCTGAAGGGAGAATAACTCCTAAAGAGCTCATTACCCATACATTTAACTTTGAAGAAGCATTAAAAGCTTACGATTTACTAGAAGGAAAGA
>JALVKE010000053.1 GCA_027028005.1 Persephonella sp. | reverse complement strand
GCGCACGATCCTCGCATTCCTAATAAACCTGTACCGGCAGTGGTTAAGTGGATTAATGATAAAATAGATGAAATATCTCCACCTATTAGAGATGAATTTTTAAAAGATGATACTCCCGAAGAAAAGTTGTACAAAGAATACTGTAAAGAGATAAAGGAAAGATTTAATCAAGTATGTAATAAAATTAGATATAGTAATAGCAAAATCTTAGAAAAATGCCTTCTTTTAGCAGCCTCTAATATCACAGATGATTTCCATGATCCTGAATTGACTGATATAAATATAGTAGATTTATGGAAAAATAATGCTAAAAAAGCACTGGAAGGAATTTTGCACTCAATTTCAATTATTTCTGTTCAATATATTGATGCTATCGATAATACCTTAAAAAATGAAAAAATTCATACAATTTTTAAATTAAATTTATCTAGTAATCCTCATTCTCTTGTAGATGTAATTATTATTTCAGGAAAGTATCAAGATATTATAGAACATATAAGAAACCTTATAAATAAAGGTGCTTTAGATTTCTCGTTATACGAAAATGGTCGCCGCAAGTTATTGCTTGTCTTTTATGCAAATGATTTACTAAACAAAATATATCTAAAGAATATATTGGAAAGACGTTTAGACATACGCGAACCAGAAAATTATTTTAATTGGATTGAATACAATGATTTTTCTAACGCAATTAAAAACAATTTTGGAATAGAAAAACTTAAAGAAAAAATTCAGATTTTAATAACGGAGGCATTAAATGATATCTGAGTTTGTTGAAAAGATAAAAAATAAACTAGAAGATTTCAAAAATTTAAAAAATTTACAAATTGAGACTATTGATATGTCTCCCCTTTTTTTACAGGTTATAAGTTATCCTGAAATAGCTGTATTTGCTGCTTTTAATGGACACCCTCACAAAACTTATGAAGAGGCATTAAGGAAATTCCAAGAACTTTATTCAAAATATCCTGTAGAATGGTTAGATTATGACTTAAGTTTAGTCCTGTGTATTCTTCCTAATCGCTCTCCTATTCCCGAAGAGTTACGAATAAAAATTGTTCAAGACGGATATTTCTGTAGAAAATTTGTGATAGATCTTAATGAGGACATAGATAAACAACTTACTTCTCTTCCTTTTTTACCTTTAAGTTTTGGAAAAATTTTTAAAAAGTCATTATCAGCACAGACTTTTTTAATGGAACATGGATTAAATACCAAATTAGCTAAATATTTGTCTACTCCTCATAAACGAAGAGCGAATAAAATACTAGAAGAATGTCTAAATGGATTACTAGGAAATCCTAAATGGGAAAAACAAAAAGTAAAAATTTTAAATAATGTTCCTCCTTTATCTCCGCATCCTACTTCAGTAAGATTAAAAAAAATAATAATTTCCAATTTTCGTGCTTATACAAAACAACATGTTTGTGACCTCGATGCAGATTTGATAATTCTATATGGTCGTAATGGTTTAGGCAAATCTTCTTTTTTTGATGCAATTGAATTTGCGTGTACAGGAAGAGTTGCCAGTTTAGAAAGAAAAACGAAGGGAGACATAAGAAGATTAAAAAAAGTATTAAAACATTGGGATTGTAGAGATTTTAAAGATGCATATATAATTTTAGAAGGTATTAAAGGGAAAGAAAGTTATAAAATAGAAAGAAATTTAGAAGAAGAAAACTTTGGATCTTTAAATGGTGTAAAAAAGGAAAGAAAAGAAATTTTATCTTATTTAACAGATTGTAATCTTTCCGATTTGCGAATAGAAAGGCTTGTTCATCTTTTTAGAGCTACACATTTTTTTGGACAAGAATATCAACCATTAACTGAAAATGTTCATAAAGAGTCAGTAATCTCTGGAGAAGAAATTT
>JALVKE010000052.1 GCA_027028005.1 Persephonella sp. | reverse complement strand
AAAAGGAAAAGCCATTACCAGAAATAAAAGAAAGAGTAGATGAAAAAGAAATTAGAAGATTTGAAGAAATTTATAAGTTTCTAAATATCGGAGAGAAGGCATGAGTAAAAAACTTTCAAAAGAAGAAATAAAAAAGTTAATTAAAGATTTTATCAATGATTCTTTAAAGAATTTATATAACTCAAGTGAAATTAATCAAAGATATAAAGATTTAAGCTATAAAGATCTTCAAATAAAAGTTGGTTTTGGACTTGGTGTTCCTGCAAAAGTTTCCTGGATGGCTTTTTTAAAATTTGATCAAAAAGTTTCAAAAGGAATTTATCCTGTGATCCTATTTAATAGAAAAGACTGTTTAATACTAGTCTATGGTATTTCTGAAGCAAAAAATCCAGAAATAGATTGGGGAAAGAAAATAGAAAATAAATATAAAAAAATAAAAGATTCAAATTGTGAGTGTAATCTATCTATAATAAAAGAAAAATATCCTAATTCTTACTTAAAAGAATGTTATAAACTGGAAAATGGAGAATTAAATGAAACACAATTAAATAACTTAATAGAAAATCTAGATGAAATAATCGATTATTATTTTGAAATTCTTCAATCTTCATATAAAAGAAAAGAAGAATCTTTACCTCCTAAAATGAAACAGCAATCAAAACTTTATAATAAAAGAAAAATTAAAGGTCTCTATTTTGTGGATCCTAAACAAGCAAAAGACGATACGGATACTATGTCAAAACACCTAAAAGGAAGTCCTTGTACTTTATATTTTTGGTGGGATAAAAGGCCATTAGGAACTAAGAAAACTGTAGATGAATTACAAACAAGACTTAAAGAAAGGGGATTTTTTTACATTTACGCAATACAAGAAGGTAAATGTGTTGGCAGATATAAAGTTGAGGATTTTGTAGTTTTAGATGACCCGTATTCAGATAAATTACCAAAAGATTGGCAAGATTGTGAGCTTGGAGAAATATGGTTTGATTTAGAAGCTAGAAAAAAATATATAGATTCATTTATACAAAAAGATGGTCCCATAAAAGGAAAACCAAAAGTTTTATTCAAAATAACAGAAGTCAAAGAATTTAATATTGATACTGATAAAAAAGGCCAAAAAGGGCAAATTTTACCATTATTTGAATATGAAATTATTTGTGAGGAAAATATGAATTGTTTAAAACAAAACAATTTAATTTTAAAGGATACAATAAATAACTCTTTCTACAACTCCCTAAAAACAAAAGGATTCGTAATACTTGCAGGACCTTCAGGGACAGGAAAAACAAAAATATTTGAGGAATTTGTGAAATGTTTTCCAACTTTAGATAAAGGAGAGAAAGAAAAATGGATTGTTATTAAAGAAACAGGTAAAAAGCTTTTACCTGTGAAAAAAGAAGAAATTGAATTTAATAGAGGAAAAATATCAATTATAAATTTTATAGAATCTATAAACGAAGCTTTGTCATCTGAAACCAATAGAAAGGTATTTTTAAAATTAAACAATTATTATGTAGACCTAATCTCTGTAATAGGGAAATTAAAAGAAAAAACAGATCTAATAGGCTCATCGGATATTACTAATCATCTTTCTGTATATATTGCAAGTTTATTTGGATTCGAGATTATCGAAAAAAAAGATATAGAAAAATTAAATTTACAGAAATTAGATAAAGAATTAGAAATAAGGGAATTTGAAAGAAAAATGTCTAACAATCTATTCTTCCCAATCCGTCCAGATTTTAAAGATACAAAATCATTACTTGGATTTTACAATCCATTGAAAGAAAAATACCATTCAACACCTTTATTAGATTTTGTTTTAGAATCTTCAAGAAACTATTTAGAAAAAGGAAATGAGGCTGATCCATT
>JALVKE010000051.1 GCA_027028005.1 Persephonella sp. | reverse complement strand
ATATTTAGCAATATTTTCAAAAATAGAAAAGAGAATATTTTCCAAATCCTGCTCATCTATTTTTACATAAACATCTTTTAAATGAATAGTTAAATGCTTATCACTTAAAGCCTGACCAAAAAAAGATAATATTTCCATAATTTTTATTTTTAGATTTATTCTCCTAATATTCTTTTCTTGAAAAGAAAGTTTTTTTAAGGATTTTGTTGTAAATACAAAATCTTTTTCCATAATTTTATAGGCATTATCTAATCTATTCAAAGCTTTAGAAGGACATTTTTCTTTTAAAATCTCTATATTAACCCTGTATATTGAGAGAAAGTTTCCTAACTTATGGGTTATTGTTAATAGAGTAAGTTCTAAGAATTTTCTTATATTCTCTTCTTCTTTTATATATTTAATTACTGTTTTGTAAAAGATAAGAAGAAGTGCCAAAATAATTGCTGCTTCCCATATAAATAGAGTCACAGCAAAGTTAAACAGTTTTTTACCAATATTTTTTGTATTTATTGCAATAATTTTGTTATCAACTTTATCAACAGGAATAAATCCTTTAGGAGGATTATTTCCTATATACACATAGTTTGGCAACATAATATCTTTAGAAAAGCTATATATCTTCTTTAAAAGAATAGCTTCCTTTTTTATATGATACTCTAGGGACATCTTATAGGATAAGATCACAAATATATCAAGTATAGAAAATCCAGAAACTATAATAAGAAAAAAACCTATTAAAATTTTATTTTCAAAACTTACTCTAATTTGTATCCCCTTCCTTTATACGTTTTTATACTGTCTTTAGGTAATATTCTTCTTAACTCTTTAATATATGTTCTTACAATCTCATCTCCAACAGGCTTTGTTCCCCATACATAGTTAAGAATTCTCTCTGTGCTTACAATAGAACCTCTATTTTTGAGTAATAAATAGAGTAAATCCCATGTGGTTTTAGAAACCTTTACCTCTTTTCCATTTTTATATACAACCTGTTTATCAATATCAACCTCCACATCTCCTATCTTAAAGACCGTTTCTATATGTTTTCTTTTTGATAAGGCTTTTATCCTAAGTAAAAGTTCCTTAGGTGAGAAAGGTTTTGTTAAATAGTCATCAGCCCCAAGATTAAAGCAGGTTTCCTTATCTTTAATAGTATCTTTTGCTGTTAGTATTATTATGGGGGTTTTTACTCCTTTAAATCTTAGATTTTTTAATATATCTTCTCCTCTCTGATACTTAAGTATTAAATCAAGAATAATCACATCATAACTTCCAAAATCAAATATATGTTCTATCTCCCTATCATCCTCTATCCATTCTACCTCTATGCCATTTTCCTCTAAATACTCTTTAACACTCTCCCCTAAAATAGGGTCATCTTCCACTAATAAAACTTTCATCTTTTAAACCTCTTTACCCTATTTGTTATAAGGACAGATATTTTATTTTCAAATAGATCTTTAACTTCTTTTAGAACAATAGCCCTTTTATACCTTGTTATATCCTTTTCGTATCTTTTTCTTGTGAGAATATATACTCTGCTTCTCTTGTATAGAAAAGCTTTTATCTTTTTCTTCTCTAAAGGAGGAATTCTTTTTCTTATATAAAAAACAAAAGCAGGGTTAAAACCTTTGTAATAAACTATTTCCCTTTTTTTATCTATCAAAGGAATCATCTGAGCTACTGGATTTCTTTTATCAACTTTTGGGTATATATATGAAAAAAACAGTAAAGATAAGAGCACAGAAAAGATTGAAAGAAAAACAAAAGAAACATTTTTATCCTTTCTAAGAAAGAATAAAGAAAAAATTCCACCTAAAGTCCATATTCCAAAAAATAAAGAAAGATAAGCTAAATCACCGATTTCCTTTTCATTCTTTATACCTATGTATAAACCAACAATAACAAGAATAGAAATAGCAACAAAAGAAATCAAACTCCAGATAACAGACCTTGGTATTTTATCTTTTAGTGAAAAAAGATAAGCACCTGTTAATATTGCAATTGAGGGATAAACTGGAACAGTATAGTTAGGCAGTTTTGTTTTAGAAAGAGCAAAAAAACCTGCGTAAATTCCTAAAAATAGGAGAAGAAAAAGATTTATATCTTCAAATTTTTCCTTATATGCTTTTATAACAGCCTGAGGTAAAAAAACAGAAAAAGGAAGCATTCCTATAAAAATGTATATAAATGTAAGTAAAAATATACCACCGTGACCTTCCATAGGTGCTGAAAATCTATGGATATTATGTTTAAAGATAAACTCTTTAACCCACTGTCCATCTGTTTTTATCCATACAAGGACATACCAGGGAAGAGCTATAAGAAGTATAATTAGAAACCCTTGAGGTATCTTCATTTTTCTTAAAAGGGAAAGTTTTTTTGTAAAAAATAAAAAAGCTAAAACAATAGAAAATGGAAGGACAACAGCAACAGGTCCCTTTGTTAAAACGCCTAATGCTGAAAATATATAAAAAAGGTATAAAAAAAGTTTTTTTTCTTCCTTAAACCATATATAAAAAGAGAATAATGACGCATTTATCCAGAAGATAAGATATGGATCTGGAACAGCCATATGAAACTGAACAGCCATATGAAGAGAAGATATAAGAGCAAGAAAGGAGAAAAAAGCTACATATATACCATAGTATCTTTTTGCAAAGAAGTATGTTATAAGAACTAAAAGACCTCCAAATACAGATGAAAAAAATCTAGCTGAGAACTCATTTACTTCAAAAAGTTTGTATGAAACCATCATAAAGTAGTAGTGAAGAGGTGGTTTATCTGTTCTTAGCTCATAGTTAAATGTAGGGACAATAAAATCTCCTCTTTCAAGCATCTCTCTTGCACATTCAGCATTTTTTGCTTCATCAAGACTATATATATACAACCCCCAGTCATTAATAGAAAAAATGAAAAAACTTATGAGAAATATGAATAAAGCTTCTAAAAGAAGTTTACTTTTCATCTTAAAACAACCAGAAGGAATATAAGCCCAATAATTATCCTATAGATGCCAAAAGGTATAAAGTTATGTCTTGTTATGTATTTTAAAAAGAGTTTTATCGTGAGCACTGCAAATATAAAAGCAGTAATAAATCCTGTACCTAAAGTTATAAAGTCATCCACCTGAAAACTGTTAAAGTTTTTCATTATGTCATATGTTGTTGCTATAAGCATTGTTGGAACAGCAAGGAGGAATGAAAACTCTGCAGCGGTTTTTCTTTTTAATCCTAACAGTAAACCACCAATAATTGTTGCACCGGAACGGGATGTGCCAGGTATCATAGCGAGAGATTGAAAAACCCCTATAAAAAAAGCTTTTATATAAGGTATCTTCTCAAGGTCATCTATATGATGTTCCTTTTCTTTGTAAAGTAGTTCAATAATGATAAATGCTATTCCCCCTAAAATAAGCATTATACTAACAACATAAGGACTAAAAAGAGATTTTATTATTTTGTATAGAAGAAATCCAAGGGTTCCTGTAGGAATAAAGGCTACAATAAGTCTTTTCCAAAGCTCAATACTGTGAAAGATCTTCTTATAGTAGATAAAAATAACTGCAAGTATAGAACCAAGCTGAATGGAAACCTCAAAAGCTTTGTGAACATCTGTCTGTTTTATTCCCATTAACTTTGAGGCTAAAATAAGATGACCTGTTGATGAAATAGGTAAAAACTCTGTGACCCCCTCAACAATCCCTAATACGATGCTTTCAAATATAGACAAAAAATCTCCTCCTTTTTAATAAAGTGTATTATTCTGTTATCATATATAACTATTTTCACCAGTTAAAAATTTGATTTTATCAACTATATTTTATATTAACTTCATATATAGATGTTAAATAAGGAATAAAAATGGGCTTAACAGGATACAAATGGGTTGTAATAGAAGAAAAAAATAAGGCACCTGAAGAACTCCTTAGAAGATATGGAAGAATATTAGGACAGCTTATATACAATAGAAGAGAGATCTTTAATAATGACTTTGAAGAAGATGCTATTTTCCCAACATTAACAAAACTTTTAGACCCAAAGCTCTTTAATGAATTAGATATTATTTCCTATGAGATTGCTCAGGCTATAAAAAACAAAAAAAAGATAGTTATTTACGGTGATTATGATGCTGATGGAATTACAGCAACATCACTCCTAGTAACATTTTTTAAAGATATAAAAGCTGATGTTAAATATTACATTCCAAGTAGGTTTGATGAAGGGTATGGACTTAATAAGGAAGCTATAAGAAAAATATCCAAATATGCAGATATTCTCATTGTTGTAGATAGTGGAACAAATGCAGTGCAAGAGCTTATATATGCAAAAAATTTAGGTTTAAAAATTATTGTTCTTGACCACCATGAACCTAAAGAAGAGTTACCTAATGATCCAAATATTAAGATCTTAAATCCAAAACTTCATCCTGATATAAATAACCTTTTTAAACATTTAGCGTCTGTAGGAATAGCTTTTTATGTGATGATTATGCTCAGAAGACTATTAAACTTAGATATAAGACTAAAACCTTACCTAGATATAGTGTCCATTGGAACAGTTGCTGATGTTGTTCCTCTCTCTTTAATAAACAGAATTTTTGTTCAAAAGGGTATTGAGGAGATAAACAAGAGAAGAAGAATAGGAATAAAAGCTTTATTAGACTCTCTATCTCTTCAAAATGTTACCTCTTTTGATATTGGGTACACAATAGCACCAAGGCTTAACGCTGCAGGAAGACTTGATGATGCAAGAAAAGCTGTAAAGCTTTTAATCTCAAAAAAAGAGGAAGAAAGTGCTTATTTAACAAAAGAGCTAGATATTTTAAACAAAAAAAGACAAAAACTTACAGAAAAAGCATTTAGAGAAAGTCAGATAAAAATAAAAAAAGAAAGAGGTTTACACGCAATAGTAGTAGGAGATCAAAACTGGCACCCAGGGATCGTTGGTATAGTAGCAGGTAGACTTGCTGAAAAGTATAAAATGCCTGCCTTTGTTCTAGCAATAAAAAATGGAAAAGCTATAGGGTCTGTTAGAAGTCCAGGAAATATAAATATCTTTAAACTTATGGAAAAGAATGCAGATCTCTTTGAAAGATTTGGTGGACATCCTTTAGCTGCAGGTCTTACTATGTCCTCTAAAAATATAGATGTACTAAAAGAGAGATTAAACAGTGAGATCAGAAATCTAAAAGATAAAGATCTAGATACAGAAGCTGTTTTAGAGATAGATATGGAAGTTCCTCTGAAACACTGGACTATTGAGAATATAGAAAAGCTAAAGATCCTTGAGCCTTATGGTGAGGGAAATCCATATCCTTTATTTTTAGCTAAAGATTTAAGGATTGATGACTTTTTCCAGATTGGAGGGGCAAATCAGCATCTAAAATTCTGGCTAAAAGATAGAGAGGGAAACATATTCTCTGGTCTATGGTGGAATGCAAATGATTACTTTAAGAAAATCTCAGTGGGAATGTATGTAAATATCGTTTATACACCTAAGATATCATCTTGGAGAGGGAATTATTCTATAGATTTTATAATAAAAGATTTAGAGATCGTTAAATAAATTACACCTGTTAAAACATTTTCCAACATTTCTAAAAATAAAAACAGTATTATAAAAAACAATCTACTATCTCCAAAAGTATATTTTAAAGGGAAAAAGCCAGATAGATTTCTAATGGATAGATTTAAAGAGGAGAATGAAAATATTGGATTTATAGAAGGTTTTAAAATGATAAAAAACTATTTCACTCATAAGTTCCTACAGAAGTTACATCAACCTATAACTTACGAAGATTATCTGAAGATATTAAACCTAGATTGGATTTTAAAAGGGTAGCTTTTAAAAACTACTCTGTTAAATATTTTTTTATATTCTGAGCTACTTTCTCAGGTATACCAAGTTTCTTTAGGTGTTCTATATCTGCCTTTGCTATATTTTCAACAGTTTTAAATGTTCTGTATAAGATCTCTTTTCTCTTTTTGCCAACTCCCTCTATGTTATCTAAAACTTCCTGAAGAGCTTTTTTCTCTCTTAGTTTTCTGTTGTAGGAAATAGCAAATCTATGAGCTTCATCTCTTATTTGAGTAAATAATCTTAAAAGTATAGGATGATCATAAAGTTTTATCTCCTTTCCATCATCTGTGTATATAATCTCCTCTCTTTTTGCTATGGAAAAAACTCTTAGATCTTTCAAATCTAAAGCATCCTTAACAATCAGACCCTGTTTTAACTGACCTTTTCCTCCATCTATCAGAACAAGAGGTAAACTTTCCATATCTTTATACCTTTTAAATCTTCTAAACAACACCTCTCTAAGAGATGCGTAATCATCAACCCCTTTCACTGTTTTTACTTTAAACCTTCTATACTCTTTTTTATTCATCTTTCCACTTTCCCAAACCACACAGGAACCAACATTAAACTCCCCTTGCAGAGTAGATATATCAAATCCTTCTATTCTCTCTGGAAGATCAAATCCAAATACCTTTTTAAAATATGAGGAAAGCTCAGATATATCTGAGCTTAAGGTGGAAATGTTTCTCTGAATAAAAGACTGAATATCTTCAGGAACAGCTTCTTCTATTTTAATATCTTTTCTTTTCTCAGAAAGCCAGTTCACTAGAAACTCTTTCTCAGACAGCTTTTTATTCACAAAGATATTATTAGGTATGTAGTTTCCTCTTCCATAGTACTCGGCAATTATATTTGATAAAGAACTTTCCAGGTCTTCCACATGTTCTATTTTTAAGTTCTCCTTACCTACAACTCTAAAGCCCCTTACTATAACTAGGAGAACATTTCTTCCGTAGAAGTAAAATATATCTGCTTCTTCAAATGGAAGTCCTGTAACTTCCTGCTTTTGAATAACATTTTCCATGGCTTTTATCTGGTCTCTAACTAAAGCAGCCTTTTCAAACATCATCTTGTCTGTGTAATCTCTTATCCTGTCATATAGTTGGTATATTACACCTTTTACATTTCCAGATAAAAATGCTTTAGCTGCTTTTGCATCAAGTTGATACTCTTTTTTTGAGATTTTATTAACACAGGGAGCTGAACAAAGACCAAGATGATAATCAAAACAGACCATATTCCTCTTAGGAAGGGGATCACAGGTTCTTAGTTTAAAGAGTTTATGAACAAGATTTTTCATAGCTCTTGCTGTTTTTGCTGGAATAAAGGGACCAAAGTAACTACCTTTTATCTCTCCATATTTCCTGCTGATTTTTACTGTAGGATACTCATCGTCAGTAATAACAAGCATAGGATACCCTGCGCCTGACTTTAAACGAACATTATATTTAGGCTTATACTGTTTTATAAGCTCATTTTCAAGAACAAAAGCTTCATAATCAGAAGATGTTATAATCCACTCAAGGGAAACACTTTCTTCAAATATCCTCTTCTCTTTAGGATCTATCTTTGACTGTTGAAGATGCCCTTTTAAACGATTTTTTAAATTTTTTGCCTTTCCAATGTAAATATACTTCCCCCTTTCTCCTTTAAAAAGATAAACTCCGCTTTCATCTGGTACTTTATCTATAACTTCTCTCCAATTCATTACAGTGCACAACAACCTTCATTTTCAGAAAAGGATATAATTCCCATAATCTCATTAAAAGAAGGGATTTTTTCTCCTATATATAAGATAGTTCCATACTGATCAACAATAATAATAAAATCTTCATCTTCTTTTAATCCAAACTGGTCTAAAAAATTCTTTGTTGTTATTTGGACATAGTCAATAAGTTTTACGTTAGCTTTTTCAAATTCTTCCTCTTTTTCTTCTAATTTGTCGTTTTTTTGTTGATATACAATAAAATGATGCTTTTGCTTAAGATCATACAAATTTTTACCTTTTATACCATCTAAAAATTCAAAAAAAGGCATCTGTTGCCCAACCTTAATATTCATAAAAATCCCCCTTCCTTAAAATTAACCATTCTAAATATATTATCTGCTAAAATTTTTATCAACTTCAGCGAATATAAAAACGTAATGTTTAGAGTAGGGGAGAGTGATGTCTTTAAGAAAGAAAATCATTTTAAGACTTGGAATATCTTTATTAATTCTTTTTATTCTAACAGAAGTTTTTACTGCCTATCAGTTCAAGAATTTTGGAATAAAAACTGCCGAAAATGAATCAAAATCTATTGCAGAATTAGTAAAAGCAGGTTTAACAGCACATATGATTTCTGGAACAATGAATTTAAGAGATTACTTTTTAAATCAGATTAAACAAGTAGAAGGAATAGAGGAACTTAGAGTAATTAGAGGAAAGAAAGTAGATGAGCTTTTTGGAAAAGGAAAGAGTCTAGAAACTCCTAAAGATGAATTTGATATAAAGGCATTAAAAACAGGAAAAGAACAAAAACAAATAATAGAAAGGGAAGATAAAATTTTATTTAGAGTAACAATTCCATATATAGCAAACTCAAAGGGAAATCCAAATTGTCTTTCCTGTCATACAAATGCAAAGGAAGGGGATGTTTTAGGAGCTATAACCATAAAAACAGACATTTCATATATAAAAGAAGCTTCTCTTATTAATTTGAGAAATATAGCTATAGTATCTTTTTTAATTTTTATACTGATAGGAAGCTACATGTATTTCTTTTTGGGAAAGTATATAAAAACATTTGAGGAATTAAAAGATGGTATGAGGAGATTATTAAAAGGGGATTTTTCTAAAAAAATAAACATAAAAACTAATGATGAAGCAGGCGAAACAGTAAAAGAGTTTAACAGTTTCACTGATGAGATAAAGGAAAACTTCCATCATATAAAAGATGTAATGGAAGCCCTTTCAAAAGGAGACCTTACAAAAAGAATAGAAAGGAATCTTCAGGGAGAGTTTGGAGTCATAGCTAAGGCGATAAATGCAAGTTTAGATTCATTAAATCATCTTTTAAATACTATAAAAATTGATTTTTTACATGTTGCTGAAAATATAGAAAAGATATCCCGAGAGCTTAATAATGCTTTTAAAGATATAAAGGAACAAAATGAAAGTATAAATCAGATAAATATAGCCTTAGATAATCTCTATCAGAGAATTTCTTCTATCAATAAAAATATAAACAAAGCACAGTTTATATCCTCAGAAGTTGAAGAACATCTTAATAAAGAATGGGAGAATATAGAAAATATAAAAAAATCCATGGAAGCGTTAAGAGAAGCAAGTGATAAAGTAGATTATATGGTAAACCAGATACTTGCTATTTCAGAGCAAACAAACCTTTTAGCATTAAATGCATCGATAGAAGCAGCAAAAGCTGGAGAGTTTGGAAGTGGTTTTACCGTTGTTGCAGATGAAATAAGGAAACTTGCAGAAAATACAGCAGAATTTGCAAAGAATATACAGTCCACAGTAAAAAATATGTTGAAAGAGTTAAAAAATACTGATCAGTCTGTAAAAGATACCTATCAGGGATATAGCAAAGTAAGAGATTTATATAACGAATTAAAAACATTCTTAGACTTAATTGTAAACGACCTAGATAAACAAACAAAAGCATTATCAGAAGCAACGAAAAATATGGAAAAACTTGCTGAAATATCTATTAAAAATACAAAAAGAAATAAAGAGATTGTTGAAAAAGTAGAAAATATTGCAAACTCTGTAAAAAATGTAGAAGATAGAATAGAGAAATTCAAAACTACAGAGTGAATTTTCTTTAAACTTGCAATTTAAACATAATCTTTTTAGATTGAGCTTGGTGTTTTTTATATTACAGATAAAACTGGTGGAACGTTGAAAACTAACGATACAAAGTGAAACAATTAATGTTTGTGCTCTACATCTTTTTGTGCAGGCTTATTCTCAATCTAAATGAGAATGTTTTTCAGGGGTATCTTCTATATGCCTGTTTTTCTCTGAAATATCCCACTTATCTATAACCTTTATTTCTTTTTCATCAACAGATAAAAGAAATTCCTTATCTTTCACTTCAATAAATAAAAGATTTTTACCTTTCCCTAAGAACTTCATATCTTTTATTTTTATATCACCTTTTTGGTTTAAAGATATAATGTTTTTCCCATATCTTGAGAATATATAGTATACAGAGAGGATAAGAAAGATTGTTATTACAAATGCAGATAAAAACTTTGCTATATCAATACTTTCAAGCAAGGTCTACTATCCTGATACCATATTTATCGTTAACAACAACAAGTTCCCCAATAGCAAACTTTTTTCCATTTATATAAAAGTCTATATATTCTTCTAGACTTTTATCTAGTTTAATAACATCCCCCTCTTTCATTTTTAAAATATCAAAGAAATACTTTGTTGTCCTACCAACTTCTACATGAATTTTCAACCTTATATCAGCAAAGGAGTTCAAACGCTCCTTTGCTTCTTCTAGACTTATCTTCTTTTTTTCTTCTGCCATCTTTATGCCGTTTGTATTACAAAGTCTGTAAAGTATACATTTTTTACACCACCTAATGGGAGCAAAGCATTTACTCTTTTTATAATTTCCTCTTTTAGATTTTCTATACCGTCTATAGTCTTAAGCTCTTTTGAAGTTTTTGTAAATAAAAGAGTTGTTATTGCATCTTTTATCTGAGGAAGTCTTTTTTCTACTTCCTGTTTAACTTGTTCATTTTCTAGTTCTAGGACAACTGTAACTTTCAAATATCTATCAGCATCTTTATCTGCAAGGTTAACAACAAATGTTCCAACCTCAAACATAATACCTAAATTTTCAATATCTTTTACCTGCTTTTCTATCTCTTCTGTATTAGGTTTTTTCTCTTCCTCTTTAGCTTTATCAAGAACTAAAAATTTATATGCAGCAGCTCCACCACCAAGTAATACAAGAACAAGAGCAAGAATTATAATTAGTTTCTTTTTCCCACCTTTCCCTTCTTCTTGTTCTTTATTTTCTTCTGCCATTTATAACCTCTTTTATATTTTCTTTTGTTTTAGTATCGGATTTATAGATTTTAGAATTTAGAATTATATCAGATAACACTTTAATATTGTAAAAATTTTTTACAAATTTGTTAGTATTCACTCACTTTTATGACTTGTGTTATAGTGATATTTTCTTTCAACGTCTATATTAAAGACAATAAATTAGAGGTATTTCCTGTGAAGGAAAAAGTATTCCAATTTCTAAAAAATGTTAAGCTTCCAGTTAAAACAGGGGATATTGTTAAGCAGTTTAATATAGATAGAAATGAAGCTCAAAAGATAATAAATGAACTTGTCCTTGAAGGAAAGATAGAAACAGATAGGTGCTTCAACAAAGTAATCAATGTTGGTAAAGGAGGAAGAAATGACAGATAAAATAAATGTTCAGCTAACTGTTGAACTTGCCCATCAATGCGTAAAATGCTCTGCATGTCGTTCAGTATGTCCAACATACAGTGTCGTAAAAGAAGAAAGATCTTCTCCAAGGGGAAGATTAGCCTTAGCTGAAGCTGTAGTTGATGGAATAATGCCTCTTACAGAAGACATAGCAAAACAATGGAATGAGTGTGCGATGTGTCGTCGCTGTGAATGGATATGTCCAAATGAAGTTGAGTATAAGGAAATTATGTTTAGAGCAAGACATGAAGTAAAAGAAAAGTTAGGAAAAAAAGATTTTGTTAAAGATGCTGTTTACAATGGCCTTGCAATGATGGGAAATACTATAACGAAAACAGCAATGAAATTTGCTCCTACTTTAATGAATATGTATGGAAAGATCTTTAGAAAAGATGTTCCTGAATATAACGCTGTATTTTTAAATACAGGAATTCCAAAATTTACCAAGCTTATGCCAAAACCAACAGCAAAACCTTTTGCTCTTAGAGGTAAGATCTCAAAACCAAAAAAAGGATCAAAGGGGAGACTTCTATTCTTTACAGGATGTATGATAGATGCCTTTTATGGAAAAACTGGTGAGAATGTTATAAAGCTTATGAATGAAGCTGGGTATGAAGTTATTGTTCCAGAAAATATAAGATGCTGCGGAGCACCTCAGCTATACGGTGGAGAGGTTGAGTTGTTTGAAAAACTCATGAAACATAATAAAGAAGAGCTTTCAAAGTATGATTTTGATGCTGTTGTAGTTGCATGTCCAACATGTGGAGGAGCTTTAAAAGAGGAGTATGGATACCCTGTTAAGGATTTTGCTGAAATCCTCGAAGAACAAGGCTTTTTCACTTTTAGAGGGAAAGGAGAAAAGGTATACTTCCACTTTCCTTGTCATTCCTATACAGCTATGAAGACGGATCCAGATGTTTACAGAACTGTACTTAAAAATGTTGATAATGCTAAGTATGTTGAAGGTGAAAATGCTATGATGTGCTGTGGATTTGCAGGTTACTTTTCTGTAGCTAACTATGAAGTTGCTACTGAACTACAGAAAAATAAGATAAATGATATAGAAAAAACAGAAGCAGAGTATGTGTTAAGTGACTGTCCCGGATGTGTATTTAATCTAGCTGATGGTATGTATAAGCATGGAGAGTATAAGAAGGTAAAAGTTCAACACCTTGCAGATTATCTAGCAGAAAGATTAACAGATGAACCTGTGGAAAATAAAGAGGAAAAGGAAAAGGAACAAGAAGAAATAACTTCTGTTTACTAAAATGGCTGGAATTTCCCAGCCATTTCTTTCTATCTGGATAACAAACAGTTAAAATACTCCTGATATGTGGATATTCTATACCCATGAATTTATGATAAACAGAGTTTTTTTTCACAAATTCCTTGAAATCGAACCTTTATTTTAATTGTGTTGATGCGTTTTGAGTTTGCTCTTCTATATAGCTTTATGGTTTTACGTTTCTGTCGTAGGAAATTTTTAGCCTGTCTTTTTCTTAGAGATTTATCTGCATATAACGTATCCAAATATTTTTTTAGGCTTTCCCTTTTTTACCGTTTTATAAGCTTCCAGCATTGTTGAACCAGTTGTTAGAATATCATCAAATATTAGAACGTTTTTTCCCTCTATTTCTACTTCAGGGTTTAATGAAAAGGCATCTTTAATGTTTTTTATTCTCTCTTCAGCAGACAGATCCATCTGTAATGCCGTTTCTTTCTTTTTTAAGAGAACATTCTTAATCAAAAAAGAGGGGAAGATATTTTTTAGAATAAACTCCAGGTGATTAAATCCTCTTTCTCTATATATCTTTTTTGTTAATGGAATAAATGTTATCAAATCTACCTGTTCCCTTTTAACAAACTCAACAATATCCTCTGAAATCTTTTGTGATATCTCTTTACCTAAAGGCTTTACACTTTGAAGTTTATACATTGCTATAATGTTCACCAGCTCTTTATCTGCAGAGGTAAAAACCTTTATGTAATCATACTTTCTATTTTTCAAACATTTCTGACAGTTTTCAGTAGGAGATCCACAGCTTTTACAGTAAGAAACTTCAGAAGGGCTGATTTTATCTATACAGCTTCTACATACAAAACTCTGGTCTTCCGCAAAAAATAGATTATTACAGACTGAACATCTTCCTGGATATAAGAGATTTAATAAACTTTTAAACATTATCTTGTCCAGTTATGATTTAAAGGACCATTCCCCTTTCCTAAATTTAAGGCATTTTCTATAGCACCATGAAGATATGCTTTAGCTATACGAATAGATTTTATAGGGTCTATTCCTTTAGCTAGATTTGCAGTCACAGCTGCAGAATATGTGCAACCAGTTCCATGAGTGTTTTTTGTTTTTACTAAAGGATACTCTAAAAGTAAGAATTCTCTACCATCATAGATTGTATCTATAGTTTTATCATCAAAAGGTAGATGCCCACCTTTTAAAACAACGTATTTTTTGTTTATAGAATGAATTCTTTTGGTAGCTTCTTTCATATCATCTAAACTTTTTATTTGCATATCTGCTATAGTTTCCGCTTCTGGAATATTTGGCATAATAACTGTCGCAAGGGGGAGAAGATCAGATACAAATACATCAATGGCATCTTCTGATAAAAGATCTTTATTATTCTTAGATTTAAATACAGTATCCACAACAAGATTTTTTATGTGAAAATCTTTTACAGCTCTTACAACAGTTTTTACGATTTCTTTTTCAGCAAGCATACCTGTTTTAACAGCATCAACATTTATATCCTTGTATATAGTTTCTATTTGGGTGTAAACAAAACTATCAGGAATGGTGTAAACTTCCTTTACACCTTCTGTGTTTTGTGCTGTTAAAGCCGTTATAACACTCATTCCATAAACGTTGAAAGCTGAGAAAACCTTTAGATCCGCCTGTATCCCTGCTCCACCACTATTATCTGATCCTGCTATTGTTAGGCATGTTTTATGCATTATTAACCTGTAAAGATTAAATTATTAATATTGACTTTAATTTTAAGTCAAATTTTATTAAAATTAAAGTTGTCAAATAATTTTACAGAAAGTAGATTTTAATTATTGAGGAAAAAATGGGGGGTGCTATGAGGAAACTCACTAAATTAAGTTTAATATCTGGCTTAATGATAGGCAGTATACCTGCACACGCTGGTAAACTTTTTACAATTATAACCCCTTCTTCTCCTGATAATGCTATCACAATACCTAATGAAGTTAGGGAAATATTTGCAAACAAAAATATAGAGTACAATCTAGATCCATCTGTCCCTTCTCCTTTTGGAAATAATACAGGTGCAAGGATTATATATAAAACAGATTCAGGAACTCTAAACTATATGGATTATTTTGTGCTTACATTAAGCAATGCTTATTTTTCTGAAAAACTTACAAAATGTTGGTTTGTGTTTTATGAACATAATGGGTTAGATACTGATGATGATGGTATTGGAGATACCAACTATGATTTAACTAATGATGGAGACACAAATGATAGTGTTGTTATAGCTGAATCAGTTAATATAGAAAAAAATGCCATATTATTTAGAGTACTAGACTATAAACCTCCTAAATATAAAAATTTTCATTCTAAAAGTCTACTTTATTTAACATGTGAAGAACTAGGAGAACCTTCTATAGTAGATGAAGATAGAGGTCTTGCAGATCCCCCTGCTAAGTTTAACGATATGTATAATGCTGTTATAAAGTTTAAAAAACCTAGTGGGACACCTATTATAATAAGAGATAAAGATAAAAAAGCTATATGTGTTGAAGTACCTGAAGCTTTTACCTGCTGTCCATCTACTTCTATAAAAGAGTTAACGACAAAAGAAAAAACATGCTTTATAAATTTTAAAAATCAGTTTTCTATTGATATGACACCTGCTGTTTCTTATATAAATACGTATCCTGATTTAAATAATGCTAACTGTGATAATTCTAAAAGCGGCCTCATAAAGTGTTACTTAAAAGGTACAGAAGCTTCACATAGATTTGTTCCTACAGGAGATAGTATCTTAAACAGCGATACATGTACAGAAGAATATGCCTCAAGTGGTTGGATAAAAATAAATAATAATCAAGATAATGATATTGATGATCCAGTACACTTATCCCCTACAGGTTGGAAAGGAAAAATATCTATTGAAATGTATGATATGAATAGAAAATATAGATGTGATAATTCTCCACAAGGATATAAAGGATTAGATTTTAGCAGAATGTTTATAGATAATAACGGAATAAGAAACAGTAATGCTTCAGGAGATCCAACACATAGTAAAGGATTAAGAGATATTCCTTTGCATTCAGGAAGAAACTGTTATGCTGAAGCATTTGTTTATGAAACAGGTTCTCCTTCTGAAAATACAGTTATTGCTCCACTTGTAAGAGGTTGGGAAGATGATATTTATATTGGGGTAAAAAATGACGAATACTTAAAAATGGTTAGATGGGGATTAAAATATACATTTTCTATACTAGATAATGACAATAATGAGGTTTATAAATATACTCTTACAGAAAGTGATGAACAGGTTTTAAGAAAAGTGGATAAACTATCTTGCTGTTATGATAATGATTTTGCAGGATATTTCTTATTGTGGAAACCAAATGGAGATGAAGCATATATTCCTTACATGATAGATGATAGTCAGTTCTACATCGTTGTATCAAATAACTCTTGCTGGGATGCTGACATCTACGCTAGAGTTTGGGATTCAAAAGGTAGAGTTGTTGATAATGTATACCTTGGAAAAATTGGCAAAAACTCAGTTAGATTTATAA
>JALVKE010000050.1 GCA_027028005.1 Persephonella sp. | reverse complement strand
TATATCTCCGTATTCTGCAACTACTACCGCATCAAACGACGAAGCGGCAAGTCTCTGGTTTAAAGAATCTTCCAAATTTTCTATATACTGGCTTAAATCAATCGTGATTTCTTCTTTAATATCTTCCACGTATCCAATATTTGGCATGAGAAACAAACTTCTTTTCCTTTCGCTTTCTTTGAACAACTCTTGATAAAAGCCCTCACCAGCTATATAAGATAAACCAGTTTGATTTTCTGGTAGTGGTTTCCCCTCATCTATATAGGCTTTCATTGTATTAACATCTTTTTCATTTATTTCATCAACCTTCAACGCAGATGCTAAAATCTCATCACCTACATATCTGACCAAGCTTTCTATTACCCACCTTTGCTCTTTCCCATCAGCTATTAAGTCTTCGTTGGATGCCAATTCCCAATAAGGAGAGACAATGAAAACTTCATACGGATAATATTCTATATTTGAAATAACAAAATATAAAGTATTAAAGAGATAAATCTCTCCTATGTGGGGTTCTTCAAGTTTTTCTGTTTTTTCCGTCAATTTGCTCATATTCTCACCTTGCTCAACATCTTTAATATACTGTTCATAAATAAATTTTATCCATCTCATTATGGTTTCCTTCTATTTAAATTAACGAATTCTTTACAGATTTCAGACATGAAAAAATAATTTATCGAATACTCAACTACTTCCATTGAAAACTTTTTTGCTAACACAAGCTCTTTTATCCTTTTGTGTGCCCTTGTTTTTGCTTTTTGAAGAGAAATGTCTAAATTATGCCAATCTGGCTGTGAGAGTTCTAAGCAGAGAGCTTCTTTTTCTCTTTTGGTGAGATTTTCTCTACAAATTATTGCAAATTCTTTTGCCTCTATGGAAACAAGCTCATTTTTTGTGTTAGCTATGTTTAGGTATTCATCTTTTAATTCCTGACTCTTAACCCTCTTTTTTCTAAGCTTGTCTATTAAATGGTTTTTTATTATCAATTTTAAATATGCCTCAATCTTTGTGTCTTCTTCTATTTTTTGAATCAGGGTGTTTCTCTTTTCAATTAGCTTTATCACAAACTCCTGTAAAACCTCTTTTTCAATACTTTCTCTTGAATAGATAGTTTTTAAAGCATCTATACCAACATCTTTTATTGCATAGTAAACCAGTTCTTTCAATTTTGAAAGTGCGACACTTTCTTCTTTTTGGGATAGAGACTCTCCATTTAATAGCTTCTTTAGACCACTTCTTGTTGAATTTTCCACTTCTAAATCACTTTGCTTTTTATCTTTATCACATAATCTTTATCACAGTTTCCACAAAAAACCATTAACTCATCCAAATCTTTATAATTGATTTTAAAAATTTTTCTTGGTTTTCTATTTTTCCTGTACTCTACAAAGATTTTAGCTTTATCTTCCCATTTAAAAGGTTCTGGACAGGTATAATGCCTGCACCTGTCCACCTCAAACACTGGAAATGCACCAGTTGAAGTTGTGAAAAATATTATTTTATATTGACCATTCTCTGCATTTATTATAACGCCGGGTCTTTTTTTCCTTGGTGGGGTATTTTGGGCTCTAATATAACCTATATTTATGTTTTTCTCGTTGTAAAATTTCTCTACATTCGCCAGCCATAAACTTGAAACAAAAGAATTCTTCTTTGCCTTTCTTTTTTCTTGCTCTAAAATTTTTCTTCTAAATTCGTCGAAATTTATCCAATCCATTTTCTTCAAAAATTTATCAAAATTTTGTAGAAATTCAATTTTTATTAAAAATGGATAGTTGCAGGGCAGGGGAAAAATGAAAAATGGTGCCGAGACGAGGAATCGAACCTCGGACACAGGGATTTTCAGTCCCTTGCTCTACCGACTGAGCTATCTCGGCACCTCGGCTGAATATATATAC
>JALVKE010000049.1 GCA_027028005.1 Persephonella sp. | reverse complement strand
CAACTGTATATATCCAAATGCTTTTTGCTTATACTTTAATTTTTATTATGCTTTTAGCAATTAATATTAAATCTATAAATAAAGAATATGTAAAACTTTTTATTATTTTTTCTGCTTTAACTATTTCTCTTAGATATTTTTATTGGAGAGCAACTCAAACTTTAAATTTTGATACATTTTTAAATGCACTTGGTTCATTATCGCTTTTTTTGGCAGAGTTTTATTCCATGATGATTTTCTTACTTGGGGCTTTTATTGCACTTAGGCTTCTTGAGAGAGATTATATTCCTTTGTCTAAATTTAAAAGAGAAGAGTTGCCAAAAGTTGATATTTATATACCAACTTATAATGAACCAGTAGAGATAGTAAAGACTACTGCTATTGCTGCAAGTTTAATGAATTATCCAAAAGATAAATTTAATGTATATATACTAGATGATGGAGGAACAAAGCAAAAATTAAATGATCCAGATCCAAAAAAAAGAGAAGAAAACAGAAAAAGAGCTGAAGCTCTTAAAAAAATAGCTAAGGAAATAGGAGAGAATGTACATTATTTAACAAGAGAAAAAAATGAACATGCAAAAGCAGGGAATATTAATGCTGCGCTTAAAAAAACAGATGGAGATTTGGTTTTAATTTTAGATTGTGATCATGTTCCAAGTCAAGATTTTTTAGCAAGAACTGTCGGCTTTTTTATTGAAAATCCAAAACTTTTTTTAGTGCAAACCCCACATAAATTTTATAATCCAGATCCGATTGAGAAGAATTTAAGAATTTTTAGACAAGTTCCTAATGAATCTGAAATGTTTTATAATTTTATTCAAAAAGGTCTTGATTTTTGGGAAGCGTCATTTTTTTGTGGATCGGCTGCTATTCTTAGAAAAAAATATTTGGAAGAAGTTGGCGGTATTGCAGGTGATACTATTACAGAAGATGCAGAAACTGCACTTGAACTTCATTCAAAAGGTTATGAAAGTTATTATTATCCAAGAGGAATGGTATATGGGCTTCAGCCTGAAACGTTTTCATCTTTTATTATTCAAAGATCTCGTTGGGCGCAGGGAATGATTCAAATATTTTTGTTAAAAAGACCTTTTTTGAGAAAAGGGCTTAAGTGGCATCAAAAATTGGGATATTTAAATTCAAATGTTTTTTGGTTTTTTTCAATTGCAAGAGTTATATTTTTGATAGCTCCTTTACTTTTTTTGTTTTTTGGAGTAAAAATTTATAATGCGACTTTACTCGATGTAACTGCATATGCTATTCCTCATTTTATAGGTTCTTTGATAGTTAGTTATTATTTATATGGAAAGTATCGTTGGCCATTTTTTTCTGAGGTTTATGAATCAATTCAAAGTATATTTTTATTGCCTGCGATAATTAGTGTTATGTTAAAACCAAAAGCTCCTACTTTTATTGTTACTCCAAAAGGGGAAGAGGTAGAAGAGGAATTTGTGTCACCTTTTTATAAGCCTCTTTATATTTTGTTTAATATTGTTTTAATTTCTTTTATTTTTGGAATTTATAAATTTATTTTTTATCCAGATTATAGAGGAACAGTAGTAATTTTACTTTTTTGGGAGCTATTTAATTTTGTATTTTTAGCTTTAGGTATAATTGTTGCCCACGAAAAACCGGAAAAAAGAAAAGCGCATAGAGTACCAGGAAAAGATGATGCAATAGTGTTTGTAAAAGACCAAACTTTTAGAGGAAAAGTAGTTGATTTATCTTTAACAGGTATTTGGATTCAAATAGATGAAGATTTAACTCCTTATTTGCAAGATATCAGAGATCATACATTAGAATTTTTAATAAAAGATTTAAGGGGAATGGTTATTAGTTTAAGAGGTAAAGTTGTTAATGCAAATGCTCATAATATAAGAATGGAATTTTTATATAGAAATAT